>JBAWWJ010000004.1:0-88057 GCA_037146815.1 Planctomycetota bacterium
GATCGCCCGTCGTCGAAACATTGGCCGCGTTGATCCGAGTCGTCCCGGTAGAATCCGTCGCCAGGAATTGAAGCTCTGTCGTCCCAACAGAATCGCCGGCCGCATCTCCAAACGTCGTAGTCCCAGAGGCATTCACGGTCAGTCCCTGGACCCCGGAAACCAACGCATCGACATTGCCGTCGAACGAGACGTTCGTCCCAGTCAACGTCGTGGTATTCCCCAGAATAACATTGTCATGGTACGTCTGGTCACCCGAAGTCGACACGTTAGCGGCGTTGATGCGAGTCGTTCCAGAGGAATCGGTCGTCAGGAACTGCAGTTTGGTCGTGCCGACTGCATCGCCAGCAGAATCGCCGAACGTCGTTGTTCCACTCGCATTGACTGTCAGCCCCTGAACACCGAACGCTAATGCATTCACATCGCCATCAAACGTGACGTTGGTTCCTGTGACCGTTGTCGTATTACCCAGGACGACATTATCGTGGAACGCTTGGTCACCTGTTGTTGTGACGTTTGCCGCATTGATGCGAGTCGTTCCTGGCGCATCCGTTGTCAGGAATTGCAGTTCTGTTGTGCCAACGGAGTCGATCGCCGCGTCACCAAATGTCGTCGTGCCAGACGCATTCACCGTCAGCCCTTGTGCTCCGGAAGTCAGTGCATTGACATTCCCATCAAAGGCAACATTCGTGCCGTTCAGCGCCGTCGAATTGCCGAGCACAACATTGTCATGGAACGTCTGATCCCCAGTCGTGGTGATATTCGCTGCATTGATCCGAGTTGTCCCTGCGGCATCCGTCGTCAGGAACTGCAACTCTGTTGTCCCAACAGAGTCAACTGCGGCGTCCCCGAACGTCGTCGTCCCTGATGCGTTGACGGTCAATCCCTGAGCACCGGAAACTAACGCATCGACGTTGCCGTCAAACGAGATGTTCGCTCCTGTCAGTGTCGTGGTATTACCCAGGATGACGTTGTCATGATACGTCTGGTCTGCCGTCGTCGAGACGTTTGCGGCGTTGATACGAGTTGTTCCAACAGAATCCGTCGTCAGGAACTGAAGTTTGGTCGTTCCGACTGTATCGCTGGCGGCATCGCCAAACGTTGTCGTCCCCGAAGCATTGACAGTCAGCCCCTGCACTCCGGATGCCAACGCGTCCACATTCCCATCGAACGAGACATTGGTCCCTGTCAACGTCGTCGTATTACCGACAATCACATTGTCGTGGATCGTCTGATCACCCGTCGTGGTAATATTCGCCGCATTGATGCGCGTCGTTCCGGTTGCATCTGTGGTCAGGAATTGAAGTGAAGTTATTCCAACAGCATCGCTGGCAGCATCACCGAATGTCGTCGTGCCAGAAGCATTGACTGTCAGTCCCTGAACGCCAGAAGTAAGAGCATCAACGTTTCCATCGAATGTGACATTCAATCCCGTGAGGGTCGTTGTATTGCCGAGTACGACATTGTCGTGGAATGTCTGATCGCCAGTCGTCGTGACATTTGCAGCATTGATCCGAGTCGTACCGGCCCCGTCGGTCGTTACAAATTGAAGCTCTGTCGTTCCAACAGCATCGGCAGCGGAATCGCCAAACGTCGTCGTGCCCGAGGCATTGACAGTCAGCCCCTGCACACCAGATGTTTGAGCGTCAATGTTGCCATCAAAGGTGACGTTAGTGCCGGTGAGGGTTGCCGTGTTGCCGAGAACAACGTTGTCGTGGAATGTCTGATCACCTGTGGTCGAGAGATGCGCCGCATTGATCCGAGTGGTCCCGGCAGAATCCGTCGTCAGGAATTGCAATTCCGTTGTACCAACGGAGTCACCCGCAGAATCCCCGAACGTCGTCGTTCCCGAAGCATTCACCGTCAGTCCCTGCAAACCTGAAACCAGCGCATCGACATTGCCATCAAACGAGACATTCGTTCCCGTCACTGTGGTTGTATATCCCAGCACAACGTTGTCATGGAACGTTTCGTTCCCTGTCGTCGTAACGACCGCCGAATTGATCCGAGTTG
Source organism: Planctomycetota bacterium (assembly GCA_037146815.1). Lineage (GTDB taxonomy): Bacteria > Planctomycetota > Planctomycetia > Planctomycetales > Planctomycetaceae > Schlesneria. The sequence goes on from JBAWWJ010000004.1 coordinate 2,011, forward strand.
TGCCTGAGGCATCCGTCGTCAGGAATTGCAGTTCGGTCGTTCCGACCGAGTCACCTGCGGAGTCCCCGAAGGCTGTCGTTCCTGACGCATTTACGGTCAGCCCCTGTACGCCTGAGACTAGCGCATTGACATTGCCGTCAAACGAGACATTCGTTCCCGTAAGTGTCGTCGTATTTCCGAGCACAACATCGTCATGGTACGACTGGTCGCTAGTCGTCGAGACTTGCGCTGCATTGATCCGAGTGGTCCCGGCAGCATCGGTCGCCAGATAATGAAGTGCCGTATTTCCAACAGCATCGCTGGCGGCATTGCCAAACGTCGTGGTGCCCGAGGCATTGACCGTCAATCCCTGTACGCCAGATGTCAATGCATCGATATTACCATCAAACGTGACATTGGTCCCCGTCAGCGTCGTGCTGCTTCCGAGAACCACATTGTCGTGATATGTCTGATCACCAGCTGTGGAAACATTCGCCGAGTTGATCTGTGTTGTTCCGGCAGCGTCTGTTGTCAGGAACTGTAGTTGCGTCGTCCCGACGGCATCGCCGGCAGCATCACCGAATGTTGTCGTGCCGCTTGCGTTAACCGTCAAGCCCTGGATTCCAGAATTTAGTGCGTCCAGATTCGCGTCGAATGAAACGTCGACAGCATTGATCGTCGTTGTCACTCCCAGCACGACATTGTCCTGGAAATCCACAACGGTCGCATTGATCACTCCACCGTTCAGGTGAGTTGTCCCAACCGCATCTGTCGTCAGACTCGCCAGGACTCCTGAATTGCCGACGACGCCGTCAAACGTCGTCGTGGTTGCATTGATCAGCAACGTTCGGTCATTGGCCGTAAGACCGCCATTGACTGACTTTTCAAATGTGACGTTCGTGGCATTGATGGTCGTGTTTTCGGTCAGAATCACATCGTCCTGGAAGTCTGCCGTACCGACCGTGATGGTTCCGCCATTGAGGTCTGTCGTACCATTTGCGTCCGTCGTCAGACTCGCCAGTGCCGTCCCCCCGCCGATCGCACCCTCAAACGTCGTCAACCCCGAGGCATTCACCACCAGATTGAACGAACCATCGATCGAACTGTTGAAAGTGACAGTCTGACTGTTCTGCGTGACGTCTCCAGTCAGCTGGACGGCGTCCTGCAGCAAAATCTGCGTCCCGGCGTTCTGATCGGCAGCGAGTTGAATCGCATGAGCGGCATCGATCGTAATTGATCCGGCCGTGGCTGTGATCACGCCTTCGACGATGATGTCTGCATCGACTGGAGCGGCGACGTTCGCGATCAGATTGATATCGTTTCCTGCCAGCAGTTGAAGATTCGCACCATCCCCATCAATGCGGATGCTGTCGGATGATCCGCCTGTCGCGAACAGATCAGATCCATGCAGAGTGATGTCGTGGCCTGCAACCAGTTTCGCGTCAGCGACAGCCGATTCGTCAATCCACACACCACCAACATGATTTCCATCACTGTCTGCGGTCAAAATGATATCACTCGTCCCGCCGCTGGCTGTGATTGTCGCACGAATGATAATGTCGCGGGTTGCCGAATAGGTGATCGTCGTGCTGCTGGACTGATCCACATTGATGATCAGATCCTGCCCGCCTCCCGTCAGCGTGATATTTCCGGCGCCGGCAATCAGAGCAGCATTCAACGTCGCATTCGAGACTGTGATCAATCCTCCTGTTCCGATGGAAGTATTGATCGTCTGGTCAATCGTCAGATTGCCGCCGGCGTTGATTGTCACAGCGCCACCAGCGGTCACACCGTTCCCGGTCGTGATCCCGTTGGTAACACCCACCATACCAACCGAAAGATCATCTGCATCATTGTAATCGAGTGAACCAAGAATGCTGGCAGCCAGTGTCCCAACCGTGTTCGATTCGACAAGGGAATATGTCCCCACTCCTTGCAGCAGCAGTTGATCGGCACTCACGATGGAACCCGCCGACTCGGAAACACCTCCCGCGAGCGTATTCAACACGACCGTGGCGCCGGTCGCAGTGATCGACTGTCCGGTGCCGGTACCAATTGTCAGCAGGCCCGATGTAACGAGAGTCACGTTTCCAGTGTTCGTCGTGATCCCATCCGACGCGGCAAACAGCGCCCCGTCGGCAGAAACGGTGCCGACCGACAATGCACCGAGATTCGTAAACTGCACGGAACCTCCGGTTGCGGAGTTGCTCGTAGCGAACGTCGCGACGACATTCCCTTGATTCAGTACGATATTTCCTGTTCCACTATTCTGGACACCCAATTCGCTGGCGGTGACGGTTCCAGTGGCGGATTGAGAGATCCCGCCGCTGGTCGCGATCCGAACAACGTCAGCAGTTACGACAGACTGATTCAACTGGATCAGTCCACCACCAATGAGGGTGATATCATTTGGAGCCGAAATTCCTTCGCTGACAGTGATGGAGCTACTACAAACGAGTTCAATCTGCCCCGACGCCCCAGTTACGTCGAGTCCGCCCAGCGTGCCATTAACACCACCGACGGTCAGACTTCCGGTGTTCGAAACGAAGATTCCGCCAGCTGAAGTCTGAGCCTCGATGTTGGACACAACGGTGTTGATGTTCCCTGCGCCGGAACTTCCGATCCCCGAGGCGGATGTCATCGCCAGTCCTGCAGCAGTGACGTTTGCTCCTTCTCCAGCAAGATTGTCGCTAATGTTACCACCGGCAACAGTGATCGTGACAATCCCGCTTGTCGTGTTCGAGCGAATGTCACTGATTGCAGCGTTACCGGTTCCACCCACCGTTATCAGAACCGAATTGGCGGTGGAGTTGGTTGTCTGAATGATCCCCGCGTTTTGAGTAAATCCTGCCGGGTCTGCGCCAACAGTATTGGCATGGATCGTGATCGTACTGTTGCCGGCATTCAGTCCGGCGTTCAACGTGATTCCGTCATCAGCATTCAGCGAAACAGCACCCACGGTCGTAAATGTACTGGTGTTCAGAACGATGGCTCTGGTCGTTACAGACAACTGACCACCGATGCCAGTTCCACTGGTTCCGTTGAAAGTGGTCGTTCCGGTTCCCGATACCTGCGTCAGGTCGCTGACGGTAGCGACGGTCGACTGGAACGTAACGTCTTGAGCCGAATTGATGGTGACACTTTGCAGAGAAGCGACCGCACCGACTGTGTCAGCGAACGAAATACTGCCTGCTCCGGCGGTGAGGCTCAGTGCCTGCGTCCCATCGAGAGTACTCTGGAACGTGATGTTGCCGACTCCAGCACCGGTATCGATACTGACTGGGCCGGTGAGGTTAGTGGCTGAAGCGAAGGTCACGTTGTCATCGGTGGTCGAGATATCACCAGCGGTAGAGATCCCACCTGTTGCAGTCAGTGTGACGGCACCATCGGCCGAAATATCTCCTGTTGCAAAAACTTGAATCGTTCCAGATTCCGTAAATGTTACCACGCCACCGCTTGTCGTTGTGACAGCGGCATTCACGACCAGATTCGTACCTGTCAGGTGCACTCCAGGAATCGTATTCGTGTCAACGGTTCCGTCGAGCGTTGTTGTTCCGGTTCCAGCGATTTGGATGAGGCTGGCGGAAGAAATGCCAGAAGACTCGGTCACATCGGCGGCACTATTGATCACAACCGCACCCAGTCGAGTGGCTCCAACAGCACCGGTAAATGTGATGTTGCCGGTACCCGCCGTCAGAGTCAGAGCCTCTGATCCGGCATTTGTTCCAGTCAGCGCGTTCTGGAACGTAATGTTCCCGGCACCGGCTCCCGTGTCGATGCTGACAGAACCGGTCAAGGTCGTCGCTGAGGCGAACGTCACATCGTCGTTCGTCGTCGTGATGTCACCAGCTGTTGAGATCCCGCCACCCGCTGTCAGTGAAACAGCGCCGTCGGCCGTGATGTCACCGGTCGTCGCAATCACGATCGTACCCGACTCGTTTGCGGTCACGACTCCATTACCAGTCGTTGTGATCCCGGCGTTCACTGTCAGGTTCGTCCCTGTCAGTTGCACACCCTGCGCGGCATTCGTGTCGACCGCCCCGTTCAATGTCGTAGTGCCGGTTCCAGCCAATTGCGTCAGGCTCGCAGCGGTCAACCCGGCCGACTCCGTCACATCAGCAGCGTTGTTGATCTGCACCGCACCCAATCGAGTCGCACCGACTGCTCCGGTAAATGTCACATTGCCGGTTCCGGCGGCCAGTGTCAGATTCTCGGTCCCCACGGTCGTTCCCGTGAGTGTATCCTGGAACGTGATATTCCCAGCACCTGATCCCGTGTCGATGCTGACAGAACCGGTCAACGTCGTCGCTGAGGCAAACGTCACATCGTCGTTCGTCGTCGTGATGTCACCCGCCGTCGAGATCCCACCGCTGGCTGTCAGCAATACCGCTCCGTCCGCCGTGATATCACCCGCTGCGGCAAACACGATGGTGCCAGATTCGTTCGCCGTGACGACACCATTACCAGCCGTCGTGATTCCGGCGTTCACGGCCAGGTTCGTGCCTGCAAGTTGCACCCCCTGAACTGTGCTGGTGTTTACTGCCCCATTCAGCGTCGTGGTGCCGGTTCCGGCCAATTGAGTTAGGCTCGCGGCGGTCAACCCTGCGGATTCAGTCACGTTCTCTGCACTGTTGATCAGTACGTCACCCAGACGGGTCGCTCCGACAGCACCCGTAAACGTAATATCCCCAGTTCCGGCGGTGAGTGTCAGGTTCTCAGTCGCCGCAGTTGTTCCCGTCAGAGAGTTCTGGAACGTGATGTTCCCAGCACCGGATCCCGTGTCGATGCTGACAGAACCCGTCAACGTCGTCGCCGAGGCAAACGTCACATCGTCGTCCGTGGTCGTGATATAACCCGCAGTCGAGATCCCACCAACTGCCGTCAGCGACACCGCTCCGTCCGCTGTAATGTCACCAGCTGCCGCTATCCCGATGGTGCCAGATTCGTTCGCCGTCACGACTCCATTACCAGTCGTCGTGATTCCGGCGTTCACCGCCAGATTCGTACCGGTCAGTTGCACACCTTGAGCGGTATTTGTGTTGACAGCGCCATTCAACGTCGTGGTCCCGGTCCCAGCCAATTGGGTCAGACTGGCCACAGCTAACCCGGCCGATTCGGTCACGTCAGCGGCACTGTTGATCAGGACGTCACCCAGACGTGTGGAACCCACAACTCCTGTAAACGTCACATCTCCTGTCCCAGCTGTCAGCGTCAGATTCTCTGCCCCGGCGGTCGTCCCCTTTAGCGTGCTCTGGAACGTGATGTTACCAGCACCAGTGCCTGTGTCGATGCTCACGGAACCCGTCAATGTTGTCGCGGAAGCAAACGTCACGTTGTCGTTCGTCGTCGTGATATCGCCCGTTGTCGAGATCCCGCCACCAGCGGTCAGTGAAACAGCGCCGTCTGCGGTGATATCACCAGTTGCCGCGATCACCACGGTACCTGTTTCGTTGGCGGTCACCACACCATTCCCGGTCGTTGTGATTCCCGCGTTCACCGCCAGATTCGTGCCTGTGAGTTGCACACCCTGAGCGGTGTTGGTGTTCACGGCCCCATTTAACGTCGTGATACCGGTTCCCGCCAGTTGCGTCAGACTCGCGACCGTCATCCCGGCCGATTCGGTCACGTCAGCGGCGCTGTTGATCAGCACATCACCCAGGCGTGTTGTGCCCACGGCACCTGTGAATGTCACGTCCCCGATGCCAGCCGTCAGCGTCAGGTCTTCGGTACCAGCCGTGGTCCCTGTCAGCGTGTTATGGAAAGCGATATTTCCGGCACCGGCCCCTGTGTCGATGCTTACAGAGCCGGTTAACGTTGTCGCAGAGGCGAATGTCACATTGTCATTCGTGGTTGTGATGTCGCCAGCCGTCGAGATCCCACCACCGGCGGTCAGTGTTACGGCACCATCGGAAGTGATGTCGCCGGCCGCACCAATCACGATCGTACCCGATTCATTCGCCGTCACGACTCCATTACCAGTCGTCGTGATCCCGGCATTCACCGTGAGATTCGTTCCGGTCAGTTGCACCCCCTGAGCGGTGTTGGTGTTGACGGCCCCGTTCAGCGTCGTGGTGCCGGTCCCTGCCAACTGGGTCACGCTCGCGGCCGTCATACCTGCGGATTCCGTCACGTTCGTCGCACTGTTGATCAGCACATCACCCAGGCGTGTCGCGCCGACAGCACCCGTAAAAGTGATATCCCCTGTCCCGGCCGTCAGCGTCAGGTTCTCGGTCCCTGCCGTTGTTCCCTTCAATGTGTTCTGGAACGAGATGTTGCCGGCCCCCGCACCCGTATCGATACTCACTGCTCCTGTGAGGGTCGTCGCCGAGGCGAAGGTCACGTTATCGTTCGTGGTCGTGATGTCACCCGCCGTTGAGATGCCGCCAACCGCCGTTAGAGATACTGCACCGTCCGCTGAGATATCACCAGCGGCCGCAATTGCGATCGTGCCAGATTCGTTGGCGGTCACGACCCCGTTACCGGTCGTCGTGATACCTGCATTCACTGCCAGATTTGTGCCGGTCAGTTGCACGCCTTGGGCGGTGTTGGTGTTGACGGCCCCGTTCATCGTCGTGGTGCCGGTCCCTGCCAACTGAGTCAGGCTCGCAACGGTCATCCCTGCAGATTCCGTCACGTTCGTCGCACTGTTGATCAGCACATCACCCAGGCGTGTCGCGCCGACAGCACCGGTAAATGTCACATCCCCAGTCCCGGCGGTGAGTGTCAGATTCTCGGCCCCGGAGGTCGTTCCCTTCAGTGTAGTCTGGAACGTAATGTTCCCGGCGCCGGCACCGGTATTGATACTCACCGCTCCAGTGAGAGTCGTTGCCGAGGCAAAAGTCACGTTGTCATTCGTCGTCGTGATGTCGCCAGCTGTCGAGATCCCACCGCCCGCCGTCAGTGATACTGCACCATCAGCAGCGATGTCACCTGCTGCCGCAATCACTACGGTACCCGATTCATTGACGGTGACAACGCCATTCCCAGTCGTCGTGATTCCGGCATTCACCGCCAGGTTCGTCCCTGTCAGTTGCACGCCCTGAGCAGTATTGGTGTTCACCGCCCCGTTTAATGTTGTGGTACCGGTCCCAGCCAACTGGGTCAGACTGGCTACAGTCATCCCTGCCGATTCCGTCACGTCAGCGGCGCTGTTGATCACGACGTCACCCAAACGTGTCGCACCGACCGCTCCGGTAAACGTCACATTCCCGGTGCCAGCCGTCAACGTCAGGTTCTCGGTCCCGGCCGTCGTTCCCTTCAACGTGTTCTGGAACGTAATGTTCCCGGCACCAGAGCCCGTGTCGATATTAACGGAACCGGTCAACGTCGTCGCGGAAGCAAATGTCACATCGTCATTCGTCGTCGTGATGTCACCCGCTGTCGAAATCCCGCCTCCCGCCGTCAGTAAAACGGCTCCATCGGCAGTGATGTCACCAGCGGCCGCGATGGCGACTGTGCCAGCTTCGTTGACAGTCACGACCCCATTTCCGGTCGTCGTGATTCCGGCATTTACCGCCAGGTTCGTCCCTGTGAGTTGCACGCCTTGGGCTGTGCTCGTGTTGACCGCCCCGTTCAGCGTCGTGGTACCGGTTCCTGCCAATTGGGTCAGACTGGCCACAGTCATCCCCGCCAATTCCGTCACGTCAGCGGCACTGTTGATCAGGACGTCACCCAGACGTGTCGCACCGACCGCTCCTGTAAACGTCACATTCCCGGTGCCAGTCGTCAGCGTCAGGTTCTCGGTCCCGGCCGTCGTTCCCTTCAACGTGTTCTGGAAGGTGATGTTGCCGGCGCCGGCCCCCGTGTCAATACTCACAGACCCGGTCAACGTCGTCGCCGAGGCAAACGTGACATCATCGTCCGTCGTCGTGATGTCGCCTGCCGTCGAAATTCCTCCGCCGGCGGTCAGCGAGACCGCACCATCCGCCGTGATATCACCCGCGGCCGCGATTGCGACTGTGCCAGATTCGTTGACTGTCACGACCCCATTTCCGGTCGTCGTGATTCCGGCATTCACTGTCAGGTTCGTCCCCGTCAGTTGCACACCTTGGGCTGTGTTCGTATTCACGCCCCCATTTAGCGTTGTGGTGCCGGTTCCGGCCAACTGGGTTACGCTCGCGGCCATTAGACCGGCGGACTCCGTCACATTGTTCGCGCTATTGATCAGTACTGAACCCAGTCGTGTGGAACCCACAGCTCCCGTAAACGTCACATCTCCTGTTCCGGCAGTGAGTGTCAGGTTCTCTGCTTCGGCGGTCGTGCCCGTCAGCGTGTTCTGGAATGAGATGTTTCCGGCACCAGCACCCGTGTCGATACTCACAGAACCCGTCAATGTTGTCGCAGATGCGAGCGTGACGTTGTCGTTCGTCGTCGTGATATCACCTGCTGTAGAAATTCCGCCACCTGCGGTCAACGTCACAGCACTGTCCGCAGTGATGTCACCCGCGGACGCGATCACGACTGTTCCAGATTCGTTGACGGTGACGACACCATTCGCGGTTGTCGTGATTCCGGAGTTTACGGCCAGGTTCGTTCCCGTCAGTTGCACGCCCTGGGCTGTGTTTGTGTCGACAGCCCCATTCAATGTCGTGGTACCGGTTCCAGCAAGTTGAGTCAGGCTCGCGGCCGTCAGTCCCGCAGTTTCGGTAACGTCAGCGGCGCTGTTGATCAGGACGTCACCCAGGCGTGTCGCGCCCACAGCACCGGTAAAAGTGATGTTGCCTGTTCCGGCATTCAGAGTCAGGTTTTCGGCACCAGCGGTAGTCCCTTTCAGTGTGCTCTGGAAAGTAATGTTGCCAGCACCAGCACCTGTATCGATACTCACGGCTCCTGTGAGGGTCGTTGCCGAGGCAATCGTCACATTGTCATTCGTGGTCGTGATGTCGCCAGCCGTCGAGATCCCGCCGGCCGCCGTCATTGATACAGCGCCATCGGCCGTGATATCACCGGCTGCAGCAATTACCACGGCACCGGATTCGTTGACGGTCACGACCCCATTCCCGGTCGTCGTGATTCCGGCATTCACTGCCAGATTCGTCCCTGTGAGTTGCACGCCCTGAGCCGTGTTTGTGTCTACGGCCCCGTTCAACGTCGTCGTACCAGTTCCAGCCAATTGAGTCAGGCTGGCAGCCGTCAATCCGGCAGATTCCGTGACGTTCGTCGCGTTGTTGATCAACACCGCACCCAGACGCGTGGCACCGACAGCACCCGCAAACGCAATATCCCCAGTTCCGGCGGTGAGCGTCAGGTTCTCGGCCCCGGCAGTCGTTCCCTTCAACGTGTTCTGGAACGTGATGTTTCCGGCACCAGCACCCGTGTCGATGCTCACTGAACCTGTCAATGTTGTAGCGGATTCAAAAGTGACGTCGTCATTCGTCGTCGTGATATCACCGGCTGTCGAGATTCCGCCACCCGCCGCCAGTGAAACGGCTCCGTCGGCCGAAATATCACCGGCTGCCGAGATAACAACAGTGCCGGATTCAGTGACAGTCACCACGCCATTCCCGGTGGTCGTGATTCCGGCGTTCACCGCCAGATTCGTACCGGTCAGTTGCACACCTTGAACGGTATTTGTGTTGACAGCGCCGTTCAGCGTCGTGGTCCCGGTCCCAGCCAATTGGGTCAGACTGGCCACAGTCATCCCGGCCGATTCGGTCACGTCAGCGGCACTGTTGATCAGGACGTCACCCAGACGTGTGGAACCCACAGTTCCTGTAAACGTCACATCTCCTGTCCCAGCTGTCAGCGTCAGATTCTCTGCTCCGGCGGTCGTCCCCTTCAGGGTACTCTGGAAAGTAATGTTGCCGGCGCCGGCTCCCGTATCGATGCTCACAGAACCAGTTAATGTTGTCGCGGAGGCGAAGGTAACGTTGTCATCGGTTGTCGTGATGTCACCAGCCGTCGAGATCCCGCCACCAGCCGTCAATGTCACAGCACCATCTGCGGTGATATCACCGGCGGCCGCGACCAGCACGGTTCCTGACTCATTGACCGTCACAACGCCATTCGAGGTTGTCGTTATTCCGGCATTTACTGCTAAATTCTTCCCCGTGAGTTGCACACCCTGAACCGTGTTCGTGTCCACGGTCCCATTCAGCGTCGTGGTACCGGTTCCTGCCAACTGAGTCAGGCTGGCAGCCGTTAGACCAGCGGACTCCGTCACGTTGTTCGCGCTGTTGATCAGCACTGCGCCCAGTCGTGTGGCACCGACTGCACCAGTCAACGTGATATCCCCAGTCCCGGCGGTGAGCGTCAGGTTCTCGGTACCGGCCGTCGTTCCGTTCATCGAGTTCTGGAACGTGATGTTCCCGGCACCAGCACCCGTGTCGATGCTCACGGAACCTGTCAATGTTGTTGCGGATGCAAAGGTGACGTCGTCATTCGTCGTCGTGATATCGCCAGCCGTCGAGATCCCGCCACCAGCCGTCAATGATACAGCGCCATCGGCCGTGATATCACCGGCGGCCGCGATCACGACTGTGCCGGACTCATTGACGGCCACAACACCATTTCCGGTCGTCGTGATTCCGGCATTCACTGCCAGATTCGTACCGGTGAGTTGCACGCCTTGAGCGGTGTTCGTATTCACGGCGGCGTTCAACGTCGTGGTCCCGGTTCCGGCCAACTGCGTCAGGCTCGCAGCCGTCAAACCGGAAGATTCCATCACGTTGTTCGCGCTGTTGATCAGCACCGCCCCCAGACGCGTGCCGCCGACAGCACCAGTGAACGTGATATCCCCAGTCCCGGCGGTGAGCGTCAGGTTCTCGGTACTTGCCGTCGTTCCATTCAGCGTGTTCTGGAACGTGATGTTCCCGGCACCAGCACCCGTGTCGATGCTCACAGAACCTGTCAATGTTGTTGCGGATGCAAAGGTGACGTCGTCATTCGTCGTCGTGATATCGCCAGCCGTCGAGATTCCGCCACCAGCCGTCAGTGATACAGCGCCATCGGCCGAGATATCACCGGCGGCCGCGATCACGATCGTGCCGGACTCATTGACTGTCACAACACCATTTCCGGTCGTCGTGATTCCAGCGTTTACCGCCAAGTTTGTACCTGACAGTTGCACGCCCTGAGCGGTGTTCGTATTCACCGCTCCATTCAGAGTTGTGGTGCCGGATCCAGCCAACTGCGTCAAACTCGCAGCAGTCAAACCAGCAGACTCCGTCACGTTCGTCGCACTGTTGATCAGCACATCACCCAGGCGTGTCGCTCCCACTGCACCTGTAAACGTCACATTACCTGTACCAGCCGTCAGCGTCAGATTCTCAGTCCCGGCTGTCGTTCCCTTCAATGTGTTCTGAAACGTGATGTCCCCGGCACCAGCACCTGTGTCAATGCTCACGGAACCGGTCAATGTCGTTGCGGAAGAAAAGGTCACATTGTCATCGGTTGTCGTGATGTCGCCCGCTGTCGAAATCCCGCCACCGGCTGTCAGCGACACCGCACCATCTGAAGTGATATCACCGGCGGCCGCGATTACGACAGTACCCGATTCATTGACGGTCACGACACCGTTAGCAGTCGTCGTAATTCCAGCGTTTACCGCCAAGTTTGTACCTGACAGTTGCACGCCCTGAACTGTGTTCGTGTTCACAGCTCCATTGAGTGTCGTGGTCCCGGTCCCAGCCAATTGAGTCAGGCTCGCGGCTATCATCCCGGCCGATTCGGTGACGTTTGTCGCACTGTTGATCAGTACGGCCCCCAGGCGTGTCGCCCCCACAGCCCCTGTAAACGTCACATTCCCCGTGCCAGCCGTCAGCGTCAGGTTCTCGGCCCCGGCGGTCGTACCTTTCAACGTGCTCTGGAATGAGATGTCCCCGGCACCAGCCCCCGTGTCGACATTCACGGAACCCGTCAACGTCGTTGCAGAAGCGAAGGTCACATTGTCATTGGTTGTCGTGATATCGCCAGCCGTCGAGATCCCGCCACCTGCAGTCAGCAAAACGGCACCATCGGCCGTGATATCACCGGCGGCCGCGATTGCTAAAGTACCCGATTCATTGACGGTCACAACACCGTTAGCAGTCGTCGTGATTCCGGCGTTGACCGCCAGATTCGTGCCGGTTAGCTGCACGCCTTGAGCCGTGTCGGTGTTCACGGCCCCGTTCAATGTTGTCGTACCGGTTCCAGCCAATTGCGTCAGGCTCGTGACAGTCATCCCAGCCGATTCGGTGACGTTTGTCGCACTGTTGATCAGCACCGCACCTAGACGTGTGCCACCGACAGCACTAGTGAATGTGATGTCCCCAGTCCCGGCACTGAGCGTCAGGTTCTCGGTCCCTGCCGTCGTGCCTTTCAACGTGTTCTGGAACGAGATGTTCCCGGCACCAGCACCCGTATCGATGCTCATAGAACCCGTCAATGTCGTTGCGGATGCAAATGTGACGTCGTCGTTTGTCGTCGTGATATCACCGGCCGTCGAGATTCCGCCGCCCGCCGCCAGCGAAACGGCACCATCGGCCGTGATGTCACCAGCCGCCGAAATGACAACAGTGCCTGATTCGTTTGCCGTGACGACGCCATTCGCGGTTGTCGTGATTCCAGCGTTCACCGACAGATTCGTCCCTGTAAGTTGTACGCCCTGAGCGGTGTTTGTGTTGACAGCACCGCTGAGCGTCGTGGTCCCGGTCCCAGCCAATTGAGTCAGACTCGCGACAGTCATCCCGGCCGATTCGGTGACGTCTGCCGCGCTGTTGATCAGCACCGCCCCCAGACGCGTCCCACCGACAGCACCCGTGAACGTGATATCCCCAGTCCCGGCAGTGAGCGTCAGGTTCTCGGTCCCGGCTGTCGTTCCGTTCAGCGTGTTCAGGAACGTGATGTTCCCAGCACCAGCCCCCGTGTCAATGCTCACAGAACCCGTCAACGTCGTCGCGGAGGCGAAGGTCACATTGTCATTCGTCGTCGTGATGTCGCCAGCCGTCGAGATCCCGCCACCAGCCGTCAGTGATACAGCGCCATCGGCTGTGATATCACCGGAGGACGCGATCACAACTGTGCCGGACTCGTTGACGGACACCACACCATTTCCGGTTGTCGTGACTCCAGCATTTACCGCCAGGTTTGTACCCGTCAGTTGTACGCCCTGAGCAGTGTTCGTGTTCACAGCCCCATTGAGTGTCGTGGTCCCGGTCCCTGCCAATTGAGTCAGGCTCGCGGCTATCATCCCGGCCGATTCGGTAACGTCTGCCGCGCTGTTGATCAGCACCGCACCCAGACGCGTAGCGCCGACAGCACCCGTGAACGTGATATCCCCAGTCCCAGCGCTGAGCGTCAGGTTCTCGGTTCCGGCAGCCGTTCCCGTCAACGTACTCTGGAACGAGATGTTCCCGGCACCAGCACCCGTGTCGATATTGACGGAACCCGTCAACGTCGTTGCTGATGCGAAAGTCACATTGTCGTTCGTCGTCGTGATGTCACCGGCAGTCGAAATTCCGCCACCTGCGGTTAGAGTCACGGCACCATCGGAATTTATGTCGCCTGCCGCCGCAATGTCGAGCGTCCCTGACTCGTTCGCCGTCACCACACCATTGGCCGCTGTCGTGATTCCAGCATTCACGGCCAGGTTCGTACCATTGAGTTGCACACCCTGAGCCGTATTTGTGTTAACTGCACCATTCAGGGTGGTCGTCCCGGTCCCTGCCAATTGGGTCAAGCTGGCAGCAGTCAACCCGGCTGTTTCCGTGACGTCCGTTGCACTGTTGATCAGCAAAGCCCCCAGGCGTGTCGCGCCGACAACACCCGTGAACGTGACATCACCTGTCCCAGCGGTCAGTGACAGATTCTCGGTTCCCGCAGTCGTTCCCGTCAGAGTGTTCTGGAATGTGATACTCCCAGCACCCGAGCCCGTGTCGATGCTGATAGAACCGGACAACGTCGTCGCAGAGGCAAACGTCACGTCATCGTTCGTGGTCGTGATGTCACCAGCCGTCGAAATCCCGCCACTCGCCGTCAGCGACACAGCACCGTCTGCCGTGATATCACCAGCGGACGCGATCACGACTGTGCCGGATTCGTTCGCCGTCACGACACCGTTCCCGGTCGTCGTGATTCCGGCGTTCACCGCAAGGTCCGTACCTGCCAGTTGTACGCCCTGAGCCGTATTCGTGTTCACCGCCCCATTCAGAGTTGTCGTCCCGGTTCCAGCCAACTGCGTCAGGCTCGCAGCCGTCAGACCCGCGGACTCTGTCACGTTGTTCGCACTGTTGATGAGCACAGCGCCAAGGCGTGTCGCACCGACTGCTCCTGTAAACGTCACATCGCCGGTTCCGGCGGTGAGTGTCAGGTTCTCAGTCCCCGAAGTTGTTCCCGTCAGAGTGTTCTGGAACGTAATGTTCCCAGTACCGGCTCCCGTGTTGATCAGTACGGAACCGGTCAACGTCGTAGCAGAGGCAAACGTCACGTCGTCATTTGTCGTTGTGATATCACCAGCTGTCGAAGTACCACCGGCGGCAGTCAGCGATACAGCGCCGTCGGCAGTGATGTCGCCAGCTGCTGCAATCGCGACTGTTCCTGATTGATTGACAGTCACTACGCCATTCCCCGTCGTCGTGATTCCCGCATTCACTGCCAGGTTCGTTCCTGTCAGTTGCACGCCCTGAGCCGTGCTGGTGTTCACCGCTCCATTCAGATTCGTCGTACCGGTCCCTGCCACCTGAGTCAGGCTGGCAGCGGTCAGTCCGGCCGACTCCGTCACATCAGCAGCCCTGTTGATTTGCACCGCGCCCAATCGAGTCGCACCAACTGTACCGGTGAACGTGACATTGCCGGTGCCGGCGGTGAGGGTCAGGTTTTCGGTACCTGCCGTGGTACCCTTCAACGTGCTCTGGAAGGTGATGTTCCCGGCGCCAGCACCCGTGTCGATGCTTACAGAACCCGTCAACGTCGTTGCTGAAGCGAAGGTCACGCTGTCGTTCGACGTCGTGATATCACCAGCCGTCGCGATCCCGCCACCAGCGGTCAGCAACACCGCACCGTCCGCTGTGATATCACCAGCGGCGCCGATTACGACAGTACCTGACTCGTTGACAGTCACGACTCCATTGCTGGTTGTCGCGATTCCGGCATTCACCGCCAGGTTTGTGCCTGTCAGTTGCACACCCTGAGCGGTGTTCGTATTCACCGCTCCATTCAGAGTTGTGGTGCCGGATCCAGCCAACTGAGTCAGGCTCGCAGCCGTCAGACCGGCAGACTCCGTCACATTCGTCGCGCTGTTGATCAGCACTGCCCCCAGACGTGTCGCGCCCACAGTACCTGTGAATGTGACATCCCCGGTGCCAGCGGTGAGGGTCAGGTTTTCGGTACCTGCCGTGGAGCCGATTAACGTGTTCTGGAACGTGATGTCCCCGGCGCCAGTACCCGTGTCGATGCTTATGGAACCGGTCAATGTCGTTGCGGAAGCAAACGTGACATTGTCATTTGTCGTTGTGATGTCACCCGCCGTCGAGATCCCTCCGCTTGCCGTCAGCGAAACAGCACCATCGGCAGTGATGTCACCGGCAGCCGCGATCACCACCGTGCCGGATTCGTTGACGGTCACGACACCATTAGCTGTCGTCGTGATTCCTGCATTGACCGCCAGATTCGTGCCTGCGAGTTGCAAGCCCTGAGCCGTGTTGGTGTTTACGGCACCGTTCAAAGTGGTGGTCCCGGTTCCAGCCAGCTGAGTCAGGCTCGCGGCCGTCAGACCGGCGGACTCCGTCACATTCGTCGCACTGTTGATCAGCACTGCACCCAGACGTGTCGCACCAACGGCACCGGTGAAAGTGACATCCCCGGTGCCAGCAGTGAGGGTCAGGTTTTCGGTACCTGCCGTGGTACCCTTCAACGTGTTTTGGAACGTGATATCCCCTGCGCCAGCACCCGTGTCGATGCTTACGGAACCCGTCAACGTCGTTGCTGACGCGAAGGTCACGTTGTCGTTGGTTGTGGTGATGTCGCCAGCCGTCGAGATCCCGCCAGCAGCCGTCAATGACACTGCACCGTCTGCCGTAATATCACCAGCAGCTGCGATTGCGACTGTGCCCGATTCGTTGACAGTGACGACCCCATTTCCGGTTGTTATGATTCCGGCATTCACCGCCAGGTTCGTTCCCGTCAGTTGCACACCCTGGGCTGTGTTGGTGTTCACGTCCCCGTTCAACGTTGTGGTACCGGTTCCGGCTAGCTGAGTCAGGCGGGCAGCCGTTAGTCCGGCTGACTCCGTCACATTGTTCGCGCTGTTGATCAGCACTGCACCCAGGCGTGTCGCTCCGACAGCCCCCGTAAAAGTCACATCCCCAGTCCCGGCGGTGAGTGTCAGATTCTCTGCTCCGGCCGTCGTTCCCGTCAGCGTGTTCTGGAATGAGATGTTTCCGGCACCAGCACCCGTGTCGATACTTACGGCGCCCGCCAACGTCGTTGCCGAGGCGAAGGTTACGTCGTCGCTGGTTGTCGTGATGTCGCCAGCCGTCGAGATCCCGCCACCCGCCGTCAGTGATACAGCACCGTCCGCCGTGATATCACCGGCTGCTGCGATCACCGCAGTTCCTGTTTCGTTGACCGTCACAACACCATTCGCCGTTGTTGTGATTCCGGCGTTTACTGCCAGGTTCGTCCCAATCAGTTGCACGCCTTGAGACGTATCTGTGTCGATAGCACCATTCAGCGTCGTGGTGCCGGTCCCCGCCAATTGAGTCAGGCTCGCCGCCGTCAGACCGGCGGACTCCGTCACATTCGTCGCACTGTTGATCAGCACTGCCCCCAGACGTGTCGCGCCCACAGTACCTGTGAAGCTGACATCCCCAGTGCCAGCGGTGAGCGTCAGGTTCTCAGTCCCGCCAGTCGTTCCCGTCAGCGTGTTCTGGAACGAGATGTTTCCGGCACCAGCCCCCGTGTCAATGCTCACAGAACCCGTCAACGTCGTTGCTGAGGCGAAGGTCACATTATCATTGGTTGTCGTGAGGTCGCCAGCCGTCGAAATCCCGCCGCCAGCTGCCAGTGAAACGGCTCCATCGGCCGAAATGTCTCCCGCGGCCGCGATTACAACAGTGCCGGATTCCGTGACATTCACCACGCCATTCCCGGTCGTCGTGATTCCGGCGTTCACCTCCAGATTCGTTCCGGTCAGTTGCACACCTTGAGCAGTGTTCGTATCCACGGCGCCGTCCAACGTCGTGATGCCGGTTCCGGCCAACTGCGTCAGGCTTGCAACTGTCATCCCGGCAGATTCCGTCACGTTCGTCGCACTGTTGATCAACACTGCACCCAGACGTGTCGCGCCAACAGTACCTGTGAACGTCACATTCCCCGTGCCAGCCGCCATCGTCAGGTTCTCGGTCCCGGCAGTCGTACCCTTCAACGTGTTCTGAAACGTGATGTCCCCGGCGCCAGCACCTGTGTCGATGCTTACGAAGCCCGTCAACGTTGTTGCTGAAGCGAAGGTTACGTCGTCATTGGTTGTGGTGATGTCGCCAGCCGTCGAGATCCCGCCAGCAGCCGTCAATGACACTGCACCGTCTGCCGTAATATCACCAGCGGCCGCGATTGCGACTGTGCCCGATTCGTTGACAGTGACGACCCCATTTCCGGTTGTTGTGATTCCGGCATTTACTGCTAAGTTCGTCCCCGTGAGTTGCACTCCCTGGACCGTGTTCGTGTTCACGACCCCATTCAGCGTCGTGATGCCGGTTCCGGCCAACTGCGTCAGGCTCGCAGCCGTCAACCCGGCAGACTCTGTGACATTCGTCGCGCTGTTGATCAGCACTGCACCCAGGCGTGTCGCTCCCACAGCCCCCGTAAAAGTCACATTTCCAGTTCCGGCGGTGAGTGTCAGGTTCTCTGTTCCGGCAGTCGTTCCCTTCAACGTATTCTGGAATGAGATGTTGCCGGCGCCGGCACCTGTATCGATGTTCACAGAACCGGTTAAGGTTGTCGCAGAGGCGAAAGTGACATTGTCATTGGTCGTCGTAATGTCACCAGCCGTCGAGATTCCGCCGCCCGCTGTCAGTGACACCGCACCATCAGCCGTGATATCACCAGTGGCTGCGATTACCACAGTTCCTGTTTCATTGACCGTCACAACGCCATTCGCAGTTGTTGTGATTCCGGCGTTGACCGACAGATTCGTGCCGGTCAGTTGCACGCCCTGAGCCGTATTTGTGTTGACAGCTCCATTCAGTATCGTGGTGCCGGTTCCAGCCAGTTGAGTCAGACTCGCGGCCGTCAGTCCCGCCGTCTCGGTCACATCGGCTGCGCTGTTGATCAACACATCTCCGAGGCGAGTCGAACCAACGGCACCCGTGAACGTGACATT
Source organism: Planctomycetota bacterium (assembly GCA_037146815.1). Lineage (GTDB taxonomy): Bacteria > Planctomycetota > Planctomycetia > Planctomycetales > Planctomycetaceae > Schlesneria. Next base: position 20,285 of record JBAWWJ010000004.1, read on the forward strand.
CCCGGTTCCAGCAGTGAGTGTCAGATTTTCAGCTCCAGCCGTTGTTCCGGTCACGGAACTCTGAAACATGATATCCCCGGCACCGGTCGTCAATGATACAGTGGAACTCAATACAACGGCATTTGAAAATGTCATTCCACTGTTGGCTGACTGATCTGCACTCAGATAAATCGTCTGACCGCTGTCGGCAGTAACGGTAAGAGTTGTTCCTGCCGTGGTCCTGCCATCCAGAACGATGTCTGCCGGCACATCACTCCCCACAGGCGTATTGGATCTCGCGAGCAACTGAATACTGGTTCCGGCCTGGATTTGAACATTCGCTCCATCACTCGAAATTCGAATCGCATCTGCGGATGTTCGGGCATCGCCTGCCGCCGCAAACAGGTCAGATCCTGTCAGGAGGATTGAGCCACCAGCGACGAGTTTCGCGTCTTCAGTCACTGAACCCGCTTCGTCTACCCAAACGCCACCCACCCCGTCCAGATCGGCATCGGCTGAAACCGTAATACTGCTGCTTCCACCAACAGCCGTGATCGTCGATTGAATGATGATGTCACGATCGGCCTGAAGCACGATGTTGTTCGTCGTTCCGGCAGTCACAACTCCTGCCAGAGTCAAATCCCCTGGAGTCGACAAGGTCAGGCCATCTGCTGAATTCGTTCCAATGACTGTCATGGAACTGTCTTCAGCGATCGAAACATTTCCAGCCGAACCGAATGTCAACGTTCCCGTGTTAAACGTGTTTCCAGCATCGTCACCAATGGAGATCGACGATCCAGAAAAACTGGAGTTGTTCAGAACCGTAATGTCGCCAGTCGAACCGTCCGAGACAGCTCCGGTCGCGGAAACGATCAGATCTCCCGCTGAAACTGAAACTGCGAGAGTGACGTCACCTGCAGTGTTTTGAAGGTCGACCGTGCTTGTCGTGGTCACAGTATCGAACGTGACATCGCCACCGCCTGACTGAGCGACGGTTATCGTTCCTGATGCAGTCGTCAGGCTCGTAAACGTGACATTGGAAGCACTGGAGTTAGCCAGGCTGATATCGCCATCGGTCGAGTCAGCGCTGATCGAACTCCCTGATAATTCCAGTGCCGTTGTGTTGCCGACCCCCGTGACTGCATTCAGATCTATGGTCGTGGCGGTGACCAGTCCCGCACCGTTGATGTTACCGACCGAGTTGATTGTGACTGTGTCGCCGGATGCAGTCGTCGTTCCGGTCAGGATCACGTTGCCGCTGGCGGTCGTCGTCAGCGTGACATTCTTACCTGCACCCGCAGCAGTGACCGACGTTCCTACGGTCAGGTCGCCACCGATCGCTTCCAGATCGATCAAGCCGTTGGTCGTCGTGGCGGTCGTGTATGTAGCCGCCCCGGTGTTGTCCACGGTAATTGACCCAGCCCCCGTCGTCAGACTGTTGTACGTCGCGGCGATCGCATTATTCAGATCGACATTGCCATTCGTTGTGGCGGCACTGATCGAACTCCCCGACAGTTCCAGGGATGTCGTGTCGCCAATCCCTGTGACTGCGTTCAGACCTATTGTCGCGCCCGTGACGAGTCCTGCACCATTGATGTTGCCTGCCGAGTTGATCGTGACCGTGTCGCCAGATGCGGTCGTCGTCCCCGTCAGGATCACGTTGCCGCTCGTGGTGGTTGTCAGCGTGACATTCTTACCTGAGCCACCTGCGGTGATCGACGTCCCAACCGTCAGATTGCCACCGACCGCTTCCAGATCGATCAACCCGTTGGTCGTCGTGGCCGTCGTGAATGTGGCCGCCCCGGTGTTGTCCACGGTAATTGACCCAGCCCCCGTCGTCAGGCTGTTGTACGTCGCGGCGATCGCATTATTCAGATCGATATTGCCGTTCGTCGTATCGGCACTGATCGAACTCCCCGACAGTTCCAACGCCGTTGTGTCACCAATCCCTGTGACCGCTGTCAGATCTATGGCGGTGCCCGTGACCAGTCCTGAGCCATTGATGTCGCCAGCCGAATTGATTGTGACCGTGTCGCCAGATGCGGTCGTCGTCCCCGTCAGGATCACGTTGCCGCTGGTGGTCGTCGTCAGCGTGATGTTGTTCGCTCCCCCCGCAGCAACCGATGTCCCCACGGTCAGGTTCCCGCCAATCGCTTCCAGATCGATCAACCCGTCGGTCGTCGTGGCAGTCGTGAATGTCGCCGCCCCGGTGTTGTCCACGGTGATGGATCCGGTCCCAGTCGTCAGGCTGCTGTATGTCGCAGCAATCGCGTTGTTCAGGTCGATATTGCCATTCGTTGTTGCAGCAGTGATCGAACTCCCAGAAAGGTCCAATGCCGTTGTGTTACCAATCCCTGTGACCGCTGTCAGATCTATGGCGGTGGCCGTGACCAGTCCTGAGCCATTGATGTCGCCAGCCGAATTGATTGTGACCGTGTCGCCAGATGCGGTCGTCGTCCCCGTCAGGATCACGTCGCCGCTGGTGGTCGTCGTCAGCGTGACATTCTTACCTGAGCCACCGGCGGTGATTGACGTCCCAACCGTCAGGTTGCCGCCGATCGCTTCCAGATCAATCAAGCCGTTGGTCGTCGTAGCGGTCGTGAATGTGGCCGCCCCGGTGTTGTCCACGGTGATTGAACCGGCCCCGGTCGTCAGGCTGGTGAACGTCGCGGCAATCGCGTTGTTCAGATCGATGTTTCCGTCCGTCGTATCGGCACTGATCGAACTTCCTGACAGTTCCAAGGCTGTCGTGTTGCCGATCCCTGCGACTGCGTTGAGACCTATTGTCGCACCCGTGACCAGTCCTGCACCATTGATGTTGCCTGCCGAATTGATCGTGACAGCGTCGCCAGATGCGGTCGTCGTACCCGTCAGGATCACGTTGCCGCTGGTGGTGGTTGTCAGCGTGACATTCTTACCTGAACCACCTGCGGTGATTGACGTCCCAACCGTCAGGTCGCCACCGATCGCTTCCAGATCAATCAAGCCGTTGGTCGTCGTAGCGGTCGAAAACGTGGCTGCCCCGGTGTTGTCCACGGTAATTGAACCGGCCCCGGTTGTCAGACTGGTGAACGTCGCGGCAATTGCGTTGTCCAGATCGATGTTTCCGTCCGTCGTGGCAGCACTGATCGAACTCCCAGAAAGGTCCAATGCCGTTGTGTTACCAATCCCTGTGACCGCTGTCAGATCTATGGCGGTGGCCGTGACCAGTCCTGAGCCATTGATGTCGCCAGCCGAATTGATTGTGACCGTGTCGCCAGATGCGGTCGTCGTCCCCGTCAGGATCACGTTGCCGCTGGTGGTCGTCGTCAGCGTGACATTCTTACTTGAGCCCCCTGCACTGACCGACGTCCCGACCGTCAGGTTGCCGCCGATCACTTCCAGATCGATCGAGCCGTTGGTCGTCGTAGCGGTCGCGAACGTGGCCGCACCGGTGTTGTCCACGACAATTGAACCTACCCCGGTCGTCAGGCTGTTGTACGTCGCGGCGATCGCATTATTCAGATCGACATTGCCATTCGTTGTGGCGGCACTGATCGAACTCCCTGACAATTCCAGTGCTGTCGTGTTGCCGATTCCCGTAACCGCGTTCAGACCTATCGTCGCGCCCGTGACTAGGCCCGCACCATTGATGTTTCCTGCCGAATTGATCGTGACAGTGTCGTCAGATGCGGTTGTCGTCCCCGTCAGGATCACGTCGCCGCTGGTGGTCGTCGTGAGCGTGACATTCTTACCTGAGCCACCTGCGGTGACTGATGTCCCAACCGTCAGGTTGCCACCGATCGCTTCCAGATCGATCAAGCCGTTGGTCGTCGTGGCAGTAGTGAATGTAGCCGCCCCGGTGTTGTCCACGGTAATTGACCCAGCCCCCGTCGCCAGGCTGGTGAACGTCGCATCAATCGCGTTGTTCAGGTCGATGTTACCGTTCGTTGTGACAGCACTGATCGAACTTCCCGACAGTTCCAATGCTGTCGTGTTGCCGATTCCCGTAACCGCGTTCAGACCTATCGTCGCGCCCGCGACCAGGCCTGCACCGTTAATGTTGCCCGCTGAATTGATCGTGACAGTGTCGCCGGATGCAGTCGTGGTCCCTGTCAGGATCACGTTGCCGCTGGTGGTCGTCGTCAGCGTTATGTTGTTCGCTCCCCCCGCAGCAACCGATGTCCCCACGGTCAGGTTCCCGCTGATCGCTTCCAGATCGATCAACCCGTCGGTCGTCGTAGCGGTCGAAAACGTGGCTGCCCCGGTGTTGTCCACGGTAATTGAACCGGCCCCGGTTGTCAGACTGGTGAACGTCGCGGCAATTGCGTTGTCCAGATCGATGTTTCCGTCCGTCGTGGCAGCACTGATCGAACTCCCAGAAAGGTCCAATGCCGTTGTGTTACCAATCCCTGTGACCGCTGTCAGATCTATGGCGGTGGCCGTGACCAGTCCAGAGCCATTGATATCGCCAGCCGAATTGATCGTGACCGTGTCACCGGATGCGTTTGTGGTCCCCGTCAGGACTACGTTTCCACTGGTGGTCGTCGTGAGGGTGACGTTGTTCGCTCCCCCCGCTACGACCGACGTCCCAACCGTCAGGTCGCCACCGATCGCTGCCAGATCGATCAAGCCGTTGGTCGTCGTGGCGGTCGTGAATGTGGCCGCCCCGGTGTTGTCCACTGTGATTGAACCGGTCCCGGTCGCCAGGCTGGTGAACGTCGCAGCAATCGCGTTGTTCAGGTCGATATTACCGTTCGTTGTGACAGCACTGATCGAACTTCCCGACAGCTCCAATGATGTCGTGTTGCCGATTCCCGTGACTGCGTTCAGGCCTATCGTCGCGCCCGCGACCAGGCCCGCACCGTTAATGTTGCCCGCCGAATTGATCGTGACAGTGTCACCGGATGCAGTCGTGGTCCCTGTCAGGATTACGTTTCCACTGGTGGTCGTCGTCAGGGTGACGTTGTTCGCTCCCCCCGAAATGACCGATGTTCCCACTGTCAGGTTGCCGCCGATCGCCTCCAGATCGATCAAGCCGTTGGTCGTCGTGGCAGTCGAAAACGTGGCCGCCCCGGTGTTGTCCACGGTGATCGATCCGGTCCCGGTCGTCAGGCTGCTAAACGTCGCGGCGCCGGCATTGTCCAGGTCGATGTTGCCACCGATCGTATCTGCACTCATCGAAGATGCCGCCAACTGCAATGCGATACTATCCCCGATACCAGTTCCAGCGTTCAGATCAATAGTCGTAGCGGTCATCAGTCCCGCACCGTTGACCGAACCGGTTCCATCCAGACCTGCTGAAATCGTGATCAGGTTCGTCGCGGTGATGGCGGCATTGATTGTGATGTCATCATTCGACGTCAGCGTGACGGTGGTAGGGTCGATTTTTGCGTCGATCGTAATACCAGTCCCGGCGTCAAGCACAAGATCGCCAGTGACTGAAAGTTCCGCGTTAACCGCAATCTCGCCCGCAGAATTTACCGTGAGACTCTGATCTCCTGTTGTTTTCGCGTTCAGTATCACATTACCGCTGGACGTACTGACCGTCGTTGCACCGCCTGTGATGCTGAGTGTGCCGCTCGCCCCATCGCCGAATGTAATGGCACCTCCTGCGGCTAATGTCATGCCGTCGAGTGTCACGTTTGAATAAAACGTCGCCTCTCCGCTGATAGTGACATTTTCATTGAATTGGACTGATCCAGCTCCCGCATTCTGGGTGATGGTGGTCAGTTCGGTGTTACCACCGATGACTCCGTTAAACAACGTCGACCCTGCTCCACCGAGAGTCAAACCAAAGGAGCCATCAACTGTGGCACTCAGAATTAGATCGTTTGCAGAAGTCGCAGTGACATCATTGACAGTGAAGAGGTGATCGCTTCCGATCAGAACCAGATGGCCCTCAATTGTGCTCGCTGAAGTCCCTGCGACCGTGATGTTCCCGTCGAGACGAATCTCGCCAGCTCCGGTAGTAGACAGCGTTGAGCTGTCCAGGAGAAGGTTGCCAGTATAGTTCTGATTACCGTTTACCGAACTGATCGTAAACTCGCCGACGTCGATCGTTTCAGCTGCGAAAGATATGGAATCAGAGCCCGCAAGCGTGATGTCTGAAGTCACTTGGATGACGTCGGTCCCCAGTCCGCCTTCGATGGACAGAGATGATCCGGGATCGAAAGTCACATCGAAATTGTCAGCATCCGAACCGCCATGCAGCGTCTCAAACCCGGAAAACGAAATGCTGGTGCCGCCACTGACATAGGTGTTTTGCGTGTCCAGCGTCCAAGTGCTCGCCGCATCCATTCCAATGAGCGTGTCATTCGAACTGCTTCCGCCAACAATCGTACTGATCGTCGAAGAGCCAAAATCGATTGAACTTGCGCCAACCGTGATAATTTGAGTATGAAGATCAGCAGAGATGCCACCAGTGATCAGATGCAAATCGAGAACGTTGTTGCCCGAAATGTCTGAAACTGCAATGGTGCTGAACGTTGCGGAGAATTCGAAGACGTCGTTGCCGAGGCCCCCGTCCAATAGATCGCTGCCGCTCCCAACGAAGATCGCGTCATCAAACCCCGAACCGATGATATGGTCGTTGTCACCTCCTGCTTCAATTGTGACCGCAACACCACCAACGTGTGTGAAATCGGTGCCAGACACGCCGCTGAGATCGATGACATTGTCGGCCCCAGTCGAACTGACAAAGATCGAGCTTACAACATCCGCTGTTACAGAAATATCCGTGTTCGTCGCCGAATCGTGAATCGCGACTGAATTACCATTATCGGTGATGGTGACATCGTGAGTCATCGAATCAACAGTAATGGTGACGTTGTCCGAGCCGTCTGCCGAGACGCTCAGCCCACCAGTGTTGGAATCGAAAACAGCACTCACAGACAGCACTTGCCGCTCTTCGAGCTTTCGCAACGACAAGCGAGCCACGTGGTCCAGCGGTGTTACCGGTGGGCGGCGGTGCTGCCGCGAGTCCAGCCAGTTCCAGAGCCAGGTCGAAATCTGCATTTTGTAGAACCCTGTTGTATTGCGGCCAGTCTCGAGACTTCCTGTCCGACCGCGCTGACCTTCATATTGCCGTTCTTTCGCGTCTGCGACGATCTTCACCGATCGCAACTACCGCGAAATTCAGAAGATGCTGAAAATCTTACCGAGACCAACTTACTCTCATCCACAACATTCCGCTCGAACTGCTTTGCCAAACGTCAGGTTTTTTATGATTTACAATGAAGCATCGCTGCATTCTGCCTGTGCAGTTTGTCCCGAACTCGATTTCTGATTCCCTCAGAACGCAACTTTTACGAGTTTTCAAACAACGAGCCCAACCACACAAAATCAACGTATCTCATCTATTCAAAAACGGTTACAACACAACACCCATTGCAGGTCTGGTCGAAAACCGCGCCGCATCCCTGATCGTATTTGATGACTCCCTAACCCGGCGGCTGTCGGTGCTCTTTCAGATGCACTCGCCGTACCGGTACCGGTGACCTGATTCTGATTTGCGCGCAGCCCCGCACTTCTTACCCAAGTCCCCGATTCTCTCATCGTGTCTGGACGATTGCTCACTTAACAGCACCCCGATTCTGGTGAACTGTGACGATTATGCCGACAAAATCGATTCTGCCAGAAATCTTGATTGCAATGCGAGTACGGTTCCGAAAGAGCGATATCCGCAGGTTTGGCGCCAGAAGTGTCAAATCAATGTCAGCGAGTTGGAGAGTGGCACATGTTTCGTCGGAATTCTGAAAGTCGACCACGCCGAATGATCTCCCACCGAGCCATCGCCGCCTTTACGTTTGTCTGCGTCAGCTCCAGCCACTTGTTCGCTCAAGCCGACCCATCTGCGTTACCACCTTCGCCTGCAGAACGAGTCGTCCAACCCGAAGTCGCTCCCTCTCAACCAATGCCCAATGCCCGCGCGGCTGAATTGTGGCAGGACAAACCCCTGAATAAGTTGACAGCATCGATTGCACGTTCAGAAGCGGATGCGAAACTCAGCGAACCCGAAATCGTGCGATTGAACCAGGCAAACTCAATATTGAAGACGGATGGTAGTTACTTCTCACCAATCGGTGATAGTCGCCCCTGGATGCTGACCTCGTATGAATGGGAAGCTCCAGCCACGCGGCATCTGCCACTGATGTTCGAAGAACCGAACCTCGAACGCCTGGGTTACACCTACACGTTTCGGACCTGGGGGGGTGGAAGTGTCAGTGTCGGTGACTGTATCCAGCCATTCATCTCTGGAGCGCACTTCTTCGGACGGATTCCTCTGATTCCGTACATGTGCGGTGCAAACAATCCGTGTGAACCAGTCTATACCCTGGGGTTCGATCGCCCCGGCAGTCCAGTTCCCTATCGCCGGAACTATCTCCCGATCAGTTTGAAGGGAGCTCTCTACGAAGCAGGAGCTGTCGTCGGAATGTTTTATTGCATTCCATAATCCTCGCGGCAAGGGACGTTTCGGCCCCAATTGCGGTCAACGAATCATCACCCTTTCCCGCCCTTCAAGTGAACATTGCTGCTCTTCGCTTCTTCATCAGCGTTCATTAGCGGTGCATTAACGGAAACGTCCTGCTGAGCCACCGCTGGATTCGTACACCAAGGGACTGCGGATCAACAATGATTTTCGCATTTCCCGCGGCACGCCGGATCAACGGTGAGCGAGTTGGATCAAGCTGGACCTTGGCCTGATACCAGGTCCCTACCGGAATGACGCTTCCATTTGCAGTTGTTCGGACTGGTAGATTCAAACGCGAAACCGCATCGCGTGGCAGCAGATCGAGGTCGATTGCGGAGATCTCAGTAATATGCCCCGTCAGAACTTCACCCACCAGTTCATTCCAGACGACGCGAGCAGCCTGACCGACGCGTACCAAGTTGATATCGTCCTGATGAATCAGCAATAACGCTTCGCGACTTTCCACCGGTCCTACATGGCACATGGTCGTTCCTGATTGTACGAAGCAACCACGATTCCGCAGTTCAAGAGGTGAGCCTGTCCACCCTGGCAACGCTCCGCGTCTTGCGGACATGGAATGATGCGGTGCTGGCAGAACAACTCCATCGCACGGAGCTCGTAGGACCAATCGATCCGCAGTTGTCTTCAACTGCTCAAGCTGACTTTCAAAGTCCCGCAGTTGTTCCCGTACCGCCGGAATCAACGCTGCCACTTCTGGATCACGGACTCGCCGACGTTCCAGATTCTCCAACCGGTTGCGATGAAGTTTCGTTTCGCCTTCGACTCGAATCAGTTCCGACTCAATCCTCGGTTCGCTCATCCGGACGATTTCCTGACCAGCCTTGACGGAGGAACCCGTTTTCACGGACTCGATCAGCGTCCCACTCACGGTCGCGTGAACATTCTGGGCCATGTCCAGATCGAGCAGGGCACCTGCACCAACGCGACTGGGAAGCGGTACCGTTAACAGCAGTCCTAAAAGCACCAGGACAACAACAGATCGGAATCGCAAACGTGACCAGTCGATCGACGATTGATTCTTCTCAGATCGGAAGAACCGGACGGCCGCTAACAGTGGGTTCAGAATCATCAATCCAATCATTGGAATTCCCATGACTTGTACGATCGCCCCCAATCCGTGTGGTTCCAGCCAGCCATAAAGTGACCACACAATCGCCAGCGTGAGTGCCGTCCGATAGCACAACGAAGCAATTCCATAGGATAACAGCAATCCCTGGCGTGAAACTGATTGCTCAGGGATCCTGTGATCATCAATCCCGCAAAACCACCAGGCCAGCCAAGCCCGTATCGTAGTCGCCGACTGCTGCTGAAGATTCGGAATCTCCAACCAGTCTGAAACCACAAAATATCCATCGTATTTCAGCAGAGGATTACCGTTGAACAATAGGGTGCTCACACCACAGATGAACATCAGATTCAGGCACAGCGAATGAAACAGGCCAGGAGCACTGAACCACCAGAGCAGCGTACAGGCCGCCGCGATCGCCAGTTCAACACAGATTCCGGCGGCACTCACAGCGATCCGTTTCCATTTATCCCGTACCATCCACATGTCGGAAACATTGCAATAAAGCGTGGGGGTAAACACCAGCAGCATTGCCCCGAGTTCACGACATTCCCCCCCGAATCGCTTGCACGTCAATCCATGCCCGAATTCGTGCAGTACTTTGACGATGGCGAGCAGAATCGGCAGCCAGATCAAATTTGGAGGCGACAAGAGTGCGCGTGCCTCGGGCAATCGCTCTACCACTCGTTCGAACTGAACCGTGATCAGGATCAACGCGGACAGGATCAACACCAGGTAACCCGCAACGGCAGCGGGTGAGAACATCCACCCAAACCAGACCAGCATACGATCGAGCAATTGATCAGGATCAAATCCGCGAAACCGGACGACCAGGACATTTGTCAGTTGAGTCCAGCGTTCGCGCGATCGGGTCTGCTGGTCTCGATCGACGAGCATGCGGCCATATCCCGCCCCATCTGAAACGACAAGACGTTGTGCGACCAGTTGACCGACAAACGATTCCAACTCTTCGTGAGGCAATGAACGTGGCAGAAATCGTTGGCGGAATCGATCACAGATTTCCGGGATCGACGCCCGTCCATCCAATTGCTGCAGGACGAAATACTCTTCGTCTTTCAATTCAAAGTAATCGAGCGTTACAGGGTCCTTGATCCCCCACGAGCGCTGCCCCAGGAATTCCAACAGAACAACCCGCAAGTCAGCGCGCCGACTCCACGGAATTCGTTGACTCGTTGAGGAATTCTGAACCGACATGAGACTGCTTCAATCCTTGGACTTTGCCAGCGGGATCACCATCGTAGCGGACTGTCCAGGTCGGAGTTGAAGGTCCGTGTTTTCGATCTCTGCATAGATCCGCATCTGATTATTGACCGGATCAATTTCGGGATCGACAAACACCAGCTTCCCTTCAAATCTGGACTTTGGTTTACCTGGCAGATCAATGACCAGTTGAACGGGACGGCCCAGCAGATCTGCGGCGGGAATCTTGGAAGAAACAAACGCTTCGGCACGTAATCGATTCAATCGAATAATGCGAACGACCGGCGTTCCCGCCTCGACCCATTCGCCACGCTGCTTCTTCCAGTTCACAACCATTCCGGGGAACGGAGCTTTAATCTTGCGACGTTGCAGTAGTAACTCTGCGCGTTCCACATCACTCTGTTTGAGCAGTTTGGAAAGTTTTGCCTGCTCGTGATCGACCTGTGCCTGCTCGATTTCGAGGGTTGCTTTGTCGGCCAGTAACTTTAACCGGTCGAGTTCTGTCTGCGAGACGCTCTTGGGAAACTTTTCAATCGATTCCTGGCTTCGCTTCAGCTCGGCAAGGGCGACTTCCTGAGACTTCCGTGCGAAGCGGACCTTGATATCGTTCTCGACGATGGCGTTTGCAATTCGCAGTTCAGTCTTGGCGCGTTCAAGAATCAGTGCCGCTTCGTGATCATCGATCTTCCCGAGTACAGCATCAATGTCGACGGTCGCCCCTTCAACGATTTCCCGTTGAACCAATGGCCCCGATTCACTTGCAGGCAGGTCCGCATGCTCGATCAGTGTCAGCAGCGCAGACTCGACACGAATTTCTTCCCCGTTTACAGACTTTCCCCACAGGATGCCGACAATGAGCAAAAGCAGGCACAAGAAACAGTCGCGTCGGATCGTCTCGATGGAACCAGGCATGAAATCTCCTCCTGTCGACAATCCTCAGAATAGCAGGCGAATCCAAATGGCATCGATCAGATCATGCAGCCAGACGTATCCGAGCGACTTCTTTCCGCACCGAATCCGCGGGATCGCAGTTGCCCCCGGACGCAACTGTTCAATCTGTTGTCGATCAAAAGCGACGACCACGCGAACACGGCCTACAGTTCGGTCATCCGATTCTGATACCAGAGCCACGTCACGAATCTTGCCACGGTGAATTCGCCCCGACTCGGACGGGAGTTGAAATTCGACGTCCAGGTCAGGAGCGATCGCCGAGCGTGCACGCAGCAAGTGCCCTGCGTCTTTGTCGATGACTTGAATTTCCAGCACCCATTCCCCTGCGGTCTCACCGATCATCAAGAGTGACTGTCCGCGTTCGACGGGCCTGGCCAACAAATGCTGATCGACGTCCCAGGTAAGAACCCGGCCAGCGATAGGACTGCGAATTGTCAGCGCCTGCCGACGCTCTTCAATGAGGGCACGCTGAAGTTCCAGTGATTTCAATTGCTCTTTCAGCTCTTCTTCGTCCGATGCCAACTGTCTGACGCGCGCCGCCTCAGGCGATCCCTGTCCCGTCAATCGAGCGATCTGGACTCCACGCAACCGTTCGGCTTTGGTCGCAATTTCTCCCATAATTTTGGGAACATCCTGTTCCAGTTCAGGGTCACGCAACAGAATCAGCGGTTGATTGGCAGTGACTTCGGAACCATGCTCGACGAGGATCTTGTCGACGATCCCGGTCGTCGTGGCGAAGACCTCGCGCCGCTCGTCCGGCCAGAGTTCCCCTTGTCCTGTCACGGTGAATTCCGCCGGAATCAAAACCAGTGCGAAGACTATCGCCAAAATCGCCGGAATTAAAACCAGAACTCTTTTTCGCCGCAAAATCCTTGGCAGCTTCTGGACTTGCCGTAGCAGTCCCAGTCCTGGAATTTCACTCTGTTCAATCGCGGCACGAAGCGCGAACAGCGAACGATGGGCCAGCGACTCAGCACGCGATCGAGATTCATTCCACTTCTCGTCCAACTGGAAAGATTCGAAAACGAAGATCACGTCAGGCACATTCGAGGTTTGCACTCGATGCGTCTGCACTGGAATCACCCCCAGCGCGACTGCCCCTGATTCTCTCTGATACTGCTCAACGGCATCTCTTCGAACAGGGTCAGCCAATGCTTCACCTGTCGACCAGTAAACTCCCCCGGAACACATGGCACTTCCGAGCAGTTCCAGTAACCGGACTCCCCCCGCACGAGGATCTGGACGATCAACGCCCGTAATAGCGGCAACTTGATACCGATGCCCATCCCGTAACAAGACCGTAATCCGATCACACGCGACGATGAGCCGGCCATCATTCGCGATTGCAGCGGACACAGATGCAATGTCAAATGCCTGTCCCAATCGTTGCTGATAGTGATCAAACTGCTGCCACAAGACCTTGGCACGTCGAAGCTGTTGTAGCTCCTGCTGCGAAAGAAAGTCAGCGGTGATCTCGCACATCGCTGCCAGAAACTGGTACGTCGAAATCGACAGACTGCCGCCGACTGGAAGCGGATGTACGGTTTCAAGAATCCCCACCGCATCGCCAGCGTGTCGAAGAGGGCTCAGGATTAGTACGTCACCGTTCGCATTGGTTCCGGAAATGACTCGGGGTTGTGTTTCAGCGGCAACTTCTGCCAGTAAAGCCTGCCGCTCCGCGACCATCGATGCATCGACGGAATTCGATTCAGGCATGGCTCCGGCCGATTCCCAACCCTCGTCCATCGACATCCGCCACAGGACGACCCGCGAGGCTCCCCCCGGTTGTATCGCTCGGCGAAGGACCTCGGCAAAAAATCGTCCTGGCGGCAATTCGTGACGCGCCAACTCCGCAAGCTCGTCAATGCAACGTTCCATCTGAGCGCGCAATAACTCGCTTGAGGCAATCGCCGTTGATGGTGCGGTGCTGGGTGACATACGGACCGACGGGAACCAGGAGAAGTGGAACTACAGGACAGCGAGTATATCGTGACTATGGCCAATTCGTGTAGTCGATTGATGGTGGCTGATTGTGGCTGGCACAGGGCGGGACCAGATTCAGATTGGCTAGCGAGACACCATAGAGAGAATGGGGGTCATGGGGGTTATGGAGAAATTTAGTCGCATCGCCACGGATCGGTCGTGGTGGACTTTTCCGAAAACAACGGTTTTGCCGAGAATTCCGTTTTTGCAGGTTCAGTGAACTGCCGATCACTTCAGAAGAGATTCTGGAACACCCACGCACTCAGGTCGTTCGTTGAATCGTGGTGGGCCAAAGTGGCCTACACCCATGTTATTTCTGATAGTCTGGGAAGAATTGGCAATGCGTCGAACCGCCGTGGTGATTGGAGTGTGCGCAATGGCCAGTATGGTCATCGGCGGCTGCCTGCGCCATGCGGAAACACCGCTCCCGACGGGCGCGATCGACAATTCGCACTATCAGCATCTCGCCAAGCAGATCGAAATCCCGGATTCCCCCACTCCGTCCGACGACATGCTGGCGGCGACGCAGGCACCGACGTCCTTACAGAAATCGGACACGCCCGAGTACCTCGAACTCTCGCTCGAAGATACGATGCAATTGGCGTTAGCCAATTCGCAGATTCTGCGTGATCTTGGAGGAACGCTGCTGCGAACGCCGGATGCCTCCAAGAGTCGGTTCGACCCAAGTGTTATCGAGACTGACCCACGGACTGGAATTGAATCGGCGTTAAGTGCCTTTGATGCCGCCTTTACGACAAATATCTCGTACGAAAACAATGACCGTGCCCTGAACAACGTCTTCTTCGGTGGTGGCACACGCCTGCTGAAACAGAACTTCGCAACGTCGCAATCGCAGTTCACCAAGACGGCCGTCACAGGAACTCAACTCGCATTCAAGAACTACACTCAGTACGACCGCAACAACGCCCCCGGTAACGAATTCCCAAGTGCATGGACAACATGGTACGACGTTGAGGCACGACACCCGTTAATGCAGGGAAGTGGGACGAACTTCAATCGCATGGCAGGCCCTGGTGCACAGCCCGGTGTCATCAACGGTGTGATCATTGCTCGAATCAACAACGATGTCGCCCTGTCCGAATTCGAAGTCGGCGTGCGAAATTTTGTCAGCGATGTTGAGAACGCGTACTGGGATTTGTACTTCGCCTATCGAGATGTCGCCGCCAAGGTGCGGGCTCGCGATGCCACGTTGAAGACCTGGCGTCGGATTCATGCCCTGAACGAACAGGGGAAGAGCGGTGGTGAAGCACAGAAAGAAGCTCAGGCCCGCGAACAATATTTCCGGTTTGAAGAAGAAGCACAGAATGCGCTTCACGGTCGATTGATCGACGGAACTCGCACCAACAACGGCAGCACGGGAGGTACGTTCCGTGGATCAGGTGGCGTGTACGTCGTAGAACGTCGACTTCGTCTTCTGACCGGCTTACCGATCAGCGACGGCCGATTGATCCGCCCCAGTGACGAACCACTCAAAGCGAAACTCGTTTATAGTTGGGAATCCTGTCTCGTCGAAGCGTTATCGCGACGTGAAGAACTGCGCCGACAGAAGTGGCAGATCAAGAAACGCGAAGTTGAACTCGAAGCCAACAAGAACTTCCTGATGCCGAAACTCGATGTCATGGGCCGCTATCGATGGCGAGGTTTCGGTAATGACCTCGTCCCGATGGGAGGAACCGGTGACTTCAACAACGCGCTCAGCGATCTGGTTTCAGGTCGGTTCCAGGAATATCAGGCTGGTGTCGAACTGTCGTTCCCTATTGGATTCCGGAAGGCGTACGCAGCCATCCGGCATTCTGAAATGCAATTGGCTCGTGAACGGGCCGTGTTGCACGAACAAGAACGGTCAGTCGTCTACGACCTCAGTAACGCATGTTCAGAAGTCGAACGAGCCTATGCCCTGGTGGAAACCAATCTGAACCGTCGTATGGCGGCCGCAGAACAGGTTGCCGCCATCGAAGCGACCTATGAAACGGAAACCGACACGGCCATGCTGCACCTTTTGCTCGACGCGCAGCGAAGACTCGCCGAATCCGAAACATCGTACTTCCGCTCCCTGGTGGAATATCAGTTGGCGGTGAAGAACGTCCAACTCGAAAAGGGGACATTGCTCGACTACAACGAAATCTATTTGAACGAAGGGGCCTGGCCTGACAAGGCGTACAGCGATCAAGAGAAACCGGAAATGCGACGTGGCGAGCCAATGCCGGATAACCCGGTCACTCGATCCCAATGGATAAGCCAGGGAGTTTATCCACAGAGTACGAGTCCATCAGGGACTCTGCCAACATCCGGGGCAGAACAGTCATTCCCAACCGGCCCCACAGAAATTCCGCCTCAGGCGCCGCAGGAACTCCCCGGCGTCCCCGCAGTGGAACCCGCAAGTTTCAAAGCCCCCAAACCGGCTCGTACGACGTATGGTTCCGCGGAAGCCCTGATTTCGCCTTGACGGCCGCAGTGTCATTGGACACCTATATCTGCGGATCGCCACGAAGTGCCACATCGCCAGTAACGACGTTTGAATTGGCCGAATTTGAGCACCCAAACTCGTGGCAAGTCGGACACGCGTTGAAACCTCTGAACTCTCACGAATTCAGTGACGAAGGGTAGCCCACCTGTTCGGCTTCAGCGGTTCTTTTTTTATTCGATCGCCCCTTCAGGGCTCCGTGTGCTATTGGATTTTGTTCCCGTGCCATTGCACCGGGCTGCGATAAAATCGCCCCTTTGGGTATACAAAGAAAATTCAACTCCAAGTCCAACACGTCGAGAATTAATGTACCGCGAAAGATCGCATGTTTATGATCATACGTTTGATTGCAAACGCCAACGGCGTGACCTATCACAGCCCAGGGCAACGCCCTGGGTTTTGAGCGTTTAATGAGCACAAGGCCCTGAAAGGGCGACCTAAGTTTTGACGTAGCGACAGATGAATCGACGCGACAATATTTCGCCATAACTTTCACATTCGTTCGCCCTTGCAGGGCTTCGCGATTTATACGGGCCGAGACCCAAGGCGTTGCCTTGGGCTACGATCGGTAACGCCGTTGGCGTTTATGAATTTCGCGGGTTGATTCACATCGTGTCGCTCGACGAATCAATGGTGATGCGGCCACTGAACGCACCGTATGCAATGAGATCTACGCCCAAAAGTATCGATGTAGAAAACGCGAGAGCGACGTACACCAATCTGCCGTTGATTCTAACGCCGCGAAGCGGCATCCTGTGGGAGTCCATGGCAACGCTGGACCAGACATGCCCGTGTCCGCGATGACAAACGGCCATGTGTCCCGAATGAGCGACCTGATTTCCGCCGTGGAGAATCCTTCATGCCGCAATCGCTTGCCAACATCTATATCCACCTGATTTTCTCGACGAAGCAACGTGCGCCATTCCTCACCGAAGATATCCGACCTGACCTGCACGCCTACATGGCGAAGATATTGGCGAACTTGAAGTCACCGGCGGTACTGATCAACTCGGAGAATGACCATTTCCATATTCTATTCAACATGGGACGCACCGTGTCGCTGGCGCAAGTGGTGGAAGACGTGAAGAAATCATCTTCCAAATGGATCAAAACCCAATCCCCAAAGTTCGAGACTTTTGCCTGGCAGGCTGGATACGGCGCATTCTCTGTGAGTCATTCCAATGTGCCAACAGTTTCGACATACATTCGCGATCAGAAGGAACATCACCGAACGAAGTCATTCCAAGAAGAATTCCTTGCGTTCCTTCGAAAACACAATATTGTATACGATGAACGGTACGTCTGGGATTGACGACCGATATGAAGTCGCGCTACTTAACGACGTTTGTCGTCACGCCGGGCCAGTCGTCGGTTCGAAAGGGCGATGCTGGCAGCCCCTCTTTGTTGCAGAGATTGCAATCGGGGTTATCAGCCCAACCATACCGAACGGCAACGGGACGCGGAACCTGGTCCGACGAAACGACGACCTTGTTGCCTACTATCGATGCCTTGACCCAGACAAACTTCTGATCCGCTCCTGCGATGGCGAATCCCTTCAACTCACTTCCCTTGGCCGCCAATCCACCGCCAACATCATAGAACTGCAAATGAGCTTCATTACCGGCGATCGTCATTGAACGGTAGAGTGGCCCTGAAGCAAAGAGTGACTGTCCATACGCCACGGACAATGCTTGTCGCGCCAGTCGGCGACCCACTTCGACTTTGTTCTTGGGATGAATGTCGCGCGGGTCACCGAGATCGATCGTCACTGCCATCCCCGTATTGGGGGCTGACAGGGTTTGACGCTGAGCATCACGAAGTTCGGCCCAGGCACTCGATTCAGGCTCCGGCGAGTGATCAGGCTTGGTTTTGTCAGGCAGATAGTTTGGCAACTGAACGAACAGGAACGGGAAATCTCCTTGCCCCCAGGTTCGTCGCCAGTCTTCTATGAGCGCTGGAAACAGCGTGCGATACTGGTGAGCTCGAGCGGCGTTCTGTTCGCCCTGATACCAGATTGCTCCCCTGATCGCGAAGGGTTGCAACGGGGCAATCACACCGTTGTAAAGGACGGTTGCCCGATTCGGGGTGTTGGCTCGGCTGGGGTCGCGATTGTCCGCTGCGGACTTTTCCAGGAGTTGCTGGTAGAACGGGTCTGCTTTCAGTGTCGCGTCGCTGACCCACGATTCTGCACCGCAACCGCTATACGCCGCTTCAATCAATCCCATCGGTCGATTGAGTCGAAGGTGCAGTTCCCGCCCGAAGAAATACGCGACAGCCGAAAATTCTCCGATCGATTCTGGCGAACACTCCACCCATTTCCCTTCAACATCCGTCTGCGGTTCCAGTGCCGTCTGACGTTCCACCTTAAACAGCCGGATCGTGGGATGCTTCGCTGCGGGGATTTCTTCCTTAGCACCCGTCGATTCGAGGACACGCCACTGCATGTTCGATTGGCCTGAACAGACCCAGACGTCGCCGATGAGCACATTTTTCAGTGTGAGTGAATTCTTGCCAGCTACGACAACTTCGACGACACCGAATTTAGTGACGGAAGGAACTCGAACAAACCACCGACCATCTGCGGCAGTTGTCGCGGAAACAGTCTTACCTGCAACGGTAACTGTCACCCCTTCACCTGGCTCGGCCCATCCCCAGAAAGGGAGTTCCGCCCCCTGTTGCAGGACCATATTATCCCCGATGACGGCGGGCAGCTTCACGTCCGCAGACGCAATACCATCCACCGCGACGGAAATGATGGCAGCCAGAACGAACGTGCGGAGCGAACGCATCAAGGACGATTCCGGATGGATGAGCACAGTCGCCGCTGGAAAAAGGGGTGACCTGGGGAAATTCGTACACACAAACCGTAACGCATGTGAGTGCCATCAGCAAGTCGGAGCATTCGCGAAGTTCTCGTGAACTTCCGGGCGGTGATGGTTGTCAACGGAACGCCTGAAACCATACTGTCTGTTCAGCATCCTGTCAGCATCCTGAAAGCCCCCTCTCGACAAAGGTTCCCCAGCCCGTGTCTGATTCGACATCTGCCCCACTCGTTCCGGTCCCTGCGGCCCCGCATTCGGATTCTTCCAGGGCTGATTCCGGAACATCGAAATCTACCGCAGACGAATTCGCGGTGAACGGAGTGCCGGGGGGATATCGTGAGTTGCTCGCCATCGCAGTCCCCATGATCCTCAGCTCCGGAACCCAGTCTATGATGCATGTCATTGACCGGGTGTTCCTGACGTGGCACTCGGAAGCGGCTGTTGCAGCGGCACTTCCGTCTGGAATCCTGTTTTGGTCGTGCCTCAGCCTGCCGTTTGGAATCGTTTCATACTCCAATGCATTTGTCGCTCAATATGACGGTGCCAGGCAACCTGAGCGAGCCGCGAGCAGTGTCTGGCAGGCTGCGTATTTCGCCATCGCCTGCGGAATCATGCTGGCTCTTCCTGCGTTCTGGTCGGCGTGGCTGTTCCGTGTGATTGATCACCTTCCCGAAGTTCAGAAGCTGGAAGTCGAGTATTTCTCCTGGATCTGCCTCGGTGCGACACCTGCACTTCTTTCGGCAGCGTTGTCGAGCTTTTTCAGTGGGCGAGGGCAAACAGGGCTGGTCTTTGCCGTCAATGCGGCGAGCATGCTTGTTAACGCAGTGCTGGATTATGCCATGATCTTTGGCTGGGGGCCGATTCCAGCCATGGGAATGGCGGGAGCGGCCATCGCCACCAATCTGGCCAATGTGTTCGCAGTCGTTTGTTTTATTGCCCTGTTGACACGGCATGACGCTCGAGTCACGTATGGCTTCTGGAAGCACTGGCGGTTCAGCCGACTGCTGATGAAAGACCTCTTTAAGTTTGGAGGGCCCAGTGGCCTGCAGATGTTCTTGGATGTTGCTGGTTTTGCCGCATTCATGATGATGATCGGCTGGATCGGTCAACGAGAACTGGCAGCGACCAACATCGCATTTAACTTGAACACTCTGGCGTTTATACCCGTCATCGGAGTTGGGATCGCCGTTTCGACGCTGGTCGGCCATCGGATTGGTGAAGGTCGACCGGACATCGCCGAGAAATCTGTCAAAAAAGGATTTGTATTGGCCGGGGGGATCATGCTGGTTTGCGGAGCCGTCTATGTTCTGGCTCCACAAACCCTGCTTGCCCCCTACGAATATGGGGCACATCGCGAAGCCGCGAATATCGTCCCCACCGGGACCGAATCGGAACGGACCGAAGACTTTGCAGAGGTGCGATCGGTCGTCATCGTTCTGCTGCGGTTTGTGGCGATCTATTCTTTTTTTGACGCCATGGTCATCATCTTCGGCTCGGCGATTCGAGCCGCGGGCGATACCGTTTTTTCAATGCTCGTCACGTTTGCTTGCGCCTGGGGACTGCTCGTCTTACCGACGTACCTGACATGGAGGGTTCTCGGTAAGGGCAACGAAGGGGCCTTGCTGTTCTGGTGCTGGATCTGGTGCTCCATCTACGTAATGGCCCTCGGCTTCATCTATTACGCACGGTTTCGAGGTGGCCGATGGAAAACCATGTCGGTCATCGAGCCCCAGTGAAGAGAAAAGTCCAGCGAACAAGAGAAACGGCACTCAAGTATGCGAAAGGGATGGTGTTCACAGAACGTGAACACCATCCCCATAAGCAATGTTCGACTCGGTCTTCTTCCCGTTATTTTGCGGGTGCCGCTGCCCCGCCGACTTCAAATTTGAACGTCGCACCATCCTTCGCATCGGCCGTTAAAGGCGAATCATCGCCCTGAAACTCTTTGCCGACCCCCTTCGGGTTCGATTCACTGTGGGCTTGGCCTGGAGTCGCAGAATGTGCGCCCGCGGACACAACCAGACGGATCTTGTTATTTCCGGCAACGACAGAGCCTTTTCCGGTCCCATCCGCCTTCAGAGCGATTGGCTGAGGTGCCCCCTTACCTGAGGGCTGAAAAACAACCTGCACCCCTTCGCCCGCGATCGGTTTGCCATCAACAGTCACCGACACTGTCACGCTGGCCATTTTCGGTGCATCGGAAGCACCTCCTGAGCAGCCAACAGACAGCATGACTCCCGACATCAGACTCAAATTCAGGAAAGATCGAAACAAAATAGACCTCTACTTTCTTTTCAAGAGACTCGCCCCTTGGACCAGCCAACACACCAGTCGAAATAAGCACAACTTATGTCAAAATGCCTGAATCTTTTTGACGCAACCAAAGCCGCGTGACGACCGGAAATCAGACGTAAGTTGCATAAGCGTTCTCGCATGAAATCGCAAAATAAGTCACAAAAAAGACTTACGAACCGTCCAAAATCGCATTTTAGAGTTTGCGCCTATCCGCTGACACGTTTAGAATGACGATATCAACTTCAACAAGGTCACTGCAACCGATTCCATTTTCGGTTTTTGTAAATCCCCATTCCATGTGCAATGTTCGCCGTGTCTCACGGCATTTTTGTCCTCTCTTGGAAGGAAATTGAAATGGTCACACGCTCGATTCGGGATCGGCGGCGCGCGTTCACGCTGATTGAGCTGCTGGTGGTTATCGCCATCATCGCAGTCTTGATTGCGTTGTTACTCCCCGCTGTGCAGCAGGCTCGCGAAGCAGCTCGCCGCACGCAGTGCAAGAACAACGTCAAGCAAATCGGACTGGCACTCCACAACTATCACGACTCACTGTCTCGGCTTCCTGCCGCAGTGATCTTTCGCGGAGGTGCCAATCAGAATCGGCCATCGAACAACGGCGACGCGCTGTTCAATAATGGAAATCTCGGACCAACATTTCTTGTTTCGATTCTTCCTTACATCGACCAGGCGCCGTTGTTCAACCTGCTCGATCTGAACAATCCGATGTCAGCCGCAGGCAACAATTCCACGATTCGTACTGCAAATATCCCAGGCTATATTTGCCCGTCAGATCCCAGCGCCGGGACAAAACTGAATCGCTGGATCAATGGCGCTCCATGGGCGCGCGGAAACTATGCGGCAGCTTTAGGGAGCCTCCATTTCAACGTTGATACGCAATGGTCGAGTGACTCGAATTCAAGTAAGGGTGCGATGGGCTGGGGATCCGGCGCGAGGATGGCAGACTTCACAGACGGAACATCCAACACCGTCATGGTCTGGGAAGTTCTTGCTGGCCCCGCAGATACAGACTCCCGTGGAACATGGGCCATGGGCCGCTACGGTTCAACAGTCGTCGGCGGATGTGACAATCAGGGTGACTGCTACGGAATCAACGACAAAGGTCTCGACGGCGAGGATATTTTTGGAGCAGTCAGGCAAGCAGGTCAGATCTCGGCTCATCAGGGGGCGGACTACCAGGCCTGTCCACGCAGCAAACATGTCGGTGGAGTACACGCATTGATGGGCGATGGAGCCTGTCGATTCATCAGCGAAAATCTTGACTACAACGTCCACCGTGCACTGAACAGCATCTCAGGCGGTGAAACCGTCGGAGATTTCTAATCGCATTTGTAGTGCAGGAACGTTTGCCTCTAAGGGGATGTACCGATTGGTGCATCCCCTTCCGTTTGTCCACGTGCGCAACAAAACATGGCCAAGCTCCAACGCCCAGCCTTTCTCTGCATCGCGGGAATAGTGTTTGCCACTCTGGTCGCTGGACTTATTCGCCTTAGCTGGTTCAGCCCGCCTGGCCCATCAGTACGGCGACCAACAGAAATCTCCCCGGAAGAATATGCCCGAGGAAAAGAAGCGTTTGAAGCTCGCTACGCCCGCAGTGCAGATGAAGCAGATGTTTTTTCCTGGCTGGGTGAATCCTTCCTTTCTCGAGATCGGTTTCAGAAAGCAGTTGCCTGTTTCGAGGCAATTCCAACATCTCATCCGACGTATGGGCGGATGGCTCGATACCTTGAAGGCCAATCGCTTCTCAACCTGCATCGAGCCCCCGAAGCCGAGCAGCAACTGCTCGAATTCATCACGTTGGAAGTCGCAACGCCTCAACTCGACCAAAAAATCCTGATCGACGCCCGGCAACGATTGCGACACATCTTCGAGGTCGAACTGCGGTTCGAAGACCTCCACCGGTTGCTTCAGGAAATTGTCACTCGCGGCGAGGACGATGCCCATGAGACGATCGTTTTTTGCTTCCCCACGTTGCTGCGATGGAATGGCCCCGATGCCGTCAAATGGCTTGAGCAATTTCATCACACTGACCCGACGAATCTTCACCTGAACGTCGCACTCGGTCGCTATCGAACAGGGCAAGGACGACTCGACGAGGCGATTCAAATCCTGAACGAGGCCGTTCGCAAGCATCCAGAGGATAGAGCAGCCAAGGCTGCATTGATCGAAGCCCTGCGACAGGCCGACGACCCTTCCATGCCCCGCCTCGTCGAGCAACTGCCGCCGCAAGCTAGCGATGATCCATGGCTCTTGTTGCAAGTGCGTGGAACTTTTGCGATCCAGCAAAATCGCCCAGAAGTCGCCGTCACAGCATTTCGACAGTTGATCGAACAGAATCAGACGAGTGCCGAAGCCTGGCACGGTCTCGGGCAGGCCTATCGATTGCTGGGAGACGATACGCAGCGAAAGCAGGCTCAGACGATGGCAACGGCTCTCGGACGAATTCAAAATTATCTCGGGAAAGCGATGCAAGAACCGACCGATCTGGATACGTTCCTTAAGATTTCCGAAATTTGTCTGGAAGCGGATCTTTTTTCTGAAGGGATGCTGATGGCCCTTTGTGCTCGTCGAATTGCCCCGGCAGACCAGAGAGTATTGTCTGCCATTCAGCAGCTTCAGACGCGCAGCCCCAAGAAGCAATTCCCACTGAGTCCCAGATAAACGACGGTGACTGATGGCCGACATCGCAACATCCCGCCTGAGTCGAGCGATCAGACAGCTGTATCGCTTCTGTTGGATCATGTGCCTTGTCATGGTTACGGCATGCCAGCGACAATCATCCGTCGAAACCAAAAATCAGGATCCAGTTCCAACAGCCTCGATCATTACGAACGATTCAAAATCGCCGTTAGATACTACAACTGCATTATCGACGGATTCGGGAACCAGCGCGAGTTTCCAATTTCATGAATTGCCGACTGGCCAAGGTCTGGATTTTACTCGGTTTGACGACATTCGCGGACTGAATCGGATTCAAGAAGGTCCGGGAGGGGGTGTCGCGCTCTTTGATTACGATCTGGACGGTCGCCTCGACGTTTACTTTCCGCAAGGATGTCGCCTGCCTCGTCGTGAAAAGTCGCAAGAGTTTTCCAACGCGATGTTCCGCAACGTCGATGTTTCGGGACTTCAATTCCAGAACGTCACGGGCCCTGCCGGATTACAGTCCTTCGGTTACCACACAGGAGCAACCGTCGGCGATATCGACGAAGACGGATTTCCAGATCTGTACGTGACCGCATACGGCCGTTCATCACTCTGGAAGAACAATGGTGACGGAACCTTTCAAGAAGTTGGCGAATCGACCAGGACTGTTGTGGATACGTGGTCAACGAGTGCTTCTTTCATCGATTTAAATGGCGATGGACTTCTCGATTTGTTTGTGGCGGGATACGTCGATGCTACTGATGATCCCCCAAAGATCTGTCGCGAACCAGCCAGCCCAACCGGGACAAAACAATGTTCTCCGACGCTGTTCCCCGCCGTTGACGATGTCTGCCTGATCAACAACGGTTCAGGTGCTTTCACTGACGTCACGCGTGACGCGGGTATTACTGGACGTGATGGTAAAGGACTGGGTGTCGTTGCCTGTGACGTGAATGGTGACCGCCGACCGGATCTGTTCGTCGCCAACGACGGTACACCATGCTTTCTTTATGTGAACATGGGGAATCAGGATCATTTGTCGGGCGAATCCAAAGTGCCGAACTTCGAAGAGCGAGCGGCCGAATTTGGAGTCGCGCTGAATGGTGATGGACATGCCACAGCCGCAATGGGTGTTGCGCACGGCGACGAAAATCGAGATGGCTGGATTGATCTGTTCGTCACCAACTTTTACCTCGAAACCAACACACTTTTTCGAAACCTGAGAGGAACCGGTTTTGCCGACGCGTCGTTCGCTTCACGACTGGGGCCCCCCAGCCGCAGCACGCTCGCATTCGGAACGGAGTTTCTGGATATCGATCACGATGGGTGGCTCGATCTGTTTGTCGCAACCGGCCATATCGAAGACCGCTCCTGGACGGGCCTGGAGCCCTACAAGATGCGACCCCATCTCTTCCGAAACGATGGACACGGACACTATCGCGATCTCGCGTCGGATTCAGATCCGTACTTTCGCTCAGAGTGGGTCGGGCGCGGAACTGCTATTGGTGACGTCGACCGAGATGGGGATCTCGATCTGGTCGTGGCTCACCAGATCGACCCCTCGAAATTGCTGCTGAACGATACTCCCTCGCCTGGCACAAGTGTCATCATTAAGCCGGTTGGGCGTTCCCTGTCTCCTCGAAGTGGCATAGGCGTTCGCGTTGTCGCAACAGGTATTGTTCCTGTCCTGATGCAGGAATTGGTGGGAGGTGGCAGCTTTCAATCGGCTTCGGCACTTGAACTGCATCTCGGCCTGAGTTCGCGTGGATCGTTTGAGATGTTAGAACTGACCTGGCCTGACGGGCATGTCGACCGATGTCCCAATGTCACTGCAGGCTATTACGTCGCACGCGAAGGACGCGGTCTGATTCGCATCGATGTTCATCGGTAGCCGAACGTCGCTGGCAACTTGCTATTCCAGAAATCGCCATTCCGAAAAGGTTGCCGCCTGGCCAACGAGTTGCCCGGAGGAATTCATCAGATTCCAGACGGTTGCCTGATCGATGCGAAATCGTCGGCCCGTACTGCTGATCCGAATCCCCTGATAGTCGTCGACAAATCCCTCACGCGTCGTTCGTTCCATCAGCCGAGCCCGCTCGTCCCGATGCATCGGCTCGGCCGTCAAACGCGACGGCGTCTGAATCAGTCTTTCAACGGACATTTCCCACAGGGAAAGGGCCGTCTGGTTTCCGTAGTTCAGGATCGGATCGGCCTGAGTCCCATGTGACACCACGACAAACGCGGCTTGGTTCAGCGAGATCGCATGTTCCATAGCAGACCCGATTCGCGGGATCAGTTCACGGCCTGTCCAATGTCGATACGAATCCAACATGATTTGGGTATGCTCAACCCACCCTGCTGGCAATTGATGAGAAGAACTTTCAATCGATTCAGATCCAGTCGCATTCATCGCAGAATCATCCCGCCGCATCACGAGTCGAGTCATCATCACATTCCGTTCATTGATAGAATACAGCGTCTAAACAACGGCTCAAGTGCCACGACACCGGGCGGATCGGTGATATGAATGACGTTCTCGTAAGCCTGCCCTTTTTTCGTAAGGTTGACGCGAGATTCCTCTTGATTGGATTTCACAATCGCACGTAATCTCGTCGGGCTTCAGGGAAACTTCAGGTTCCTGCAGAAGTCATCGGATCTCGCATTCGCGCTCGTGTTAGACTCCCTTCGAAATCTGGACGAAAAATTGTGGCAAATCAAGCAGGCCTTCGCGTGCCGCTGGTTCTATTTGTGTTTGTTGCCAGCGTAATTTCGTTTTGTCAGGCAGACTACATCAATGCCGATTTCGTCGCCTATTCGACAGTGGCCCAGCGCGTCATGACTGCGCCACAGACATCGATCACGGGCTCCTGGTCACCTTTATTTTCGTGGCTGATGGTCCCTCTGATGGGACTGGGAATACCCGATCTGATTGCCGGACGACTGATTTTGATTGCCAGTGGAGTTTGTTACATCTTCGCCATTCATCGACTGGCCTGCCGATTCTTTACTCAGTCTGATTTGCTAAACCGTATCTTGACGCATGGAATCATGACGTGTGCGACGATTCAGGCGATCTGGTTTTCGACGTATCTACTGAATCCCGATCTACTCGCGTGCGCAATTGTTTTCTGGTATTTCGTAATTCTCACGGACACAAGACAGTCTCACCCCGTGATGAGATACTTTCTGGCAGGTGCGACAGCCGGCTTCGCGTATCTTGCGAAGGCGTACATGTTGCCATTCTGCATCGCGCAACTGGTCGCGATCGCAATGATCAACGGAGTCTTTTCCTCGCGAATGAAGGGATTGCCGCAGCGAGTGCCGATGGGCACAGCATTAGTTTCCATGACTATCGGCCTTGGGATCATTGCCGGACCGTGGGTCGCTGTGCTGACACACAAATACGGATGTCTGACATATACCAATGCCGGCCGGGCCAATCACGCAAATGTTGGTCCTGAAAGCTTTGGAAAAGATCTCTTATGGCATCCACCATTGGCTCGGGACTACATTCTGGAACCCGTGATTGCACAGGAATCGTCACCATTCAGCAGCTTCAGTAATTTTTGGCACCAGATTCGATTGATCATTCACAATTCAGGAAACTGCGCAGGTCTGATTCCCGGTTGGCTTTTACTAATGTCACTGGCCATTTTGATCGGCAGACGTGGATTGCGAAAGTTCGACCAACCGGGCCATCAGATCGGTTTATGGGCAATGCTATCCGCTGCGGTCTATTGCTCGGGATATGTGACTGTAAATCTCGAAACCCGCTATATCGTCCCAGTCGTGGCTCCATTGATGTGCTTCGCCGCAGCGGGTTTGATTCAGGCGACTGCAGTACAGGATGGAGTTGGATGGACGAAACGATTTCCAATCTTTCAGCGATCAGAACGGTCGTTGGCACTGACTTCGATAATGCTATGCTTCGTGTTCGCTGCCGTTGATGTTTACAGCATTGGCATGGTCGCCGTAAAACATCCACAATCCACGTCTCTAGCGGCCTATCGTGAACTTGCACGCCGCCTGGACGCAACGGGGATTGGCCATCAGATTTGTGCCAGCAACAAGTATCACGAAGGCCTCTACCTGGCATACGTCTGCGGAAATCTTTCGAACTACCTGGGAGCAACTCAGTCGACCGACCCTGTGGACTTGACCAATGAACTCGCTAAGAACGGAGTTCAGGTCAACATCCGCTGGACCGATATCACACACGAGCGGCCGCTAATCGACGAAATCAGCATCGCACGTTCGCCGAAACGAGGCCTGATGATCGTCGACCGTTTGCGTTCGACTGAGCCGATTGAAGTTTACATCCGATAGACTGCCTCAGGTGTACTGCTTCGAGCATCCCCGGCCGTCTGACAAATCTGCCAAATCTGGTGGAATCAGTCACTCGCGATGAGTTCGAGCCTCTGCTAGAGTTACGGACTCGCGTCGATTTTTCCCGACGAAGATGCACCATGAATTGAAGCTGTGGAAGGCAATCGGATGGCAAAGCGGAAGGTTGGAGTCTGGCTGGTCGGAGCCTGGGGTGGTGTGGCAACGACAGTCGTCGTCGGGTTGTGTGCCTTGCGCAAAGGATTAACCGACACGACCGGACTGGTCAGTTCACTGCCCCCATTCGCCTCGCTCGATCTCGTTGGCTGGGAAGAACTTGTCATCGGCGGCCACGAAATCCGCGAAACGACCTACTCGGCCGAAGCTCAGGTGTTGCTGGAAAAATCGCACGTCTTCAGTGCGACCGCACTCACTGCAATCGCCTCCCAGCTTGCCAAGTTTGACAAGAATATCCGCCCCGGAACCCTGGTGAATGTAGGAGCGACAATCGATGCCCTGGCTGGCCCTGCCGCAGCCAAGACTCGTAAGGAAACGGCTGCTCAGGCGGTCGCTCGCCTGGCCAAGGACATTTCCGAATTCAAGACGCGCGAGAAACTCGATCGAGTCATCGTTGTTAATGTTTCGTCGACCGAACCGCCGCCGCCCGATGCCATTCGTTCCTGGAGCTGGGCTGACATCCAGAAATCGCTGCAAGGCAAAGCCGCATCGCCTCTTCCGGCCAGCACGCTCTACGCCATCGCTGCGTTGCAAAGCGGTAGTCCGTTCGTGAACTTCACCCCGTCAATCGGGTCTGATCTCCCCGGCCTTTACGAATACGCCTTGCAACAGAAGGTCGTCCATGTTGGACGCGATGGCAAGACCGGCGAAACGCTGATGAAGGCTGTGCTGGCCCCGATGTTTGCCGCCCGTAACCTGAAGGTCATGAGCTGGGTCGGCCATAACATCTTCGGAAACCTCGACGGCAAGGTTCTGGATGACCCCGTCAACAAGGCCAACAAGGTCAAATCCAAGGACCACCTGCTGACCGAGATCCTGGGCTATAAACCACAGTCACTCGTTTCGATCGAGTACATCGAGTCGATGGGAGACTGGAAGACCGCCTGGGATCACATTCATTTCCAGGGTTTCCTGGGAACCCCGATGGTGCTGCAATTCATCTGGCAGGGGTGTGATTCGCTGCTGGCAGCGCCACTCGTGATCGATCTGATCCGGCTGACCGAACGCGAAGCGCGTCGAGGTGGATCGGGAGTCATGTCGCACCTGGCATCGTTCTTCAAGAGCCCCATGGGTTGCGACGAACCCGCATTTGCGTATCAATTCCAGCAACTGATGCAGTGGGTGAAGACCGTTTCCGAAGAATAGTATGATGCTCGCAAGAGACTTCCAATGTGCCCCGTGACACTGAGACTTGAACACGGTGTTGTCGGGGCATGCTGAAGCACGTACATGCTGAGTGGTATCGCCAAACCGCTCGCGCCGTTGACCCGAAGCGTATTGGACTCCAGCGAGCATTATTTGGAGCGATATCCGGGTGCATGCCAGAGGATTCCGATAGGAATTTTCATTTATGGTGGACCGAATAACTCGTGTCAACGTAATCAAACGACAGGGCCATCTTTGGATCCTCAACGACGCGAAACTCACGAACCAGCGGGGCATTCAACGGCGAGTTTAATTGCTCTTTGTTTAATTCTGTCGCAGCCAGATACCAGCCCTTGTAGCGACCATCGAAGACTCGCAATCGAAAGACGGCCCCCGAATTCCCTTCGCGGTTTTTACCGTCTGACTTCAGCGACTTTATCTGCAGCACTTCAATGACCCATCTGGCAGAATCTCCCTTTGGGCCGAGCGAGAGATCGATTCCCTGTTCGGTCTGTTCGAGCGTCAGAAATTTGCCTCCCGATTCCAGATAGGGAGTCCCGACACGCCACTCCCCACAGAGTGAAACCCCGTCCATTCGAGGTACGATTCCACCGCGCCCAGTCAACAGGATCAATCGGCCATCTCGTTCCGCCAGACGCCCGCCATCCAATGAGATGAGGGAACCGATATACGACTTTCGTTGAATCCCCCCCGTCAGACAAACGAAGACCAAAGCCGAAACAATGATGAATGGCAGGCGCATGATAGATTTCCTCCAGGACCGTGAGCGAAGTTCAACGGTCAACAAACGAGCGAAAATCTGTTGACCGACCGCACTCTGGAACTCGTCAAGAGCTTCTGGAACCCGCCAACTTATCGAGCGATTCATGCGAATCATCGAGATTTCTCCAACCCCTGCTTCGATGATTCGACGACTTGAATACGTGATCATCGACTTGGAAATTGGAGGTGTGACCGAGTAATCTTGCGTCGAATCCCGATTCGCGGGCAGTCGTTAGTGTGCGATTACCAATTTCAATTCTGGAATTGATGAGGTCCCGGTATGGATCATGAAACGGCAAACGCACCAACTCAAAAAAATTCTGATGCAGAACCTGACTCGCGGTTTCAGATTGGAAATTCGGCGATCGTTTACCCGGCACTGGGGTGCCTGGGTTGGCTCGCAGTGATTCCGTTTCTTGATCCCCTCGGCACAGGTGATCCGTTATCTCAGTTCTTTCAGGGATTTTTTAACCTGATTTTGATCGGTGTCATCGGTGGCCCTGCAACGATATTGTCATTTGTCGGGCTGTCTCGATCACGCAAGGAACTGAAGAGCGGCAACGCAAGTGTCGGAAAAATCGGCAAGCGGTTGTCTATTGTCGCGTTTGTCATCGGCGTGGGAGTACTGCTGATGTATCTCCCTTCACCGCTGATATTACTGCGGTGACGAACTGCATCCGGTGACACTTTGAATAACAGAAGTGGTTTGCCTCAACTGCTGTGAGATTCAAGAATGAGGAAAAAAAAGAATCCTGCAAAGATTACAGTAGAATATGAGCCAGACTTGGAATTGGCCGCGACCGTCGACAAGGTGGTCTTTCGAGTGCGTGTGCTGGCTTCAATCGTGCTTGCATTGGGTTTTCTCGGCGGAATCGCTATTGCTCGCGTGGGGGTTAACCAGACCTGGGAAGCGTGGCAGTCAGAGAACTGGCGACAAGTGCCAGGTACCGTGAGCGAGTCAGACATGACTTTTTCCTCGCAATCGCACTCAACGGACAATCGAGATGGAAATGTCGTTCGAGATCGACGGGAAGTTTCGAAAGATGTCTGGAGCCCGAAACTCACGTACGAGTTTGAACTTGACGGCCAAAAATATGAAGGACATCGAATTGCGGTTGCCGATATCCCTCTTGAAAAACAATCCGATGCGACCGAGGCCTTGAATCGCTATGCGGTGGGAAACGGAGTCGTCGTTCACATTCACCCGGTGGACCCGACGCTTTCAATTCTTGAACCAGGGATCACCTTTGGTGCTGTCGGACCGTTGATCATTGGAACTGTCGTCTGTGCCATCATGGGTTGTTTTGAATGGTTTGTCCTTTCGAAGATGCTGGTAACACTGGTGGACGGGTTACATAAACCTGGCGGCATTTACACTGTGGGAACTGATGGTCGCTTGCAGGCCTCAAACCGCAAGAAGAAGGGCTAGTCCGTCGTCCCCCCCGAATTTAGTCTGGACGACACACTAGTCCACATAGACAAATTCATTGGCATTGAGCAGCATGCGGCACAGCGGCCCGAAACCGCGAGTTTGAACCAGCGACGCTGCGGCTGTCGCCTCACTTGCTGAAGGAAGGCGCCCAAATGCCAGAACGAATGCGTTACGAATGGCGACTTCGTCCGACGTATTATCCGTCTTGATCCGCTTCGCAAAGTAGTCACTCTGTCGCAGCATGAAATCATTGTTCAGCAAGGCCAGCGACTGCAGCGCTGTGGTTGTCGTATTGCGAGCCGGAACCAGATTCGCCGGACTGGGGCAATCCAGAGTCGTCAGGAATTGATGAGTCGTCGTGCGAACAACAAATCGATAAATGCTCCGCCGCCACAAGGCTGACTCATCGGGTGTGATGTACCGATAGACGGGGGCGTATTCTTCCTGGTACTCGAAGTCGCGATAACCTGGGCCGAACATCGTGGAGTTCAGCTTCCCACTGACCGCAAGAGTGGCGTCACGTAGCGATTCCGCATCCAGGCGACGTGGATTGGCTCGCCACAACAGTCTGTTTCCCGCGTCGATTTTTGCAGCTTTTAGTCGGGCTGGATCAGACCTGTCCGCAGATTGCTGTCGATAAGTGGCACTTGTACAAATCAGACGTTGAATCGCTTTCAACGACCACTTGCGAACGAGAAGTTCTTCGGCGAGCCAATCCATCAATTCCGGATGCGACGGCAGACTTCCTCCCACACCAAAGTCACTGGGGGTCTCGACAATCCCCGCTCCAAAATGATGATGCCAGATCCGATTGACGATGACTCGACGCGTCAACGGGTTTACAGGAGATGACACCCAGTCTGCGAATGCCCGCCGACGTTCTGCGTCGCTGGATATCTGGGTCGCGAGTTCCGACTTCAGCCCACTGACACAGGAAATCGCAGAGGGCAGAACGTCGTCTTTGGCCTGTTCAGGGTCACCGCGGACCAGCACTTTGACTGTCGGCGGTGTCTCGGCGATCGCGCCATAGACCTTCGCAGGGACCGGAAAAGACTTGAGTTCCACTTCGATTTCGGCACGTCGGGCGACCAGGCGTGCTTGTTCTCCCTTTTCTTCCTCGGACAGGGCTGGAGGCTGGGCAGGGATCAACCATGGATCGGCGAAACAGATCTGATCATGACCAATCCCGTTTCCACCATCGGTCGACATCAGCGTCAGGAACCTCGCAGTGGATGGCAACGAAACCTCGACCGAAATCCCGCCGTCGTCGCGTCCGATATTCTTTCGGTCTCCCTTCAGCTCAGCATCGACATAGATGTAATAGCTGGCACCCGCTCGTGGTGTCTGGCCGAAGTAGCCCGCAGTGGCCGTAAACTTCATTTCCGCAGGTGCACCTGCTTCGCGAAGTGCGGCGAGGTCAAACGTGATCGCGACGTTCGCATGCAGAGACAAAAGCGTATGCCCCTCAGCGGCATAATCGACACCATCGAGCTTCGTCGAGAATTGCGAATTGACCGGCCCGTTTCGAATCGCGTCCCAGACCTGCCCTGACGTGCGAGGTGCCTTCGGAATCTTGAGCCCGGTCGATGTGATCTGCGTTCCATCGGTGGAAAGGTCGGGAATGACAACTCCGTCGACGAACTTCACCGTTGATCGTGCGAAAACGTTTGGTTTAGCCCATTCCAGAAATCCTCGGTTTGCCACTTGAGGATTCCCGGTAACAGGATCAATCCCATCACCCGGCTTGCCCGTTCCCAGTCCATCACCACCACCCACGATATCCGCCAGGTCACGATGGCGACCTGTCTGGCGAGCTTGTTTCAGCCGGATATTCTGAAGTTCGGCATTAAGCCTCTGTTTACGTTCCGCCAGTTCGCGAGTTTCATTGGCACTGACATCGCGATCACCGCGTTTGACTCCTGCGAACACCGCCCATAGTCCATAGTATTCACGCTGCGAAATGGGATCGAGCTTGTGATCGTGGCAGCGGGCACAGTTGATTGTCACGGCGCAACAGGCGGTCATGACCTGGGTCACCATGTCATCCAGATCGTCTGCTCGGGCTAATCGCTTCAGCACGGGACTGGGTGTTTCTGCCTGGCCGACAAAGTCCCATGGGCCTGCTGCCAGAAACCCTGCGGCGACGACGGCCTCGGGGTCATCCGGTCGCAAGACATCGCCCGCCACCTGATCTCGCAAGAACTGGTCGTAAGGCATGTCGGAATTAAGTGCTCGAATCACCCAGTCTCGATAACGCCAGGCATTGTCACGCCGCTGATCGCGTTCAAAGCCGTGAGTATCTGCGTAGTGAGCAATATCCAGCCAGTGACGCGCCCAGCGCTCCCCAAATTGCGGAGAATCCAGCATACGATCAACAAGTCGTTCGTACGCCATCGGATCAGAGTCGTTCAGGAATTTCTCAATGTCGTCGGGCGACGGAGGCAGCCCTAACAGATCGAACGACAAACGGCGAATTAAGGTTCGCCGGTCCGCTTCCGGCGAAGCTGTGAGACCACTTTGTTCGAGTCGCTGCAGAATGAACTGGTCGATCTCATTCCGGGTTCCAGAATGTGTCGCAATGACAGGAAGGGACGGACGCTTAATGGGCTGATACGCCCACCAATCGCGTCCGTCCGCAGTTCTTTCTTTCAAGACGACGTTCTGGGGCCAGTTGGCACCTGCCGCGATCCAGGCTCGCAGTCGTTCAACTTCGCCCTTCGTCAGCGGAACCCCTTCGGCCGGCATCAGAGGCTTATTCCCGGATACCATCTCGATCAACCGGCTTTGTTCCGGCTTTCCCGCAACAATCGCGCCGCCTGATTCACCCCCGCGAAGCATTGCGTCGCGCGAAACCAGTGAAAGGCCTCCTTTGGCTTTGAACGTGGAATGGCAGCGAACGCAACGTTGTTCAAGGATTGCGGACACCGAATCAAATGACCCCGGTCCTGGCTGCGGTTCAGCTCCCTGGCATGGCACAACGGCAATGCTGATTACAAGCAAGATCAACGAAGAAACCTGAGACAGAAGTTTCCCTCGTTCAACCGTTGGCATTTCACCGCGACGTGGCATTGGTGATCCCTCAACTGTTATCAGTGGGACGTTGTGACCGAATCGAGCTACGTGATTTGTACCATTTGAGGGCTCGTTGCAGCAGTGTCGGACGGGTCGCATGAATACGTTCGCCATTGATGAATCGTCTGAGGTCATCAGCGAGGTCGATCGCTGATTCGTACCGTTCTAGTGGATCTTTGGCACAGGCCTTCAAGACAATCGTCTCCAGCGGATAAGGAATATCGGGGACGATTTGAATCGGAGGCCGCAACGTTTCTCGTTGAATTCGATCCAGCAGATCGGCGCGATTGATGGCTTCAAATGGCGTGACCTGCGTTACCAACTCGTACAGTGTGATCCCCAGAGCGTAGACATCGCACTTCGGGTTGACCTTTCCGCTCAGGCGTTCGGGCGCCGTATATCGAAGTGTTCCCACCTGGGCGTCATCCTGAACCCCGGTCTCGTCATCGTCCATCTTCCCGATTCCGAAGTCAGTGACGATGACCTGGCCATTCAATTTGACCAGCAGATTCGATGGCTTCACGTCGTTGTGCAGAACGTCATTTTGATGTGCGTGAGACAACGCCAGAGCGACCTGCTCTCCCAGCCGGGCAAATCCTCGCCAGGAATCTCGCATCAGCACGAGTTCTCCATGTGAAGAATCGTCACTGACCAGGCTGCTGGCGGGTTTCGCCTGTGATTCGGAATGATTTCTGGCGATCAGATCTGCGACCTGGCAGGGGCGCGATGACTTTCGCAATCGTTCGATAATCTGATCGAGGCCAACACCATCAACGTACTGCATCACATAGTAGTAATATCCCTCATGCTGTCCGAAGGAGAAAACCTGAACGATGTTTTTATGGCGCAGAGCCGCAATGGTGGTGGCTTCACGATGGAAGCGTTCACGCCAACGAGACATATCCGCCGCATACCTCCAGGGTAGCAGCTTCACAGCGACGGGACGACGGGATCGCGTGTGAACAGCGTGGAAGACCACCCCCATTCCACCTCGGCCCAGTTCACGGGTCACCTGATAATCACCAAACGATTTGACATCGAATTCCTCGGGGACATTCCGACGCAGGCATTCGACTTCTTTGTCATTTTTCCATCGTTCCAGGCTGAAGACCAGCGGGAACAAATCACGAATATCTTTGGCCAGGTGAGGATAGCGGACTGCATAATCTTCGATGGAGGGCATGGCTCCACCGCGCACTTCGTCCGCAAACTGACTCAGCAGGACTTCCAGATTGTCGCGGGCTTGAAGTCCCGAATCGACGGGAACCGGAAACCCCTCGAGCATCGGCTCAGAATCGCCGTTCGATTCATTCATGATTGCCCTGCTGAACCTGCCGGGGGATCGGAACGGCGAGGGACTCCAAACTGAAGCGCCCCATCAAATCCGCCGGGAAGGACTTCAAGCACCTGCTTCAGTCGTGCCAGAGCTCGGATATAACGAGCACTGGCCGCCTGCTCAGTCATATTCAGAACTCGTGCTGTCTCGGTGTTGCTGAGCTCTTCAAAATGACGCAGCGCAAGGACTTCGCGATCATTCTCGCTCATCCCCTGCAGTGCTGATTCCAGTTGACGTGCCTGTTCGACACGACCAAGCGTACTGCTTGGTGATTTCGAGGGATGCTGAAGATGGAACGACATCGCTGACGATGTCGATTCGTTACTCCAGCCACGATCAATCGAAAATTCACGAGCAGCCGAACGCTTTTGAGCCCCCATATGAAATCGATGCAGATCCACCAGTGTCTGACTGACGATCGTTCGAAACCACAGAAAGGGGGATGCGACGGCATCTTTCAGAAAGGAATCAATCCGATCGATCGCACGCATCCAAGCATCCTGCAGGACATCGTCGGCGTCGATCCGTCCTTGCAGTTGCGGATGAAGTCGAAACGCAACAAGTCGCCAGAGACGGGGACGATAGAGCGAAAACAGTTCCGCCATCGCTTCTCGATTTCCCTGAATCACCTGATTCACGAGATCGCGCGCCTGATCAATTTCGTATTCGCCCGAGGCGTCACCGGCGCCCGCCGCGTTTTGCTGCTCTCTCGGCATCAACCACACCTCGTCTCACTCAATCGGGAGCAGACTCTCTGCCACGCCCTGCCACCGCCAACAAACTGCCATTTTCGGGCCACAACCCGCAAATGGGATTCTATCAGTCTGCGGCCAAACTGGGATTGCTGGGAAGATCACTTTTCCGAAAGTGACTCGCGAAATGCTTCATTTCAGAAGTGTCTCAGGAACGGATCATGATGAAATTCGACCATCCAACCGGATCTCGTATTCACGATCGACAGATGTTTGGAATCTCGGACTGATTTCCGCGAAGCGATCGAGTCGGCGGCACGATGATTAGATGATTTGCAGTCATTTTAGCAGGCTTCGTGATCAATGACCTCCGGCAGAGGCTTGCGTCACTGCTCCATCAAACTGGTTTTGCTATTCTCCAACACAGATTTGATAAACCACGCAGGAAGCTGGTCGATCTTGATTTCCAGCATCACCCCATCCGTAATTTCTGCGAGCCATGTGCGATTCTGATTGTGGCCCGAGTTATCGAAAACATACGCCCGATTTGAGTAACGAATCGCGTCAATCAGCAACTCAAGAGAGCGGTGATAGCGTTGGACAATTTTATCCTCAGGAACCGGATGACCACCCTGTTTCACTCGGTTCTGCACGCGAGAAATGTTGATTTCCGGATCGTCGGTCGCGATGAAATACAGGTAAGTTCGATAGCCGAGTTGTTGTGCCCTTTCCAACAGGCGTACTTTGTCTGGTGAGGACATCACCGTCTCAAGCGTGAATGAGACTTTCTGTTTCATCAGTTCCTGACGCAGAAAATCTGCAACGACGGACGCAAAATACGAATTGACCATGACGTCACTAAAATCGATCTGGCCGTCAGTCACCCTCAATTTCCCGACTTCTTCAGAGAGCCCCACGTCATGGAGGAACTTCGACTGATTGAAAAAGGCATAAATCCTGGCGTCAACGCTGATGTCTGGAGTGACACCGAAGTCTGCAATCGACAGAATTTTATGCAGGCGAACCTTGGCTTCGATCTCATCTGGGTTGAGATAGATGCCGAGTAGTTCCGCTGGCAACATTGACTTCAGCGTACTTTTTCCAGAACCGTTTGGTCCCGCAAACATCCGCAGTCGCGGTGTGGCGAACGTCACAGGAGTTTCATCTTTCGCCCCGGCTGATCCGGCGACGGCGGAGTGATGGTCTTTATGAGCCTGCGTTGACCGTCAGGAAAGACCTCAAAGATCGCTCCATTGTCGGAAACGACCACACTCAGCCCTGCCTTGATTGCAAGGTCGTAGGCGTTGGAAAACGCCGTTCCAGATGAGGCGACGAATGACGATTCCAATTGTTCAATTCGCTGATCGTCGGAGGAAAGTGGGTTGGGCGACATGACTGTCCTCTCAAGCTTTTGGTAACTGACTGCTACTAATTTTATTATAGCAATCGTCCAAGTCCATTAGCTTTAACGAATGGGCCGTGGAGTGCTGAACACCAGTCGCAGCGGTTCAGGCTGTGCTTCGATCTTGTATGTGCCCCGGAATCTCATCGAACGATTCTTTCGTCAACGATTGAGAACCCACTCCGAGATTCGACAGACGGGAAACGCGGTAGCGTCTGGAATCTACGGTTCCCTAGGTGCGACACCACCCATCATCCGACGCGAATGAAAAGAATGGCCAGGGCCGGGATCGAACCGGCGACACCAGGATTTTCAGTCCTGTGCTCTACCAACTGAGCTACCTGGCCTCACAGACGATTCTCAGGGCGCGGGTGGCGTCCCGAAAAGGGAGGGGGAGTTTCGCCGATCACGTCGCGAACGTCAAGTGACCTGCGAAATCCAATCGTTGATATCTGATAATTCGGTGTTGGACAGGCCGTTCGTGCGGATTGGCAGTTAGATGGGAAGCCAAAATGAACAAGCCGGACGGAATCCGGCTTGTCGTCGATCGAAATTGTTGCCCGCCAATGGGATCGAGCAAGGACAGGAGATCAGACGCTTAGATAGCCATTCTTTTGCAGGTAGGCGATGACTTCATCGGCCAGGGCTTCGATTCCTTTATTGTCCGAATCCAGCACCAGTTCGGCGTTTTCTGGGGCTTCGTATGGGGCGGAAATCCCGGTGAAGTTCGGCAAATTGCCAGCGCGGGCTTTCTTGTACAGGCCTTTGGGATCGCGCTGTTCGCAGGTTTCCAGCGAGGCGTTGACGTAAATTTCGATGAATTCGCCGGCACCCAGCACTTCACGCACCTTGTTGCGATCGTCGCGGTACGGAGAAATGAAGGCGGTCAGCGCAAATGTTCCGGAGTAGGCAAACAACTTGGCGACTTCGCCGATCCGGCGGATATTTTCCGTTCGGTCTTCGGGAGAGAAGCCCAGGTTCTTGTTCAAACCCATACGGATATTGTCACCATCCAGCACAAAACTGTGCTTTCCGGCGAGATACAGTTTGTAATCGACAGCGTTGGCAATGGTGCTTTTGCCACAGGCGGACAATCCGGTGAACCAGAGCACGGCCCCCTTGTGTCCATTCAGTTTGAACCGTTCGTCTTTCGACACTTGATGCTCGTGCCAGGTGACGTTGGTGGCCTTCTGCTCGGTCATGGACGAGAAACTCCTTGGATTGGGAAACGAAATAGGCGTCAAAATCGATCCAACGGGACCGACCGCGCGAGCTTGAGTGTAGGAAAACCGGGGGTGTGATGGAAGTGTAGACGATTCAGAGGAAACAGTCCCATTTTTCGGCCGCGCCAATGGCGAGCCTTCACCGACACGAATATACTTCTGGACCCGTATTGAAAACTGCCCGGAATTGGGCCGAGAGAGATCATGGCTGCCCCTGCGACAATGCAACCCCTGCAAGATGTACACGTCCGTGAGACCGTTACTCTGGTTTCCCCGCGGTACTTGAAACTCGAAGAAAATATCACCGATGCCGCTGTCCGGACCGTGATCGATACCCGCGAATCGATCAAGCGGATCATCAGTGGCGAAGAATCACGACTGATCGTCGTCGTCGGCCCCTGTTCGATCCATGATCAGGCAGCGGCCCTGGACTACGCTCGAAAACTGAAAGGACTGGCCGATCAGGTCAAAGACCAACTTCTGATCGTGATGCGAGTCTATTTCGAAAAGCCACGTACGACCGTCGGATGGAAAGGACTCATCAACGATCCACACCTGAACGATACGTTTGACATCGGAACGGGGTTGCGGATTGCCCGACGCGTCCTGCTGGAAGTAGCCGACATGGGACTTCCGGCGGCAACAGAATTGCTGGAACCAATTACGCCACAATACATTGCGGACTTGGTGTCGCTCAGTGCCATCGGGGCTCGTACGACAGAATCACCCACGCACCGCCAGATGGCCAGCGGCCTGTCGATGCCGGTTGGCTTCAAAAACGGGACCGATGGCAGCTTGCAGGTGGCCCTTGACGCCATGCACGCTTCTCGATCACCACACAGTTTCCTGGGGATCGACAACGAAGGACAGACCTGCATCGTAAACACCAAGGGGAACCCTTGGGGATTCTTGATTCTTCGTGGCGGGCGATCAGGTCCAAACTATGATGCCACAAGCCTTTCCGAAGCGGTGGACCTGTTGACGAAAGCCAAGCTGCCACCACGATTGATGGTTGATTGCAGCCACGCGAACTCCAACAAGGACTATCGCCTGCAAAATGTCGCATGGAACGACTGTATCGCACAGCGACTGGCGGGAAACCAGAATCTGGTGGGCTTGATGCTGGAAAGCAATCTGAATCCCGGCAATCAGCCACTCGGAAGCGACCCGTCGGGACTCAAATACGGGGTCTCCATCACCGATGGATGCATCGGCTGGGAAGAAACCGAGCGATTGATTCTGTCTGCGCACGAGCAACTTACCGCTCGATGACAAACGTTGCGTCGTGTGTTGTCGTACGCTTATTCTGAGTTTGGGTGGACTTGGCTTTGCGAAGGAACCCACGGGTTTTCGCGAAGACGATTACCAAATCGGCTGGTTCAAGACCCGTCAATTCTGTCGGTTGATACCGCGCTGGGTATTCAATCGCTGGATCGCTCGGGCTCCTGTGTCGACTGAGTTCCGTCCCCCTTCATTGAAGAACTTCGACAGTTCATTCACGGCTGGGCCCAACAGGAACAAGTAAACGGCTGGCATCAGGCAAAGGACCGTTGGAAACAGCAATCGGAATGTCGCGCGGTTTCCCTTTTCGTCGACGCGTTGCTTCAAGCTTTCTCGCATCGTATCGCTGTAGGTCGTCAATGCTTCCGAGATACTCGTACCCATTCGCTCGGTCTGAATCAGCAGTGACGTAAACGAGTGAACTTCAGGAAGATCGATTCGGCGACTGAAGCTTTCGAGTGCGGTGTGCAGGTCGTTGATCCGTGCCTGCTCAATCACGATGCTCAATTCTTGAGTCAACGCGGGATAGACATTACGGAAATCACGCAGGATGCGTTTCAAGGCTTCGGGAACGGTCAGGCCCTGACTCACGCACATGTTCAGCATGTCGAGCAAATCAGGCATCGCTCGGCCGATTTCCTGGATGCGGTCGGCAGCTTTACGACGCACGTACAGCATGGGCAACGCCCAGCCGAGAATCGGTGCGACGACGAGACAACCGATGATGACCGGCTCAAGACGCGTCGGCACGATCAGCAGCAGTCCTCCAAAGACCAGGATGGACAACATCATCAATGCATAGCGCAAAGCGGCCAGGTTTTCGAGAGCGTGTGGAT
Organism: Planctomycetota bacterium; assembly: GCA_037146815.1. Lineage (GTDB taxonomy): Bacteria > Planctomycetota > Planctomycetia > Planctomycetales > Planctomycetaceae > Schlesneria. The sequence goes on from JBAWWJ010000004.1 coordinate 61,984, forward strand.
TGTAGTAACCGGCAGCATTCAATTCTTTGCGAGCGACTTCCTGACGTTCTGGCGTGTCTGGAAGCAGCGAGGCCAGTGCCGAGTTGATTTCGCCAAACGTTCGATCGGAATCGTCGGCTCCTGGTATATCCGCTGCCAGGACTCGTGGCATTGGCTGATTGTTCGGCTTGTTCAGAACACTCTTGTGCTCGAACAGGCTGCGATCTTCCCATGTCGGAATTGCCGAGGCTCGCAGGATCGTTGAAGACGAGGGGGCGATGTGTTGTTCACTATGAATCGATCGTTCAAAACCGGCAGGAACCAATTCGGCCGCAGCAGGGACTGGCGGCGGTGGTGGCGGGATCAATGTCGTCGCTGCAGGAGCCACCATTGTCACCGGATCAGTGACTTTGGGCCGTGGCGGCGGTTGAACTACAGGGGCGGGCAGGCTGGCTCGCTTGGCCACTCGGTTCTTGAACCAGATGCGGACCAGCAAACCGGCGATCAGGACACCGCAGGCACTGTAGAAGGCGACTAAGAAAGTTGGGTTCATTGCAAACTCCCGCCATTATTCAATTCTGCCGGGCTTCGCGGGAAACCGGGCATCTCGGATGATCTGAAATCTGATAGTAAGTCTTATCGATTCTCACTCCGGCAACCTCAGGATTGCCGAGTTCACAATTACGATCGTTCGCTGTCCTTCAGGATTCGCAGCACCCACAAGGCCCCGACGATTTCCAGGCAGATGGCCAGGATCGTCGAATTACGTCCCCAGGCGGACGACAACAGTTCGTCCAGGTAGGTTGGTTTGCGATAAACGAAGAAGGCAAGAACCGCCGGAGGCAACACAATCATCAGGATCGCGGTCGCGCGGCTGGCAGCGGTGGCGGCTCGCAGCCGGCCCATGAACAGCAGTCGATCGCGGACAGTTCGAGAGAGTCGTTCCAGCACCGTGACCAGGTCGCCCCCGGTCTGCTGCTGCACAACCAGCGTCATACACATCAGTCCAAGAGTCATCAGTCCCGTTCGGCGTGGTAGGTCACGCAGGGCATCCTTCAGCGGAATCCCCATCTCCACGCGTCCTGTGGCGAGTTTCAATTCGGCTCCCAGCGGATCAGGCGTGTCCGAAGCAACCATCGCCATGCTTTGTTCAACGCTACGACCGGTCTTCGCGGCACGAGCCAGTTCTTCCAGCATCGCCGGGATCTGACTGGTCATTTTGTCCTGGCGGCGTGTCCGAGCCATGATCGTAAAGATCACCGGCAGCATGAATCCCACGAGAGCGGCCACGGCTGTCGTCAGCAGATTTTCCTGCCAGACGAACAGTGCTCCGCCGAAGGTGATTGCGCTACATAGGCAGAGTGCCACCATCATCGATGGGTTGATCCCCAGGCCGGACTGCAGCATCAGTTCGTCGAACCAGCTATTGATCTGATCCGCCGCACCTTCACCACGGCCCGTACCGAACGTCTCCTGCTCTTTCAGGATGTCCGAGAAATCGGGTTGTGTCAGCGGTGGTTGCCAACCTGTGGTCGCAGCCATCGGAACTCTCCTTCCGAAACAAATTCTGTCTTGGATTCAAATCGCCCGGACTGCTGAAGCAATCCTGAAGCGGGAAATAACAATCGAAACCAACATGACGGCAACTGGCATTCCCGCCGAACTCCGGAAATCAGCGAGGCCGATATTCACGAGTCGAATTCAATTCACGTGCGGCAAACATCAGCGATGGAATATCACAGCCACGGCTGGCCAGACGCTTCAAGGCCTGCGGTTCGTAACCCGTGGCATAAAAGGCTCCACGAGCCCGGCCGCTGGCATCCACGCCGGACATGCGATACACAAAAATGTCTTCGATCTGATAGGAACCATCCTGGCAACCGCACAGTTCCGAGATACGCATCACTTTTCGTTCACCGGTCGACAGTCGCGTCATATGAATCAGGATCTGCACGGCCGAAGCGATGTATTGCCGGGCAACGATCATCGGCAGTTCAACCCCGGACAACGCGATCATCAACTCCATACGGTCGAGAGCATCGCGAGTATCGTTGGCGTGAACGGTACTCATCGAACCATCGTGGCCGGTATTCATGGCCTGCAGCATATCGAGCACTTCGCCGCCACGAGCTTCGCCGACGATGATTCGGTCAGGTCGCATTCGCAGGCTGTTTTTCAGCAAGTCGCGCTGCGAGATTTCGCCACGACCTTCGACGTTCGGTGGTCGAGTTTCGAGGGCCACCACGTCACGCTGCTGAAGCTGCAATTCGGCCGTCTGCTCGATCGTGACGACGCGTTCTGTTTCAGGGATGAACCGGCTGATGTTGTTCAGCATAGTCGTCTTACCGGCACCAGTACCACCGCTGACGACGATGTTCATACGACCCCGAACACAGGCGACCATGAAGTCGGCCATTTCAGGCGTCAGTGAACCGGTTCGTACCATGTCTTCAAAGGTCACACCCTTCGATTTGAATCGACGAATCGACACCGTAGGACCTCGCAGGGCCAACGGCGGAATCACCGCGTTCAAACGCGAACCATCGGGAAGCTTGGCATCTACCATCGGCGAAACTTCGTCGATACGTCGTCCGGCTCGACCCACCAGTCGCTGAATGAAGTGGATCAGGTGATCATCGTTCGCGAACCGGATGTCGGTACGTTCGAGCAGACCGTTTCGTTCGATGAATACGCTGTCGGGCCCGTTGATCAGAACGTCGCTGACGTCAGGATCATTCATCAACGGCTCGATTGGACCGAAACCGTAGATTTCGTCCATGATTTCGCGAACCATCGCTTCGCGATCGTCGGCAGGAAGATTCACCGTCTGCTGAGCACACAGGTGAGTCGCCAGGCCGCGAAGCTTGGTGCGAAGTTCACGTTCGGGGAGTTGGCCCGCCTTCGAAAGATCGATCGCATCCACCATCTGTCGGTGAATACGGGTCTTCAGCAGTTGGAAGGCCTGTCGCGGATCAAGAGCGGGTGGAGCAGTTGTTTCAGCGATCATTGTGTGTTCCGCGGAATGAGGTCAGGGTGAATCGTTGTGTGATCTGCCAAGGTCGAGTGAGTCTCGATCTCAATCTCACGTGGTGATCAATGTGTCAGGTGCAACTTGTAAATGTAGGGATGACCAGGATTCGTAATCGCCGCCTGGCCTGTTGCTGCCGGAGTCGGGCCAGCCGCTGGTGTCGGCGAAGGTTCGAGGTAAGGACTGACAGGGACGACACCGTCGGTGGTGTACGGGTACGGAGCATCCAGCACAGCAGTACGCGTCTTGATAATGCAGGGCTGGACGACAAATTCGCAGGAGCCGTCTGACTGATCGTGGACCGACAAAACTCGAATGGCCACCATCCGGACGCAGGTCGCCTGAGTGATTTCCCCTGAACTTCCGGACGTAGCCGTTGAGTACAGCAGACAGATTCGTGGTTCACCGATAATCGATTCCATCGCAACGCGGTCGGCGTGACGAATCTCACCCGATGCAGGCATCGTCTGGTGGGACGAGTCGAAGATCGAAAGCTCGCCACCCGTTGTTGCCAGGTCTTCCGTTGTGAGGCCGTGTGCAAACTGGGCGGCCAGGATCTTGTCGCTCAAGCCGGCACCGACATCAACCACGACGGCATTCGTGTTCAGGCTGCTGCCACGGGCCTGGCTGCGCAATGTCAATTCGGGGATCCCGTCAGCACCGCTGGTGACAGTGTGACCGAGACAGTCGTAGCCGAATTTGTCCTCTCCCTTGCGGGCTTCAATCTGATTTTGCCAGGTGTCCGGCCGTTGACCGCTGGGATCATTCAACCAGATCGCGATCGGCAGGGCTGGAATGGGAATACCAGCCAACGGACGCATGCCAATCACGCGGTTGTCGACACTCGCTTCGACGCGGGTTGCAACATCCCCAGATGCATGACCGGTCACACCGGCAATGAACAGTCCGACGGGGTTACTTGTTCGTCGCGTTCGAAGGCTGGTCACCACGGCCGTTGCTGGCTGTATGGCCGTTTCTTCGAAGCGGATTTTGTTTTCATGCTCGTCCAGCACCAGTTTCCCCAGTCGGATGTCTCCTTCGGGATTGCTGTCCAGCTGAACAGGATCACCGGCAACAAGATTCTGGCTGGCGATCCAGGTGGCTGAGTTCCGAGCCATATCAAGTCGATGTTGAGGATCAGCGCCGGGTTTCAGCAGGTCATCGTTGGCAAGTTCACCGGCGGCGACGAGAGCTGCGGCTTCCGCAGCAGTCGTCAGTTCGAGATCTGCGGCGTCGAGCCACAGTCGATCGAGAATCAGTGCCAGTCCAGCCATCACGACCAGCAATGCGACCGCCACGGCAGGCGTGGTGAAGCCGCGACGCTTTAACTGGCGTCGGACATCAGGCTGCGAGGAAAGTCGATGCGGTTTCATGGGTGCAGATGATTCTGGAGTTCAAAGGCCTGTTACCATCGGGCAAGGCCGAAGGAGGCAAGGAGGAATTTCTTGAGTGTGGCAACTGTGGCGACAAGCCCGCTTGCGGTTGCGAGCGGGCTTGTTGCATTTCAGTTGTCATTCGTTTCAGTTTGGCAGTTCTTGTGGCAGAGACGCCGTTGGAACTGATCGTGGCTGATCGGGATTGTCTTGCGGCACAGGAGCCGATGTTGTGGGTGCTGGTGTCGTTGTGGGGGCAGGGGCTGGAGCCGGTGCCTGATCATTCGTTCGGTTACCGGGGTATGGTCCGAGTGTTGGAGGCAACGCGTAATCACGATCATTGGAGGTCTGCATTGGACCAACGCGTGTTCCGACAAATCGACCTCGATCATCCCAGTACGCCGTCGATCGGCCAGCACCACGATAGATTTCGGTCAGGATCGGTTCTTTGGGCTTGTTGGGGCGGGTGAGTCCCAGGATTTCGTAGAAGGTGACGCGTTCGGCATTGTTCAGAGCAACACCACCGTTCCCCTTACCGTTGGGATTGTAAATCAGGCTGATCTTGCCCTTGTCGCGAGCCAGTGTGATCACGTTGGCCTGACCTTCCGTCAGTTCCAGTGTGAAGTTGTTGTTGCCTCGATCAGTGCTTCCTTGAGTAAAGCTGCGATTGATCGCCAGAATTCGCACACCTTCGAACAGTCGCATCGTCACACCACCCTGGAAGGTGTCTGCCCCGCCGGCGCCACCCATGGCAGTGAACAGGACGTCAGCATGATCGCCCGGCTTCATCATCCCATCGACCATGGAGGCCTGGTCGGTGACTTGAACCGTGACGGCTCGCATTCCCTTGCCAGAGAGTTCGAATGGAGGAAGTTCCCCTGGTTGATAAAGCTGGTTTGCTTTAATCGGTTCTGCAGCTTTCAGTGGTGTCTTGGCGACACGACCGACGATGACGCGGTTGGTCAGCAGCATTTCACGGGACAGCTTATCGACCTGGATCTTGCCGAGTCCCAGGTGTTTATCCGTCAGGATTGTACCGGGCGAGATGTCGGTGATGACCATTGGAATGTCGCGCATCGCTGGCACGACCTTCTTTTCGGTGGTGGCAAGCAGGTTCTTGGCAACATAGCCGACGACCAGCAAGCCCAGGATGCCGAACATTCCCATCGTCAACGCGGCAGGTGTTAAACGCTTCACTTGAAATCCCCCTGGTCGATTTTCGAGGTCATGCGGCAACGAACGGCGTCCGTCAATCCCGCCAAACCGATGCCGACCCTGATACTCATGTCCTGGATGTATGGAACCTTAAACGCTCTATTGCAGACGACGTGCCTGCAGCCAATTGCGACGAGCCGCTGCGGCCCGTCCGTGCAGCTATTCCCGAATCATTCGTGTTTCTGAATACAGATTCCGTCCGTTCAAACTGACTCCGATCGGCCAGAGCAAATCGGGACACGCGGAGCTCATGGGTGTCTGAACAGTGACAACCACGACATCACCACTATGAGTGCCCAGATCGACACCGACCTGAATCCCTGTCTGCAATCGTGGACTCAGTACCTGCAGCACATCGTCCTGAACAGACTGCTCGGTAGCACCGGGCAGGCTGGCCTTTCTGGCTCCAACTCGCGTTGCCTCAACAATGAGGCTGCGTGAGTAAAACAACATCGTGAATTCAAACAGCCCCAGCAGCAGGATGAACAGGATCGGCAGCGTCAGCACCAGTTCCATGCTGAGCACACCTCGTCGCCCTTTGGGTGGCTGGCGTTTTCTGGATGACAAACGGTTTTTCATCAGTCCACCTGAGCCTGTTCTTGCTTGGCGGCTCGTTGAGGTCCCAGTTGACCTTCCTTGATGATGCCCGCACCGTTCAGCAGCATCAGCAGCCAGGTCGCGGTCGCGACAGGGACAGCAAATGGCAGCATTCGGCGAGCCCGCTTCTCTTCCAGAGTTTCCTTCTTGAAGACAGGCTTCCCTTTGGCATCCACCTTGCCGGTTGCAAGATGTTCTTTCTTCCATTTCTTGGCACCATATCGCAGCACCTTGTACATGCTGATGGCGATCGAATCGATCACGACAATCAGTGTGCTGAGAATCATCAGCCAGATCGTCAGTCGCAGTCCCATCCAGACACTGAGTGCCCCCATGAGCTTGGTATCACCCGCGCCGCCGCCGGCAACAAACCACAGGATCAAATAGGTTCCAAATCCGACGACAAATCCCAGAAAACCATCGCCGAGTCCCGGCAGACCCCAGAAGCTGACCTGGTAAATCCAACCGAGTACGAAGAACGGCATCGTCAGTTTGTTTGGGATGCGAAACTTTCTCGCGTCTGTGTAGACCGCGATACTCGTCAGCACCGTAACACCGATGATGAATGCGATGTGTTGCAATGTCCATTCAAACATTTCAATTCCCTGTCTTGACCGAATTTGCCATGTCCGGCTCCACCGAAACGTCCGACGAGATCAGCCAAGGATCCGTCAAAACCTGTGACCGAAGATCTCTGCATCGTTCGCTTCGACCAGTGTCACAGTTTGCCGGACCGTGCGACCAGCGGGTGTCTTCTCCAGTCATCACACCCCGTGTTGCAAACATAACACAGGTTTCCGGAAAGGACGGAAGACGTTGCTTAAAGTCTCCATTTTCAGCAGGATGACGTCGACAGGCCCCACCTTTGCCACTCAGGAACCCATTACGATCCCACTTGCAGTTAAAGGTGCTACAAGCGGACAATCAGAGTCTCGCGCGAATCCCGTGGTGAGGAAAGAAGATGTTGGGATGGCGATGCCGTTTCCGGGGAATCCGCGACGATTTCAACGGCTTTAGCGATTGCAGGGGATTTAACGTTTGTAGCGGCGGCGGATCATTGTCGAGGTGAAGAGATGTCAGTTTCGATAGCGATCAATCAGCAGGACAGCGTGACGTCCGGTTTGATCCGTGCGTGATCGGGCAACGTGCCGATGGCCATGCTCACCAACAAGCCATGTTACGATGACTCTGGAAACTCTTGGAAGTTTTACAGCGACGGTGCATATGAATACGGGAAGGCTGGATTCACCCTCTGGCCGAGCCTTCGTTTTCGCGTTACCGTGCTAATTGCTATCAGCCTCACGAACCACCGGTGGAACACATGATCAATCGAAAAATGTATGTTCTTGCCGTTCAGGACCTGCAGGCATCGGCGGACTACTACCATGGCGTCCTTGGCTTTACGATTCGAGAGATCGGTGACGACGGTTGGCGTATCTTTGAACGTGAAGGTTGCCAGATCATGGCCGGGCATTGTCCCGAATCAATTCCGCCAGGGGATCTCGGCGATCACTCGTACTTCGCGTACATAGTGGTCGACGACGCCAGCGCCTATTACCGCGAATTTGGCAGTAAGAACGCCGAATTCATCAAACACCTCCGCGACGAACACTGGAGAATGCGTGAATTCGGAATCCGGACGATTGACGGTCATCGAATCATGTTTGGACAAGAATTGTAAGTAAGCCCTGAATTACTGGCACTCTTGATTTGCACCTGCATACGCCCAATTCATTCGCCGGGGTTCGCGAACCGTAATCAACAGTCGAAAAATTCGTGATAATGGCAAATCCACATACCAACAAAACAGAAAAGTCCATTGGAATGATCGGGCTGGTCGGACCAGGAGGGGCAGGCAAAAGTACCGCTGGGGCAATTCTCGCTCGTCGGCTTGGCGTATCCCTTATTGACTTGGACGAGGAATTCATTGAAAACGTCGGCGACATTTCACTCTACATCGGTGATCATGGATACGACGCCTACTGCGAGCGGAACGTGAATGTCTACCTCAAAGCGACCAGACTGATTGAATCAAACGCGGTGCTTGTACTTTCGTCAGGCTTCATGACTTACCGTTCTGACATTCATCCTGAGTACAAATCCTGCCTTCAGGACATTGCAACGGGAACGTTGACCTTTGTACTACTTCCGTCACTCGATTTTGAAGTTTGTGTTGCTGAGACCGTTCGTCGTCAGCGATTGCGGTCGTTTGCCCGATCCGAACAACATGAGGAAGAAGTTATTCGTAATCGTTTTTCCGTCTATGCCAATATCCCGGCGAAGAAGGTGGAAACAATGTGCACGGTCGAGGAGGTGGTCGATCAACTCGTGAATGAAATTGCAGGGGCATCAAATGGACAATGAAGCGCTTTGATGTGCTGTGTCATTTGGCTCAAGCATGAGTCAAGTTACCTGGGAGGTTCGACAGCAAACTAGACTCGAAATGACTCATTGGTCATAGTGTTGGAATGTTGATCGTAAGCGAGTTGTCGATCGTAGACACCTTTTTCCGTGGTCGTTCGCATTTGGAAATCTTCGATGCTCAGTTCGATCGCCTCACGATTACGCAGGTGGCATGTGAAAACCCTTAAGCCAATTGGTTCTGTCGATTCGGAGTCCCTTCGAGTCAGCCTCGGCGACCTGAATTCCGATGTGGCGCATGCGATAGCAGAAGCGTTTACCGACGCTGCCGATGTTGAAGTCGTCTGTGGAAATCTGCTTGATCTGTCGTGTGACGCAATTGTCAGCCCAGCCAATAGCTTCGGCAACATGGGCGGAGGGATCGACAAAGTGATCGACGACTTCCACGGAGGCCAAGCACAAACTCGCGTGATGGCCGCGATTGCCGAGCACTACTGTGGCGAATTACCCGTCGGCGTGGCAGTCGTCGTTGAGATGACATCGTCGCGATGGCCGTTTGTGATCGCGTCTCCAACAATGAGGATCCCTGGCAGTATCGCTGGGACCATCAACGCGTATCTCGCCATGCGTGCCGCTTTAGTGGCGGTTCAAAGACACAATCGCATGGGAGGGAGCAGAATTCGGAGCATCGCCATTCCAGGTCTTGGGACGGGTGTTGGGGGGTTGGGATATGTGGATGCGGCTGCTCAGATGCGCGCTGCGTACGATAACGTGATAGGCGGTCAATGGAAGCAAGTCGTGATTGCGGCGCAAGCCCCGTTTGCAATGCATGGCCAGAGCCGCATGCGTCGGGCAACTTGACCGGCATCCTGGATTCAAACCTCTCCACATTCGATGCTTCTGTAAATCCAAGGTGCCGTCCTGCAGCCGAAAATAGTCTTCGTTGCTCCGCTTGATGTCATGCTGTTCGCGCGACACGTGCGATTTGAAATGTTGGCATTTATTTCGCGACATGATTTATAGAATGTCAGTCGCGGTATTCGTCAAACTGGAAACGGCTGACTTCACGCGGAGTAATGAAGGCTACTCTCAGGGAAATTCGACTAACGGAAAAACTCGCGCACAAGGCGTTTGAATTCGGTGACGCTTTTGATTCCCTGAACCTCATCGCGAAACTCGGCGAAATTGGGAAGTGACTTCGCGAAGTAGCAGGCAACTCTAGGAAGACGTTTTACGGCCAGATGGTTGCCGTAGAAATCAAACTCTCCTTCAACCAGTTGCAGTACCACTCGAGCTTTTTCGGAAATACTCGGAGGAGCGACAATTGCTCCTCCGGTGACGAGTGCTCGTGCCTGCTGAAAGATCCAAGGGTTACCCAGACAGCCCCGGCCGATGGCGACTCCATCAGCACCTGTCTCTTTCAGAAATCGGACCGCGTCGGCCGCGTCGCGGACGCCACCGCTTCCCAGGACAGGTATCTGAACGGCCTGCTTAACCCGTGCGACGACGGTCCAGTCGGGGCCCCCCACATACGATTGAGCGACACTGCGGGCGTGGACGTCCACCATCGCGGCACCCGCTTGTTCGGCGAGCATCGCGATTTCAACCGCCGTTTCACGTTCAGCATCGGGGCCGGAACGGATCTTGATGGTTACGGGAATATCGACGGCTCGAACCACGGCTTCGACAAGCCGGGCAATCGCAGACGGGTCAGCCATCAGGGCTCCCCCTTCTCCACGACCGATCAATCGGCGGATCGGACATTCGAAGTTCAGATCGACGATCGAGAACCCCTGCTCTGCCACCACCTTGGCTGCATCGGCCATGACTTGTGGATCATTTCCACTGATCTGACCGACAGCAGGCCGTTCTGTCGGGGATGTGTGCAGCAGCTTGATAGCCCGTCGATCTCGCTTGGCGACATCACAGGCGTCAACCCGCTCACCACACACAAGGCTGGCGCCGAGTTGCTTGCAAACCAGCCGAAACGGATAGTTGGTATGCTCCTCCATCGGTGCCAGAGTGATCGGATGGGCAATCGCTACTGAGCCAATACGCATGAACAAATCTTTCGGGCAGCGACTCGCTGAAATTACTTGATCAGCATGCGATATGGCATGACAGTCAACACACGTTCGCGAGCGAGAAGCTCGTAAACATCCAGCCCCTTCAAGGTGTCAACGACTTCTGGCGGCAGCCGTTTCATCCATGCGGACGTCCCGGCTTTCAGAGATGCCGCACTCGGGTCAACAGGGCCAAATAGTTGCTCAAACGGACTGATCGGTTTGGGCAGGTCCAGGCGTTCCAGTTTCTGTTCCGGATCCAGTCCGGCCGACTTTTTCGCAAATGCAATCGCATCTGCCAGCGTGCCAATTTCATCGACCAGCCCCAGCTTCAGAGCCTGAGCCCCGGTGTAAACGCGACCGCGTGCCATTTTTTCAAGTTTTTCGACGTCCATCTTGCGACCGGCAGCGGCTTTGGTCGTGAACTGAGCGTAGATGTCGTTGAGCATCTTCTGCATTGTTTCGCGTTCCGCATCCGAAAATGGCGTTGTCATGCTCAGGACACCGCTGTTCTTACCTCGGTGTACAACGCTGGTCGTGATCCCGATCTTTTCATAGAACTTTTCAAACGCCAGCTTGCCACCGACGACACCGATCGACCCAGTCAGCGTTCCTGGCTCTGCAAAGATCCGGTCCGCGCCCATGGCAATGTAGTATCCGCCGCTTGCAGCAACATCACCCATGCTGACGACGAATGGCTTCTTTCCTTCGAGCGTCTCCAGTTCATGCCACATCAAATCACTGGCCAGGGCACTGCCGCCAGGGCTGTCAACTCGCAGGACGATCGCCTTGACCGTGGAATCGTCGCGAGCCTGTCGGATTGCCTTGATGATCGTGGTTGACCCCATCGATTCATCGCCCATGAAGTCTGCGGAACTGTTACCCGAGACAATTGGACCGACGGCATTGATAATGGCGATCTTGGCGGCCGTGGATTTACGCGTCGTCGGCTCTACCCCCATCATCAGGTTCATCATCTTGGCCATGCCTGTGATGCCGCTGAAGTCGGTGTCGAGCTTTTTCTTGCCATATCCCTTGGCAAACTTGACTTCTGCTTCCTTCCGATCCCCCTTGATCTGCTCGGTGATCGAGTCTTCATACCCGACGCGATCGATCAGTCCAAGCTTCTTGGCGTCAGTGGCAGAATGCAACCCGACATCGATCACCGCCTTGACCTGATCGGGGGTCAGCTTGCGAGATTGGGCAATCATCTCCACGATTTGTCGGTAGTAATCATCCAGAATCGCTTCCATTTCTTCGCGAAACGCGGGACTCATTTCAGAACGGCTGTACGGTTCTGCTGCCGATTTGAATTCACCGACCCGCAACATCTGCGGTTGGATCGACAGCATGTCGAACAGGTTCTTGTAGAACGAGATTTCTGCACGCAGTCCGGGCATCATCAACATGCCAGATTCCGGCAGGATGATCTCATCGCAGGCGGTGGCAAGCAGATAATCTTTGGTGCTGGCGCTTTCCATCCAGGCATAGACCTTGCGACCCTTTTGACGCATCTTTTGGATGCCAGTCCGCAATTCGTTCAGCTTCGCCCAGCCAATCGAAGGCCCGTTGATGTGCAGGATGACCCCTTCCAGTTCGTCATCACGACTGGCTTTGTCCATCCGCTGCAGTGCGGTCGCAAGAGTTTCCACCACTTCACTGAACAGGCCCGGGGCTCCGGCTCCTTCAGGGTAACCGCCCCCGATTTCGATATGAGCGACCGTCAGCTTTTTCTTGGCAACCGCGGCCGCAGCATCGGCTTGAGGCGCATTTGGATCGGGTGTGTTTGCGGCAATTGCCGGTGAAATCAACAATAGTGTCGTCAGCAGGGTGGCAGTCAGCTTCATTTTCAAAGACTCCTGATAATTCCAGACGCAGCCAGTTGCTGTTAGTTCTAGCCAGCGAATCACCGTGCGTCCAGTACTCTGTTCAGGTCACCGCGGGTTCGCGTTACGTTTTTTAACTGATCGAATCTGTCAGATTCCATGAAATCCGTTTCCAGACGGGTTAAAAATGGGACCGGAACTCAGCTCATCCTGACTGCTGGTTTCTTTCTGATCGAAGAGAGATTTGTCAAAAACTTGAGTTTGAGAGTTCTTGGTTCTTGGTACCAAGCACAAAGCACCAAGAACCAAGCCCCTGCCGATCACGGCAGTCGTATTTCTTTTGGCCGCGGCCGTTTCACTGGGCTCGATTCCGGCTGACAACGCAGTCGGTCTGGGAATCAGCATAATGTTCATGCTGATTCCCTACATCCTGAAGCAATTTGTCCTGGGATTTCCCGACCGAGATCTGGTGATTCTGCCCCCTCCGTCATTACCCGATGAAATCTCTCTCCCACCCTGACGGACGGATCTGGGAGTCGTCGTGTCAACGCTACGTTCGATGGGGTCCATCGAATTGGCGGGCGAGCGATTCAATGCTGTCTCTGACACGGGACCGATGATCGATGTTGGTACGCAGATCCGTGTGACAGGAGATCGTGGCAATATGTTTCTCGTCAGCCGAACGAATACAGAAGCGTCGTAAACAGCCCGTGGCCCCATTCTCAAGAAGCATTGGCCCTGACGGTGTGGCGCAACAATCGACCTCGCCACACCACCGTTTGCCCATTCGGTCCGCCAGCCCAATCAGCTTGGCTATTGAACGGTAAAGGATGTATGGAAGACATCGTTGGGGTCGATGGACGATTTAATCTGCTTGAGTTGCGAGTACTCGGCTTGGGAATCGTAGTAGAAGTCCTGAACTTCCCGGCGGCGCATGTCGAGTTGTGCTCCGTTTGTTTTCGCATCCTCGAACGTACCCCAGAGCATGCGTATGTCGGCGCCGTCGCTATAGTGGTTCAGCAACCCCTTCATCTGATTCTGAAAGCCCTCGGCAATGGCTTCAACTCCGTCCTCATCCTCATAAAACACGTCGAAAACGAGTTGAACGAGAGCGTCCCGCCGTTGCATGTGAGATAGCTTCTTTTTCCCATTGGCGAGGAATTCACCGCCACCGATGACGGCCTGGACGACCACTTTCAGCTTAGAGTGGTTGAAGACCGTATCGACGAGGTCGACAAACGCGTCGCAGAAAACCTGTGAGAACGGCGTCATGGTGATGTGCAGCGACTTCTTGTACGGCAAATCAAATTCACGACCACTCGCTGGGAGGCCTGCTGCTCCGATTTCTCGAACGCCTTTGTCGGCAATCACAGAAAGATTCGCCGATCCTTGGATTGGACTGAATAGATGCGACGCAATGCGATTCGGGATGGACACCGCGTCGTCAACTGCGTCCACGACGGTTTTGATGGACTTCACGCCATTTTCGTCGGTGCACATCATCTCGACGAGCAGCGCGCCCGGCCGCAATTGTTCGCGGTCGCCCGATACGACAGAAAGAAAGAAATCAATGCCTTTTGGCAGTCGACCGCTTGACTGGCGTTCCGCCCACTTCCGGAATTGTTCCATAGCAGCGCTGAATCCCTCCTTTTCGTAGAGATAAGTACGCGAATACCCTGCCGAGGTGGGATACTTTTTATCGGATACCAGATCAAAGGTTATTTCTGTCAAAACGCCCCAACTGCTCGGCCCCCCCCCGAGCACGGCGCGGAACATCTCGTCTGCCAAGGTCACTGCGCCAGCCTGCGGCCGGGTGAACGTATGCTCTGCATAGGCGTTGACTCCGGGAGCCTGCGGATCGCGCGTGACCATCTTGAAGGATCTGACCCAGTCCAGAGTCGCCCCCAGACTGCGGAGTTGATGGCCGATCCCGCCCGTCTGCACGTGACCCCCGAGTCTGACGAGCGGACATTCGCCGTGCGGGATCACGACGCCATTGGCTCGCAACATTTTGGAGACGTCTTTCAGTGCAACTCCCGGTCCCACCGTAACCTGCGTCGGTATTCCCGTCGACGGAGAAAAGACCACCTTATTGAAGACCTTCATGTCCAGGAGCAACGTGCGATTGCCACCTGACGACAGGCCACAGTACTGGTGTCCACCAGATCTCGTCACAATCTTGAGGCTGTTGTCTGCGGCGTACTGGACAGCCGTGGCCACATCCGCCGCGTCCAGAGGCATTGCTACGTACTGCGGGGTCATGCGGGCCGCTACGACCTGAGGAGTGTACGACGAAACGGCATACTGCTGGATCTGCGTACGATACTGTGGTCCTGCGGATGCATCGTAGACGTCGCCCCGGAAACCCGGGATGATAGCGCTGCCGAGCCTGTTGCTGGATACCAGACTGAAACCAAGTGTCGGTGCAAACGAGGGCAAGACCGAGACCCCGCGAGCAACTGCTCTGCCTGCACCGCGTCGAACCAACGCTCGGCTTGCAACGGCAGCCGTCGGGGAGACCTTGTCGGCCGGGATGGCCTCAGTAATGCGCCGTTGTGCTTCGAAGGCAATTTTAGGCTTGGCATGAACATCGGACATTTCTGCACGGGCGACTACATTGCCGTCCGACGCAAGCTGAAGTTCGAACCACGCTCGAATTCCGGATGCTCGCTTTTGCTGGGTACGAGGACTGACTCCGATCGTGAAACTTACGGCGTCGAGAAACTGTTTCCGGAAGTTTTCAAATGGGCGAGGTGCAATGTTACTACCAAACCGCTTCAAGACTTCACCGTCGGCAGCAGCGTTCGCACCCGTAGCCATCCAGGCAGCGACGCTCGAACCAGATCCTTTCACCTGATTCGATTCAATGACGTGAATCATGGAACGATCGAAGGCCGATTGAACGAATGTAGTGGCAGTCGTTTCGTCTGCATCTCCGTGGCCTGTGATCCTGACAATCACGAGCTTCATGTCGTATGCTGCCGAGGTCACGCGAACACTGAGGTCAACCTGTTCTGGAAGGGAGCCGCTTCGAGGTCCAAACAGTGCGTCGCATAGTTTTGCGAAAGACTTCGGTTCATAGACTGTCATCCACGAATGCAGCCAGCGTCCAGAATCATCGACCTTCAAAGCTGACGCATCGAAGACGAGATTCGCGATGACAGCGGGACGCCCGCCAGCCAAGAGCTCACGAAGCGCCTTGCGCTGAATCGTCTTTGTCTTGCCTGCACCGGTTCCGTCTGTCGGTATGACCTCAGCCTCAACGACAGCGTCACGGAGCGGGCCACCTCCAGTTCCACTGCGAAGGAATGGTGACACATCCATACTGAGCACAGCCGAGACAATGCTTTGAGTCGGGTTATCGCCAAGCGGAAGAAAGAGTCCCGTTCCGGCCAACTTTTCAGCAACATCGGCTGTCGTTGCAGCCGACCCAACTGTCACCCGCTGGCCATCGATGGCGACGCCCCGAAACGCCTCCATGCTCATAATCACATCGGTCGATTTGCGAGCAGTAGCGGACTTGCCTACGTCATTTGCCGAGACGCTATTGCCGCTTCGCACGAACACCGGCAGATCGGCGGCTCGCGCTAAACGGAGCCCCTTCTCGATGTCTTCAGTCGACTCAGGAATGAGGACTGTCGGCTTGCCAAGGAACTCTGCTTGTGCCTGGTGCGTCGACGTGATACGCCCTTCGAAGGACGATTCGAGCTTACGAGCTGCATTCAAGGACAGAGTCGGCATGGGGGGGCTCCTGCGGAAGTGTGACGATAAAAATCGCCATCCGTTCTACCGCGACTCACCCAAAATATGGAGTGATTTGCTGGTGATTGGGTTGCAAAAAACAAAATATCCGGAATCGTCTTTTCCAAATTCACTTCAGGTGCCGCAGTTTTGCTCCTGGTGGCGTGAGATTGTCCCTTGGCGAAATGAAAAAGCCTCCGTTATCGTGCAAAGGCAGTATTGAACTGACAAGTTGAATACCTGTCTTGGGGAAAGCCAAAGGGCCAGCGACATCAAGAGCGCGGGCTCATTTGCATTGAGATATATGCAAATCAGGGGGCAGGTCTACGATTTTACGATTCTTGGCCGGAAAAGGCATTGCCCCAAAGGGAAGACTTAGTCCGGCCAAGAATCGTTAAATCGTAGACCCGACCCCAACGCCGTTCCGCATTTCATTTTACATGGGCTGCAAGAACCAAATGAGCCAGCGACCGAATGGCCCCTGGCTCATTTGCATTAAGATTTATGTATCGAGACTTCGAATGCGACCTTCAGATCAGATTAACTCCGCAATCGTCTGACCCTGCTCAAGCACAAATACAGGACGGCCAGCCTGATTGACGAATTGCGTTTTTGGATCAAGACCCAAGTGATGGAAAATGGTTGCCATCAAATCTTGAGGTCGGATCGGATTACTCTTCGGGACGTCCGCCTTCGACATCGATTCGCCAACGACCTGCCCCATTCGAAAGTTGCCACCTGCCAAAGCGAGTGTACTGAGAGGAGCCCAGTGATCGCGGCCTGCATTGCGATTGATTCGCGGGGTCCGACCAAATTCGCCAGAGATCACCAGCAGCACGTCTTCTGACATCCCACGAGCCGCCACGTCCGTGATGAAAGAGGCGATCGCATGGTCGAGAGCCGGAACTCGACGTTTCATACTTTGCTCGATCGTCCCGTGCATATCCCATCCACCATAGTTGACGGTGACGAAACCACAGCCGGCTTCCACTAGCCGGCGGGCGACCAGCATCTGCTGAGCGAGTTGGTCCTTTCCATAAAGCTGGCGGGTCGATTCTTTTTCTTTCTCAACATTGAATGCATCCGATGAATTGCCAAGCAGCATCTGAAACGCCTGTTGCTCGAAGGCATCCAACCCATTCATCAAGCCGTGGGAGTCGGTATCACGCCGGAACTTGTCGAGGCTCCCGAGCAATTCACGCCGATCATCAAACCGTTCGACCTTGGTCTCAAGATTCATGTTCTTGCGAGCCTGCCCATTCGGATCAAACGGGGCATATGCAGGTCCGAGGAATGCTGGGCCGTCAGCGCCAATGCTGGCAAGCCGAACGTACGTTGGAATTCCCGTACTCGCATTGTTCGGACCACGAACTTTGGACGCGATGGAACCAATTGACGGGCGCGATGGCAGGCCACCATTGTCGATTGTCCGGTTATCGTAGCCCGTCATGACATAGTGAGTTCCGCCACCATGACCGCTATTGGTGTGAGCGAACGACCGGACGAACGCCATCTTGTCGGCGACCTGAGCCGTCTCGTTGAAGTAACCACCGATTGTCACACCTGGAATATTCGTAGTCGTTTCCCCAGTGACGCTTCGGTACTCCGTCGGTGCGGTCATCTTGGGATCAAACGTTTCGATATGGGTTGGGCCGCCCCCCAGCCACAGCCAGACGACCGAGGTCGATTTCACAGGTCGCCCTGCTTCAGCAGCCTTTGTTCGCGCAGCGAGTAGATCCGCCAACGACAGCCCACCCAATCCCAAAGCACCCGCCTTCAGGAAATTTCGCCGCGTCGTTCCATCACAATCTGTGTAACTGAGGCCAGAGGAGAGAGTCAGCATTCAATCAACTCCTTGAATCAGGCGGGGAAAATGGGGGCAAAGATCAGGACCCATCAATATTCTGTTACTTGTTCGTCAGCCCGTCTAGACTGAAATGAGAAGTTTTTGAAAATAGTCATTGACTCTCGTCAGCTTGACCCGCCATCGGGTCTCCATCAGACTCGCTGAATCAGGTAAAAAAAGAAGAGCGGTGCGGAGCGAATTCGATGGGGCGACATCTTGCGATCGGAGATATGCACGGTTGTTACGCAGCATTGCGGACACTTTGCGATTTCGTCGGACTTCGCAGCGACGACACGATTATCACCTTGGGCGACTATTGTGACCGCGGTCCAGATACACGAGCGGTGCTGGATTGGCTGATTCGACGGAAGACACAGTGTCAATTGCATCCGCTTCGCGGAAACCATGACCTCGTCATGGTGAAGGCCCGCGATGACGATGCCGAACGTGCTCGGTGGCTCGAATACGGCGGCGAGGCGACGCTGCGATCCTACGCAAAGTCCGAAGGTGACCCTGGATCGATCAATGACGTTCCCGATTTGCACTGGGAATTCCTCTCCAACGAACTGATGCCGTACTTCGAAACGGAAAAGCATTTTTTTGTGCATGCAAACGCGTTCCCAGAGGTCCCTCTCGAAGAACAGCCTGACTTCATGCTGTATTGGGAGAGGTGCTACGATCCCCCCAGGCACATGTCCGGCAAAATCATGGTTTGCGGCCATACCTCACAGAAGTCCGGGTTGCCGTTTACGAATGGCAATGCCATTTGTATTGACACCTGGGTCTATGGTGCCGGTTGGCTCACCTGCCTGGATGTGGACTCGGGAATGATCTGGCAGGCCAATCAACGGACCGAAACACGTCAACTCTGGCTCTACGAAATCCCGAACGGCACTCAGGATTGAACGGGCTCTGCACGTTTCGTGGCTGTTCGTATGACGCCCGACTGCCCGCGCTGGCACCTTTCATTCCTGCGGTTTTTCGCCCCTCGTTGCTGTCGTCGTTGCGTCAGGCTACGATTTTGAACGACATTTCGCTCAAGCCTATCACGACAACTCAGCTTTCTGGCAACATCGAAGGGTGACACTGATGTCCAATACGCGACGTGAGTTTCTGGAGCAATCCGCCAGTTCCCTCGCAGCGACGACCGCTTCGGCCGCATGGTTGCTGTCGTCGGATTCCGTGTCTGCTCAGACAGGTAGTGACCGCATCACCGTCGCCGTCATCGGCCCCGGTGGAATGGGGATGGCCCATACAAATCTCCTCGCGGTCAACAAGAGCGTCCGAGTTGCTTATGTCTGCGATGTCGACGAGCAACGTGCTGCCAAGGCCGCTGAAGCGGTCACCAAGGGATCAGGACAGGCTCCCAAAATCGTCAAAGATATGCGGCAGGTGCTGGACGATAAAGAGGTCAAAGCCGTCTGGATCGCAACTCCGGATCATTGGCATGGCCCTGCCGCAATTCTGGCAGCCAATGCGGGAAAGCATGTTTACGTTGAAAAGCCATGTTCTCATAACGTCCGGGAAGGACGTTTGATGATCGAAGCGGCACGACGAAACAAAGTCGTCATGCAGGTCGGGACTCAGAGTCGCAGCACTCCGCACATTCTCAAGGCGATCGAAAAGCTGAAGTCCGGCGTGATTGGCGAAATCCTCGTTGCGAAAGCCTGGAACAGCCAGCGTCGTGGGTCGATCGGCAAGCAAAAGCCATCAGAGCCGCCGAAGAATCTTGACTACGATTTGTGGCTAGGACCCGTCACGTATCGTCCCTACCAGTCAAACTTTCTGCACGGAATCTGGCGCTGGTGGTATGACTTTGGCTGTGGTGACATCGGGAATGATGGGGTCCACGACCTCGACATCGCGCGCTGGGGACTGGGGGTTGAAACTCATCCGACAAGGGTGGCTGCGCTGGGAGGAAAGAGTTACTTCGATGACGACCAGCAGCACGCCGATACTCAGTACATCGCCTACGAATACCCTTCGGCCACCAAAAGTGGACGATCGAAGCAGTTAATCTTTGAACAGCGTATCTGGTCGCCGTACGTTCAAGAGGGGTTCGAGAATGGCGATGCCTATTACGGGACCGACGGAATGATGGTTCTTGGCAAGGCCGGGAAATACCAGTTGTTCGGCGTCCGTAACAAGTTGATAGAAGAGTCGACGGGTGGGGGGCCGGATCTGGCGGCGCACCATCAGAATTTTCTGGACTGCATACGCAGCGGCTCCCGCCCGAATGCGGATATTGAGATTAACCACCTGTCAACGACTTTGTGCCATCTGGGAAATATTGCGACGCGAACGGGTCGCGTCGTCAATTTTGATCCCGCCAAAGAGCAAATTTCGGACGATCCCGAAGCCGCCCGGTTGCTGGCACGTGAATATCGAGATCACTGGGCGCGGCCGGTCGGATAGGATACGAATACCGGGCAACGATATTCAGATCACGTAAAGCGACATCCAAGATTTCAATGGAGAAGGATTGACCATGGCAATCGACAAACAGCGATCTGAAACGCAGCGGCAGAGTGCTGCCGAATTCAAGGTTCAGAAGTACGCATCCAAGTTGCGACAGCAATGGAGCCAGCGTGAAGGTAAGCCTTGTCTGCATTCTGATTGGAACGCTCTGGCACGAGCCGTCGGTTTGGGAACGGCCGAGATTCCTTACCTGCAGGCCTGGGTGGCTCAGAATAATCTGAATCCGCCGAAGCGAATCAAGCCGCCTACCAAGAAGTGATGCCGAAATCGCCTTGACCGATTCCTGAGAATCAGGGACAAGTCGCCTCGATCCAGGTGACCAGAATGCCTCTGGTCTCGGAACGCAGGAGGCGCGAGTTTTGGTTCCGTCGGTCCCCGCATTCCCAGCCGCAGCCAGTTTGCGGAGATTGTTTCCGCAGGCCAGTTTTGTTGGCTGTTCCAACATCTGCGCTACCGATGCGTTTGATAACAGCCACGATGTCTGCCCCGGAAGTCTGTTTGCCGCCATCAGTGGCTCAAAAACAGATGGCAGACAATATATCGACGATGCGATTGCACGCGGAGCAACGTCATTGCTGGTGGACAGGCCATTGGCCGGCGTGTCGATTCCACAGTGCATTGTTTCGGACGTTCGATCAGCATTTTCGCGATTGTGCGAAGCGCTCGCTGGCGATCCATCCCGCCGACTGGATGTGGTGGGCGTCACAGGCACGAATGGCAAAACGACGACGACCTGGCTGATCCGCAGTCTGCTTGCTCGTGCCAGCCAGCGTTGTGGAATTCTGGGAACCGTGGAATATTCGGACGGGTACTCGACCGAATCGTCGACGCTGACAACCCCCGCTTCACGTCCGCTGGCCCGCTGGCTTGGTCGAATGACCGCCAACGGAACGCGACGAGCAGCCATTGAACTCTCCAGCCACGCCCTCGATCAGCGGCGCGCTGCGGGAATTGAACTGGAAGCGGCGATCCTGACAAATATCACGCAGGATCACTTCGATTACCACGGGGACTTCGAATCCTATCGCGAAGCGAAAGCCAAGATACTGGAACTTGTGCGTCCGGGTGGATTGATCGCTCTGAATGCCGATGATCCGGGAACATGGTCGTTGAGAGATCGAGTTCACGATTCGGTTTCGTTCACGTCGTTCGGGTTAAAACCGGATGCCGATATTTCTGCTCAGGTCAGGGAAGAGTCACTGCAGGGAACTCGGTTTCGGATCTCGATTCACGGCAGATCACTGGACTGTGCCACGACAATGATTGGCCGGCATAACATTTCGAACTGCCTGGCTGCGGCCGCTGCGGCCGCTCATCTCTGTGTCTCGCCCGAAGACATTGTTGCCGGGATCGAACAGTTTCGTTGTGTCCCCGGTCGCCTGGAGCGGATTCAATGCGGTCAACCGTTTGATGTATTTGTCGACTATGCCCATACGGACGACGCACTGCGGCGCTGCCTGCAAAGCTTGCGAAGCATTACTCCTGGCAAGCTGATTTGCGTCTTTGGCGCAGGTGGAGATCGCGATCGGACGAAACGCCCGCTACTGGGCAGAGCCGCATCTCTGGCAGACGTGGCGATTGTAACCAGCGACAACCCTCGATCCGAAGAACCACGACGTATCATTGATGAAATCGTCGCCGGAATGTCGGGGTCGAAGACCGAACCGGTGATTGAACCGGATCGAGCCATTGCGATTGCGACTGCCCTGCACATTGCTGAACCAGGCGATTGCGTGTTGTTCGCCGGGAAGGGACATGAAACCGAGCAGGTGATTGGCGACCGTCACTTACCGTTCGACGACCGTCAAGTGGCGAGAGAACTCTTGTCAGAACAATGGCGACCATTGCTGGGCCAAACACGACGGGCGAGTGCCTGACATGGAATCACTCAGCCTGCCAGAACTGTTACAAGCAACCGGTGGAACCCTCACTGGCGTCGTGGATCACGACCAGTCGATTGAACGAATCAGCACGGATTCGCGCAGCCTCATCGCAGGTTCCGCGTTCTGGGCCTTGCAGGGGGAAACGCACAACGGCCACGATTTTATTGCTCAGGCTCAACAGCGAGGAGCCGCGCTGTGCGTTGCCAACGCGTCGAATGCACATGCGTTTAATGGACCAATGCTGCTGGTGCCCGATACCAATCAGGCCCTGATGGATCTGGCACGCTGGTATCGCGGAACACTCGACGCACTGGTCATCGGTCTTACGGGAAGTGTTGGTAAAACGACCACGCGAGATCTGATCCATGTGGCATTGGCCTCGGAATTTGAGGGAATTCGCAGTCGGAAGAACTTCAACAATACGATCGGCCTGCCATTGAGCATGCTGGAAGCGGACCATCGGCACGAGTTCAGCGTTCTCGAAATGGGAGCGTCGCGCGTGGGGGATATCGCCGAACTGGCAAACATTGCTTCGCCAGAAATCGGCGTTGTCACAGCCATCGGCCCGGCTCATCTTTCCACGTTTGGAAGTATCAGCGGCGTGATCCAGGGGAAGGGTGAGTTACTCGAAAGCTTGCCATCGACGGGGTTTGCGGTACTCCCCGGTGACGATCCGATCCTGCGGCAGATGGCAGATCGGGCACCCTGTCCAGTGATCTTTGTTGGTGAAGGGGACGACAATCACCTGCGAACATCTCGTGTCCATGCGTCGTTTCAGGGACTGCAGTTTCGCGTGGACGGGGTCGATTTTGCGATTCCAGTCTGCGGTCGGCATCACCTGACGAATGCACTTTGCGCAATTGCGATTGCTCGTGAAATTGGCGTGCGATTGCCATCAGTGGCGCAAGGGCTGGCCTGTTTCGAACCGATCGAAGGACGAACACGGCTGAAGGAAATTGGACCGTGGACCGTTATTGACGACACGTACAATGCCAGCCCGCTGTCAGTAGCTGCCGCCTGTCGCATGCTTCCTGACTTGGAAGTCCCCGGGCTTGGACGCCGGATTCTGGTGCTCGGTGACATGCGTGAACTTGGTGACTCGGCGGACCTCGAACATCGGCGAATCGGCGAACTCGCGGCGAATCTGAAAATCGATCTGGTTCTGGCGTGCGGGCAATATGCCGATGAAGTCGCTCGCGGGGCGGAATCTGCGGGGATGTCGCAGCACTGCATTGCAGCCGGTTCGGATCTGGAATCGATCAAAGCGGTTCTTGACTGCTGGCTGGAACCGGGCGACGTGATCCTGGTAAAGGGCTCACGCGTCACGCGGATGGAACGAATTGTGGAATGGATCACTGAGCGAGCTGCGCTGGAGGCGACTTTGCGAGGCGATTTTCGACGACGAAATTGTGCATAGAGGAAATCTACGTTTCCGTCACGAGCGAAGGGTTTGCGGGAATCCTGATCAGATCCGGGTCGCGCTGGGTTTGACGCATACGGCATGATGAAGTGGTTACTGGGTCAATCATTTCATCGCTTGCCACGTGGCGGAAACTGTATCCGGGTGCCGGGAGCCTTGTCTCCCGGCACCTGGTGTTAATACCTGCGAGTAGTCCGTTCAACCGACTCAGGACCCTGCGATGCTGGTCTGGATGTTACAGCAATACGCTCCATTCTTCGAGAGGCTTTCGGGCGCATCGACAGGTGATTCGCGAGTCTTCCTCACCGCACGCATGGCCCTGGCGGCCATGGTCTCATTCCTGACTGCCGTCATTTGCGGACCTTTCGCGATTCGGTGGCTGAAGAGCCGGTTTCGGGAACGGATCGACAGTGCCTCGGCCCGTCTAAATGAACTGCATGCAGCTAAGGGGAATACCCCCACGATGGGCGGATTGTTCATTGTGGCGGCCATCGTGATTGCCGCAGTCTGTTGCGGTGATATGTCGAATCGCTATTTGCAACAGGCCATGATGGTCACGATCGGTTTTGCGGTCATCGGCGGAATCGATGACTGGATCAAGATCAGCACCCGCAAACGCGGCGTTACCGCTCGACAAAAGTTAACGGCTCAGACGATTCTGGTACTTCCCATTTGCGCATGGCTGTATATGGTCCAATTAAGTCAGCCGCAGGGATTGGAACTGATTTTTCCAATCGGGCGGCAGGGCGTCTTTATTGGCGTCGGGTTCATCGCCTGGGCAGCGTTCGTAATCGTTGGCAGTTCGAATGGAGTGAACCTGACAGACGGTCTGGATGGACTGGCCGGTGGTTGTCTGGTCCTGGCAGGCTCGGCGTTTGCGGTTCTGACGTATCTCAGCGGGCATCGCGTGATGGCCGAATATTTGAACATGCCGCACATGGTCGGTGCTGGGGAACTGGGTGTCCTGTTCGCCGCAATGGTGGGAGCGATGCTAGGGTTCCTGTGGTACAACTGCCATCCGGCGCAGGTCTTCATGGGTGACACGGGGTCTCTGCCGACAGGGGCTCTGCTGGGGTACGGTGCACTGGTGATCCGGCAAGAAGTATTACTGGTGATCATTGGCGGAGTCTTCGTCATTGAAACGCTGAGTGTCATCGCTCAGGTCACCAGTTTCCGATTGACGGGGAAGCGAATCCTGGCATGCAGCCCGCTGCACAACCACTTTGTACTGCGAGGTGATCCGGAAACCAGGATCGTCGTCAGGTTCTGGATCAGTTCGGCATTGCTGGCACTACTGGGCGTCGCCAGTCTGAAGTTTCGATAGTCGAGTTCGTCGTGCTCAAGGTCATGCTTGAAACGCATCAAGCGAACTCACAGGCTCAAACGACAACTATTTCAGCAGGGTAGCCCCGGTTGCCCGTCTTCGGGCTACCGGGGTCGCAAAGCGACAAGAAGTTTTGCACAATGCCGATCGTTTTGGAAGCTTCTTGTGACTTCGTCACCCCGGTAGCCGAAGCGGCAACCGGGGCCACCGGGGCCACCCTGCGGCTCGAAGTCGATGCACTTCTCTCAAAATTCATGGCTGAGAATGGACTCTAACGCTCAATGGCTCAGTAAATGGATTGCGGCTGAGAACACTGGCAGCATTAGTTGCCCGGCCTGTGGCTCACCGTTCCCGATCGAAACGGCATTTGATAACGCACCTCGATGGTGTCCAACGTGTAAAAAGCAACTCGTTCAATGGAATTTCTATTCGCTGGTCTTGACCATCGATCCCGAGAAGGCACCTCCACTCATTAAGAACATCATTGAATTCATCGGACCGATGCCTGATTTCGAAGCCGACGAGGCGATGAAGGAACTTTATCGTCTTTTCGACCGCAAGTCGCAGTGATTCAATCGGGGGCGGGGTGGCCCAGACGCTGCTTCAGCGTCTGGGTTCACAAGAAGAATTTGGAGCAGACGTACTTTAGGTTTGCCTCGCGTAAACCCAGACATCCAAGACATCCAAAGCGACGTCTGGGCCACCCAGCCGAAGCGGCAACCGGGGCCACCCTGCGCGACACTACTTTTTGACGAATCTCGTCGCAACTGGCACGTGCCAATCCTCGCAATGTCAGGAACCCTGCAGAGTATCTTGGTCTCTTAACATACGATATTTCAATTGATATGGCGGGGTACCAGTTTCGTTCGCAGTGCGTGAGGGTCGCGGTAACCGTTCACACCCCATCAGCAGTGAGTGAAGGTCCCTGCTTGTGATTGAA
>JBAWWJ010000005.1:0-82713 GCA_037146815.1 Planctomycetota bacterium
CACTTTGAATCACCAGCGACTGCGGGTCAAGTTGACTGGCACCAGAGTCAGGGTCAATGCCTTTTTGAAGCTGGGCGGGAAGTAGGGTGGGACCAGTGGCGCTTCGCCGCGCCGGCCCACCATTAATTCACGACGTTTCCTTTTGGTGGGCCTGCGCTCGAAGCGAGCTGGTCCCACCCTACATTGAAAAAGGCGATTGCCCTGCACAATAGTCGACGGACATGACCTCTATGGCAATGTCCATGGCTTTTTATGCGAAAGGTCCGTTCAATAAAGGCGGCTCTCAGTGAGAAACGGTAACGATCCGCGTAAGCGAAAGGTTCTGGGTGACATGCGTATTGAAAAGATCGAAACGATTCCCGTCCGCATTCCTCTCAAGCCTGAGCGGCGAATGATTTCGGCACTGGGAAAGCATGACGTGTCTGAGTTTCTGCTCGTGTGCGTTCAGGCCGACAACGGACTGGAAGGCTGGGGCGAGGCGACAGTCACACCTCGGTGGAGCGGCGAGACGTGCCTCGGTGCGAAGGCAATGATCGACGGCGTTCTTGCACCAGCAGTGCTGGGAGCGGATGTCTCGCTGATCGCGGAATTGGATCAGCGAATGGACGCGGTCGCGGTCGGAAACTGGTTTGCCAAGTCGGCGATTGAAATGGCGTGCTGGGATCTGCAGGGACGTGCCGCGAATCGCCCGGTCTATGAACTTCTGGGAGGTGCCTGCCGACCGCTCACCATTCGCAGCCGGTTTTCACTCGGTGCGTATGATCCAGAGCGGGCTCGTCGCAGGGCCCGTGAATTGGTCGAAGCGGGTTTCACGACAATCAAGGTGAAAGTCGGTGTTGACCCCGCCAAGGATGTCGAGCGAGTTCAGATCGTTCGAGAGACGATTGGCCCAGAGATCGACCTGACGATCGATGCTAACGGCGGTTGGGACATCGACACAGCGATTCGCTGCATTCAAGAATTGGATGAGTGTCGCCTGACAATCGTCGAACAACCGATTCCGCAGGGAGATTACACAGGCCTGGCACGCGTCCGTCGTGAAACGGGAGCGAGGATTCTGGCTGATGAGAGCTGTTTCAACCTGATTGACGCTCATGAATTGATTGAACACAACTGTTGCGACGCGATCAGTCTGTATCCCGGCAAAAACGGGGGGATCCGAAAGGCTCGAGAGATTGCTGAACTGGCAGGTCGTCACGGAATCGCCTGC
This sequence comes from Planctomycetota bacterium, assembly GCA_037146815.1. GTDB lineage: Bacteria > Planctomycetota > Planctomycetia > Planctomycetales > Planctomycetaceae > Schlesneria. Next base: position 1,211 of record JBAWWJ010000005.1, read on the forward strand.
TCGATCGGTTCCAACCTGGAATGGGATCTGGGAACGGCCGCGATGGCACACCTGATCGTTGCGACCCCCAATATGCAGGTCGAAACGTACCCGGGCGATGTTTTGGGGCCGGATTACCACGAGGTTTCGATCGCTCGCAATCCGATCGTGATCAACGGCCCCTTAACCACGTTAGGAACGGGACCGGGGCTGGGAGTTGAAATCAATCGCGAGGTCGTCGAGCGACATCGTTTTTCGTAGTTGTTCTCAGTCGTTGACCAAGAACGATCAGCGAGGATCGCTGGCGAACGGATCGCCCACTTCAGGCAGATCTGTCACATCACGCGGCAATTCGCGAGGAATCTGTCGCGGTGATTCTTCCTGTTCGTAGTTCGCAGGCAGGATTTCCTGTGGCTTGCGAGCCTCACCGCGAGCCAGTTGAGTTCGCAGACTGTGTTTGAGTGCGAGGCGTTGAGAATCGTCGACACCTGCGATCAGTTGAACATCGTCGACAACGTAGCGTTCAAACTCACGGCGCAACTGAACCTTGGCACCGTAGCGACTGTCACCCAGTTGCACGGTAACGGCCTGATCTGAAACGGCGATACCCTTGAGAGGTGCTTTGAGGTACGAGTCCGCTGACATCCCCGAGTTTGGTACAAATCGGGTTTGTGACCAGACCGTGCGATTAAAATCGGCGGTTGACGTCGCCTGGAGTCGTTCCAGTGCTTTTTGCTGGTCCTGGGGATCGCGTGATGCGCCGATGGCGGCGGCGAATTCCTGGATCGGGACGAGGATCTCCATTGTTGTCTTGAACGACGCAGGAATCCCTGTGATCTGCCAGTTCACGTCGTCTACAAAAAAGCGACCGTATTCTTCGCGTAGAAGATACGTCAGCGGACGACCACCCTGTCGGACTTCAATCTTGGTGAGTGCTCCCTGGAATGAAGCACTTACGAACTCCATTTTTCCGCCATCGAATGGGTCCAGCGGCATCGCGGACATCGTTTCGGGCGTCAGCTTGGACCAGACCCTTCCGGCAAGATCGCGGGTTGAGGCATGTCGCAGCGTTGTCACGTCGCGATCTGCCAGCGCCCGCACGAAGATGTCGAGCATTCCCTGAGCCGTAAAGAGTGCGGAGAGTCGCTTCTCCTGCTTCGTTTCGACTTCGTAAATTGTGACATCCGAAACGCGATACTTCGGTTGGGGGTCTGATACTTTTTCGGTATCACGGTGCATATCGATCTGCACCAGTTCCGTGTCGTTCTTTAAAACGAAATCTGCTCGGTTCCCACGCAGCTTCACTTGCAGTTCATGCTCGCTGAACTGCGCATCTGGCAGCTTGACCTGGCTCAGTTCACCAACGGCCAGACTTCCCTCGTAGAAATCGGTAGAACTCCATTCGGCCAATGATGCTTTGTCACCTCGACCGTAGGCGGTAAGGAACGTCGTACAACTGTTGACAGCATGGGCCAGCTTCAACATGGAGGGAAGTTGATCGTCCCCTTTGGAATCAACGGCAACATCCGAAACAACCCAGTGCCCTTTGACTCGTTCCATAGAAATGACCGTGTCCCCCGACAATCGCGGAAGCCGGACGACGGCAACCTTTTCGTCGAGTTGCGCGTTCGGCTTATATTTACCGCTGGTCGGTTTACCCGCCGAGACGATCCGCGTCATTGACGCCAGGTACGACGGCGGCAGTTGATCCAGGGCTGCTCGGAATGATGCGGATGTGACACCGAGAACCTGTTCTCGATCCCCACGACTCCACGTATCGAGGAATTCGCGAACTGAGAGCAACAGATCCATTTGTTCGGTGACAGACTTATACGCTTCAACACCCTTACGCTTCTGCTTCAGATAGATGTCGTCGACGACCCAATGGCCGGATTTGTCCTTGGCAAGTTCGTAAAAGACTTCTTTCTTGGCGTCGCCGACCTGGACGGTCACACGCTTTTTATCGTCGGAAAGCTCTTCGACTTCGACGATGGTCGTTTTTCCGTCAGGCAAGTGAAGGATTTTCAGGTCTTCAAACGCTGTGGCTGTTCGAAGGGCACGTTGGCGGAAGTCACCCGTCGTGGCCTTCATCAGACCATCCAGATCCTCTTCCTTGAGGTTCTTGGAGAAGGCCGTGATGGCCCGGTTTTCGATCATGTGCGAACAGCCCGCACCAAAGGTGGTCGCGCCCACCGCCAGTCCGTAACACCACACGAGTGAGCGGATCGTTCGAGACATGCGCGACTTCCTTGACCGAATCTCCGGTGAACGCGATTGCGTTCACCGTGACCTGCGTTGACGATGATGGGACCGGAGAAATGGGAGACTCGGCTTCTCCCAGATTTGGTTTTGATGGTCAATATCAGGGAGCATCAACCGGGCGCCCACGACGCCAGACTTGAGCACTCTGTGGCGAGTTCAGCAGAATCTGCGTGTCGACTCGGTTTTCCGGCCACTTTTCAGTCGATGTAAACGAATTCGGCCGTATTGACGATCGCGTGGCAGTAGTTCTGCAAAGCTCGCTCTGCAGCAAGTTTCGGAGATTCCGGCCCATTCCCGAGCGTCGCCAGCCAATGTTGGGTCAGCCTCCCCAGATCCTCTTTCGCACGTTCCCGGACCTCCTGCGAGGGGGCTATGCCGAATGCCAGCAGGTGAATCCGCTCGACCTGTGCCTCAACATTGTCCCCCACCTCACGTCGAACTCGCTCGGCAAACCGGGAAGCCAACGAGTGGACATGGGCATTATTCAGCAGGTGCAATGCTTGCGGCGCGACGATCGATTCCCCACGTTCAACACAGTTCGGTCCCATTTGCGGTGAATCAAAACTCTCCAGAATGGTTGGCAGTTTTGTTCGCCGATGCAGCACGTAAATACTTCGGCGACCACCGCCATCGGGACGCTTCACCGTCACCAGACCATCGCCACGGACGTCCACGTCAACGGGAGGTCCAAACGGGGTATCGTCGAGTTTCCCGGAAACAGCCAGTAAAGAGTCGCGGACGATTTCCCCTTCCAGCCGACGTAATGGCATCCGGGACAAAAGGCGATTGTCGGGATCAGCTGTGATCGCCTGCGACGTCTGCAGCGACGATTGCCGGTATGTCGCGGAACAGACCATCAAACGATGCAGTTCCTTGAGGCTCCAACCGCGACGGATCAATTCCGATGCCAGCCATTCGAGCAATTCTGGATGTGTCGGGGGGGCTCCCGTTTTGCCGAAATTGGCAAGCGTTGTCACCAGTCCCGTGCCAAAGTGGTGTTTCCAGACCCGATTGACAATGACCCGAGCAGTCAACGGATGATCCGGAGCAGTCAGCCAGCGGGCCAGAGCCAATCGTCGGCCAGTTGTCCTGGCCCCTTCCCACGGACGTTTGACAACGTGTGGAGTCCTACCGTCCGTCAGCATCGAGAGCACTCCAGGGCCCACTTCTGCTCCGGCTGTCAGATAATTCCCACGTTGCAACAGATACGTAGGCGAGGGATCGCCGCGCGACCACAGAGCTCGAATCTTCGGTTCCGGCCGGCGGCCGGATTCCAATTGCTTGATCCGCTCGTGAAGTGACTTCTTAGCCGCTTCGTCTTTCTCTGCTTCGGCCAACTGTTTCAGAGGTGCCACTTGATCCGTAATTTCACGCTCACGCGATTCCCATTGCTGTCGCTCTTTTGTCGTGACGAAATTCAATTGGCGAGCCTCGGGCCCCAGCCAGTCGTGTTCGTCCAAGGCATCTTTCATCGACGCTGCCAGTCGGTAGTAGTCGCGCTGCGGGATCGGATCAAACTTGTGAGTATGACAGCGGGCGCAATGCAGAGTCAGGCCGAGCACCGCACTTCCCAGAATCTGCATTTCGTCCGCGATCACTTCCAGTCGATCAGGAACGAAATTGGTGATGTTCGCAAAGGTCCTGTCGGGAGCCGTTCGCAGGAAACCGGTGGCAACGAGATTGTCATAAACCTCATCCGTGATCTGCGGGGCACGCTCGTAATCTTCCAGTTCGTCTCCCGCCAATTGTTCATGCAGGAAGCGGTCGTACGGTTTGTCAGAATTGAAGGCCTGAACGACGTAATCCCGATACCGCCACATGTTTGGTCGAACACGGTCCTCGTTCTGAGCCCCCTCCGAGTCGGCATATCCTGCAACATCCAGCCAGTGACGGCCCCAGCGTTCGCCATAGTGTGGTGATCCAAGCAATCGTTCCACGAGCGTCTCGTAAGCCAGTGGACTTGGGTCACTCACGAAATCAGCAACCTCCTCGGGCGTTGGGGGAAGTCCAATCAGATCGAACGTGACACGTCGAATCAGCGTGACCCGATCAGTTTCAAGCGAGAGCGAAAAATCTTTCTGTCGAAGTTTTGACAGAATAAACTGATCGATCGGGTTGCGAACCTGCGACACGTCGCCGGGGCCGGTTGTGGCCGAAGGAGGTATGACGCGACGAAGTGGCTGGAACGACCAGAAATCACGATCTGCATCTGTGACCAGTTTATCGGGTTCATTCGACGCGACATCGGGCGTGGCGGGGGATTCGGGCATCCCCGCAGCGATCCACGCTTCCAGTTTTTTCAATTCGCCTGATTCCATCGGCTTGACGCTGACGGAGACCAATAGCCGACGCGGGGGCATCTCTTCTGCCCGGATTCGCTTGATGAGCAGACTTTCTTCAGGCTTCCCCGCGACGACCGCCGGGCCAGATTTTCCTCCCTTGAGGATTCCTACTCTCGTCCGCAGATCCAGTCCCGCCTCGCGCCGCCTTCCCCCATGGCATGCGGTGCAGCGCAGGAACATCAATGGAATGATTTGATGTTGAGTTACGGCATTTGCGGCTGTGGCCCCAGGCATGCGGGCTCCGTCGGCAATCCAGCGACGGATCAGTTCGATCTCGCTTTTGGTGAGACCTTCATTCCCTTTCGGTGGCATCTGACCATCGCGAACCATTTCGAACAATGGGCTTTCATCCGGTTTACCCGGCACCAGCACCGCCCCTGATTCACCACCTCGTCCCAACGCGTCGGCCGTTGACAGATTCAGTCCCGCGGTCTGTTTCGAGGCACCGTGACACTTGCTGCATTTTGCATTCAGGATTGGCTGGATCTGAGTCTCATATTTGACGGCTTCGCCGTCGGATCCGTTCACCACATGGCAGGAACCGGCGAGGAAGATGCAGAGGCCAAACCACGGTATCAGTTTCATCGATATCAACTCACGTTTGAGTATTCGTGGAACCGAAGCTCCAAACGTCCAGACTTGCTCACCGTCGAACTCGCATCCTGTGCCCCGGGCCCGATTACCGGAAAGTCGCCGATCAGGTCGACTTTTTCGGGCGTCCCGGACTCGCGAGATCATGCGGTTTGACGATTTCCCCGTACAGTTCAGGGCGTCGGTCCGCGATTCGGTTGACTTCGTTGACCCCTGCCTTGCGAATCAGGTGCTTGTTACGTGATCGGGAGACGTCAATATCCGCATACAGGATCACTTCGTCGGCGTGGTCGGCGGTTGCGAGAATCTTGCCAAGCGGATCGCAGATGCGGCTCCGTCCTATGAACGGCACACCGCGCTCGGTACCGATTCGATTGACGGCAGCATAGTAGACGGTGTTCTCCATCGCCCGCGTATTGATCGCGTATTCGGCCGCAGTTTCTGCACCAGGTGGCCAGTTCGTCGGCAGGACGATCAGATCGGCACCGAGCAGCGCGAGACAGCGTGCCGGTTCGGGGAATCCGCCGTCGTAACAGATATTCATCCCAACGCGGACCCCATTGACATCATGCACAGCGAAGGGGTCTTCGCCGTAACTTGTGTACATGTCGATCCCAAGAAACGGCAGATGCGTTTTGCGATAGGAACCGATCAGTCCATTCGGGCCGACCAGCGCCAGCGCATTGAACAGGCGATCTCCGTCCGCTTCCAGTAACCCATAAACAACGTGGCCGCCGAGTTCCGCGCAGACTTCGGCCATGCGAGTGACGGAAGGGCCGGGCATTGGTTCTGCATGAGGACGAGCTTCGTCGAGACTGCTGAAACAGTACCCGGAAAGCGCACATTCCGGGAAAATCGTGAAGTCTGCCCCCGCCCGACGCGTCTCGCGCAACTTCGCGATCATTCGCTCCAGATTGCCAGCGTTGTCTCCAAGCTGAAAGTCCATCTGCACACCGGCAATTCGCATAATTTCTCGGCCCAGCTAATGAACAATGTCGAGTGAAAGAATATGCGAAGAATGCCTGATTTGGGCGTGAGGTTCAAGGAGGCGGGTAACGGCAACGCGTTGGCTGGGCACTCAGAGCAATCGACTTAAACGGACACTGGAATGAGTTTTGGAGCACAATCGCCATCAAAACCTGAATGACCACCAATTACCGACTGCACCCTCTCAGCGACGGGGTGGCACGTCAGTACAACGGTCCCCAGTGTTATCTCAACGTCAATTGGCCACTTTGGGGTGCAATCTTCTTATGAAAAACTGTTGCTCGTTAAGTGACAAAATCGCGTAAAGCTTTGTCAGCGGTGCCTTGGTGCATCTAGTACAACGAAACAGCCCACGCGCGGAATCCGCGGTGGGCTGCAATCAATTTCCGGTTGAAATGCTATTTCTTTGCGGCGTCAACGACCTTCTTTTGAACGTCTACAGCGTCAGTGTTCACGGTCTTGGCAACCTTTTCTGAGAGCTTCTTTGCCAGCAACCCGCTGGTATCGCAGCCTGCCGCAACAGAGACAATCTTGCCTCCCTTTTCAATCAGGAAGTTTGTCGGCATCGTCTTGGTTTCAAACGTCTTCCAGGCATCCCCTTTGGAATCAACGGCATACAGCATGTTGAGCTTTTTTTCCTGAACATAGGCCGCAACCTTGGTGTCTGGTTCGCGGAAGATCGCCAGCGAAGTCAGGCCCTTTCCTTTATAAGCGTCGTGAATTTCCTGAAAGTACGCCAGCTCTTTATCGCAGCCAGAACAACCGCAGGTCAGTCGAACCAAAACGGGGCCCTTGGCAGTCAATTCCGCAAGATTGATTTCCTTGCCGTTCGCATCCTTGATTTTGAACTCGGGAGCCTGAGTTCCGATGTCCACTTTCTTTGCTTCTGGTTTGGGTTCTTCGGCATATGCCGTTCCCATTGCAAGACAGACAACTGTGACAGCAGCAAACCATCGAATCATGACGATCCCTTCGTGAATATGTCTGAAACATCCCAAATCGGATGAGGTACTCTACCGGAACTCGTGGACTTTCGCCAGATCGAAGATTGCTTATGAGTCGAAACCGTCGGAAATCCACATCTCGCCAAATTGCCTCAAAAAATTTCACGCAGAGGTGAGCAAGGATCAACGGGTTGGGTGGCCAGGGACTGGGCTTAGGCTTGGCGAAGAATCTGCTGACACTCAGTATCGCTGAACGAAATTCCCCGGAAGCCGCCGGACAAGGCGCTTCATTTCCAGAATCGTCAGCGTGGAAAGTACTCGCGAGGCTTCAATCCCGGCAGTTCGCAAGACGTCGTCGACAGGGATGGGTTCTGTCGTGACCAGGTTCAAGATCATCCTCTGCTGGTCGGATAGCTGCAGTTCGGCAGGACGATGGACCGATTCAGTCGGCGTTCGCTGTACAGGAGCGACCAATGGTCCCAAGGTACTGAGAACATCATCCACGTTACGAATCAGTGTCGCGCCATCTCGAATCAGGTCCAGGCAGCCAAAGCTTGCTTCGCTGTCAATTCTTCCCGGGACGGCGAAGACTTCGCGATTTTGCTCCATGGCATGACGTGCTGTATGCAAGGCCCCGCTGGCGCGTCCCGCTTCGATCAGGATCACCCCCATGGACAGTCCGGAAATGATGCGGTTTCTCTGTGGAAAGAGTCCCGACTTGGGTTGCTGATTCATCGGGGCTTCCGTCAGCAGGCAGCCGTTATCGCGAACGCTTTTTGCCAGCTCAACATGTTCGGGAGGATAAACAGTATTTAACCCCGTAGCGCAAACTGCGATTGTTCGGCCTCCCGCTTCCAGTGCCCCTTTGTGCGCCTCGGCATCGATTCCACGCGCCAGTCCACTGACAATAGTCACACCCGCGCGGGCGAGTTCCGACGCGAGTCGGTGAGCTGTCTGGCGACCGTAGGCCGTACAGTGCCGCGATCCGACGATCGCAACAGCGAGTTGATCGGTCGGCTGCAACGTCCCCAGACAGTACAAGACCGTCGGTGGGTCGGGAATTCGCGTCAGTGCAGAAGGATAGCCCTCCAGGTCTCGGACCAGTAACGTCACTCCGGCGGCGCGTGCGATTTCAAGTTCTTCCCGAGCGGCCGCCTCGGTCCCATGCGTTATCAAAGACATTGCGAGCTTGGGGCCGACATTGGGAACTTCCTGCAACTGTGCAATTCGTGCCGCCAGAATTCCTGTCGGTGATTCAAACCGTTCGAGCAGCATTTGATAGGTACGGGGACCGATTCCCGGAACAAGATTCAGGCGCAGGACGTCCAACAACTGCTGCTCGGGATCAGCATTGGATGACTCAGCATCGATCGGAAACAATTCCTTTGTCATACGACGAGTCTTACTTCGGTGACGTGACGTTGGAACGACGGTGAATGACTCACTCAAGCCTGCATGTCAGAGCCTGTATTAATTCTATCGAAGCTTCGATCACTTGTTCCAGACATCCCTTTTCCAGGATGGATACTTCTTCCTGATACAAACCTTTTCCATACGAACCGGCATCCGGCAGGTACCAGACACTGGAACCATTGGCAATCGTCCCGATGATCAGAGTGTATTGCGGAAACGATTGTCGTAGCGTCGTCTGCAGAACATTGTAATGTTCTCCGTCGTATGCCAGCCAGATTGCATCGCCGATTCGCCACGCTGTTATCGAATAGGGATAAGTTTCCCCTTCGGGAAGCGAGGCAACTCGAACCAGTCGACGCGTTGTGCGCTCGATCATTGCACGTGCATCGCGAGCCTCATCGGCAGTTCCAGCGGCGATCGCGTCCGATTCGACAGTTCGCCAGTGAATCAGATCCTGTTCCAATTGCGATTTGACGGGTATGTCCTGGCGATACTTAATCGGAACGACAACCGTGCGAATATCCCACATGGTGACGGAATTTGTTCGTTTCCCGGATTCCGGTTGAAATTCCCAGACGCCCAATGTCGCACCGGAAATGACCGGTTTCACATAAGCGAAACATTGCCCGGGTGGCGCCAACCCTTCGATCGCCGCCAGTGACGCATATCCCAGACGCCGACCATTTCGGTCCGCCACGGCAACATCCCCGACAAACCCTTCGCGCGGTCCAATGTCTCCTGAGGCTCCCTGTATAAAAAAACACGGAGCATCGGTCGCCGTCTCGATGATTTCTCGCATCGCTCCGATGTAATCTGGACTGATTAACGTGTTTTCCCAAGCCAACGTCGTCGGATGGCAGGCATAGTTCACGATCGTCGCAAGAGTCAAACCAGTGTCGCCTGTCATGCGTGCGACAACAATCGTGTCGTCAGCGAACCCGTCAGGCTGGTAGCCACAGACGGCGTGTCCCCGTGCTTCATCGAAGTTGTCTCGATTCGTCGCCAGATCAGACCGACCTCGTCCATAGACGATCGTCGCCGGTTGGAGCTGATCAATTGCCTGAAGGACCAGTTGAGCGATCTTTGCCGCCAGTTCGTCAAGATAAGGTGCGATCAAATCGCCGCCGGGAAGCTCAGACCGCTCCATCCCCATCAGGCCCGCTCCATGGGTATGGGAAAAGAAGACCGTCAACTGTTCCAGCGGGATCCCGGCACTGTCACTGACCGTTTGCAGCAGGCGACTCATTTCGGTCGTCCAGAGCAGGCAATGATCCACGGCGATGGCGACACGCTGATGCGAACTATCGCCAATCAGATCTCGCAAAACCAGAACCGTTGCCGTGAGGGGACGATGGATGCCCGTAGAACGATCATGAGTCGCAGCTCCCCACATCCGGTGATAAATCCCGACTGGCGGTGTGATGTCACAGCGAGCCACGCCGACACGGCAGCGGCTTTGTGGAAATTCTACGACGTTCATGCGAAATCCTCGTGGCGACAACTTCGGTAGCGATGAAATTGATTCAGTTCGAACTTTCGCGAACACGAGCGCGTTCCAGCGCGGCCGCAATTTCTGCTTCAAACCGCGGGAGTGGATTGAGCGGCGACAGCGGATTTGCGACAGCGGTGACCCGGTTCGTCTGAGGGTCCCAGTGGACAGGGCCGAAGCGAGCGGGTTCTGTTCGGCCTGTCAGAATATTTCCCATCGCATCCCCCTGGTTGTAATGCCAGAACTCAAACGGGAAGTGAATGAATCCCTGAGCTTCCAGCATTCCCATGATCTCCAGTCGGTTCTGCAAGGCCTCAGGTTCGATGAATGGAGACCGCATGGGTGTTCGTTCACTCATTTCGAGATACGGGTTGCCTCGCCAGACTTCAGTACCATCGTCGCGGCGAAACACCGAGATATCGATCGCAGACCCAGACATGTGTGTCCCGATTTTTGGGATGTTCGCAATCAGCACGAGCGCCCGGCGGAAGACGAGTTCAACAGGGGGAATGCCTCCGAATTCCCAGATGCACTTTCGCAGGATGGCATCAAACAACTCAGGCTTTCTGACAAGCGTCCCTTGCATTTCAAGAGTACGGTAGCCGTCTTCGATCTTCAGAATCCAGCCCCGATCATTCATAGCCCGCCCGACCGCCATCACATCTTTGACAAGGCTTTCCCGCATGAAATAAATGCGGTCCAACTCGCCGGCAATCTTGGTCTGTGAGAACAGCATTTCGATTCCCTCTGCCTGTGCGGCGTCGGGGATCGACGCGAAGCCTTCACCGCATTCGCGGACTTCAAGCGTGAGTATTCGCTGAATCAGGTCATACCCGGCCTGCATTTGCTCGGCCCAGTAAGCTCGTCGTGCGGGCTCGTTTGCGTCAGTCATGTTTCAGGTTGCCTCTATCTGGTAAGTCCATCACTGTTGTCTTCGATTCTCATGCTTTGCCGAACACACGCCGTCGGCGAAACCACAACGCGAATCACCATCGCCGAAAAATGTCTGCCTGGGGCAAATATTCAAATCCCTCATCGAGCGGGAACATGGGACGTGCACATTTCGTGTGTCCCAGTCCTTTGACATTGGCGCTCGTCGAACCGGGGGCGTCCACATTGATCAATCGGGTACACCAGGCCGCAAACATTTTATGTTCACAGTGGGGCGACTTAACGACAATCATGTCGAAGTGACGAGGATTCTGTCCATTGGCCCAGAACCACGATCGGTCGAACAGACTGACTGGACGTGTTCCAACAACAAGAGTCACGTGATCTGCCTCCAGTACGGCCGTATCGCCTGAGTCCCACGGCCATCCGAAGGATTCACTGCGGAACTTTCCATCTGACAACAATCGAACCTTTGCGGTCAATTCGAGCGGCGCGAATCGCCCGGGATCTACGGCGCCACCGACACGAGTCTGTATCGTGGCTCCAACTCCTGCGGCGAATGCCTGGCGTACGGCTACCGGATCGACAATCGGTGCCAGGACTCGTCCTCGGTATCCCTGATTGATGACCTCGCGAACGATGGCGTTGCTGTCGCCTGAAGCACCTGAACTGGTGGCATCTGCCGCATCAATCATGGCGACAGTCCCGGAAGTGACCGACGCAGCTATCCGGACACTCTCCGAAAGACTTGTCAGGGGAACTCGCATCTTTTCATGATGGCGCCAGAAGATGTTTGCAATTTCAAGTGCCTGTGCTTCGGCAGCGGCCGCATCGCCATCCGTGACGACGAAGCTGTTGGTTCTCAGTTCGGGAACATCTGTAAAGGGATTGCCCCACATCACGGCGGCTGAAAGGCCATCGCCCAACGATTCAAACTGCTGGGCCTGTCGGATGCATTCGCCGACTAAACCCGTCTCTGTGATCATTTCATCGCCACGGACCAGAGCGGGGATCTTGACGCGAGCTGTGACTGGACGGGCTCCTTCGGTCAGGATTCGCATCAGGACGCGTGCGGCGCGTGCACCCGTTTCAAAGAAATCGATATGAGGATAAGTGTGGTACGCCACGACGGCATCGCTGTGCTGCAGCATGCGGTCGGTCAGAACTCCGTGCAGATCCAGTGAAACCACAAACGGAATCGACTCGCCGAAGATCCGCCGTGCCTCCTGTAACAAAAAACCTTCGGGATCGTCTTCATTCTCGGCCTGCATGGCGCCGTGCATCGAGAAAAAGACGCCATCCACGGAACCAACGTCAGCAAGTGACTTCAGGAATTCGCCGCTCAGTTTCTCAAAATCCGTCGCCGTCAGGATTCCGCCGGACGTGTTGGCACTTGCGCCAAAGGCGGGGACAAGTTCGACTCGACTGTCGGAGTCAAACACGCTGATCGCTCCGCCGACTTCTTCACGAACGCGGCGGTGGTGATCCAGCAGCGACTGCCCCTGGACAATGCGAAAGTCCGTGTAATGACTTCGAGCGGGGCTGAACGTTGAGACTTCCTGTTTGCATTCAGCAATTGCGATTCGGAGCATTATTCATCTCGATGGAATTGAGGCATGACTAAAAAAATGTAACTCACTTTGTCACAGGCTTGAAGGATTCAAACACATCAGCCAAAACCTTGTCGGCCAGGCGACCGAGTTCATCAAGGATCAGCGGTTCTGCCTCTGGGAGCAATGGAGACATGTTCGGCTCATACCCGCCGTACTGATGCGATTCGGCAGTGCAGATGTACCCCAAGCTGTCATTCGCATATCCGACGACAATCGGAATCGCACGGTCTGCGATCGCCTTTTCGATCTGGAACCCATATTCCACCATCGGTTCTCCGGGGATTGTCAGGAATAGGAAATCACCGACACGCATCGCCTGCATTTCGCACGCGACCTTTTCCTTCTTGCCGGGAAGTTCAATTGTGCTGGTCGCAATTTTCAGGGGATAGATCGATTTTCGTTTTGCCAGGTTCTCACGTATCGCGCTACGGTCAACAGCACGGACGACAGCACAACCCAGACTGCGTCCGGTCCAGCGAATATCCGCTTCATCCCCACAACGGTAAGGAACGCCGGGCAAATTGGGGCGGATGTCACCCGCACAGCCCTGCAGGAACAACGAACTCGTCTGAGGTCCGTAAACCTTTTCGACAAACGTCTGGGCCTCACCCGGGAAATCCGCACTGATCTTCGGGAAGCCATTGGGGAATGGGGGAGTCAGTTTGTCGCCCCAGGTGAAGACGCAGGGATGACAGACGGCGTGCATCAAGATCGCCATCGGTTCCAGTGTCTGGCCATCATCGAATCGCAGTACCTTGACCCGATGATCGCACGGCCCATCAGGATTCAGGCGAACGACGGCCCGTCCGTTGATCACTTTGCGTCGGTTAATGTTGAAATCAATTTCATCTTCCGCGTAACCGATAGTTACTGGTCGCATTTTTCCCACAGCAGCGCTGGCGGCCTGGCCGATTTTCTCGACCATCGCACGACTCCAGGGAGTCTCACGCAACCAGCCGGGGCCGGAGTGATTATGCGAGGCCGCGACCATGATATTTTCGCGAGGCGTCTCGGTCTTACTGGCAACAACATCTCGTATTGCCGCCACCATTTCACCGGGAGCGTTGATCAGATCGAGCGTCACGATTGCCGCACGCGTCTGTTCATTCGCCAGCAAAAGTATTCCCGCGCGCAGGGGATCACGAACTCCATTGACGGGGCGAATGTGACCTACGACCGGAGTATCGGGTGGCGGCGTAATATCGACTTTGGAAACAGCCGCTTTCAAGTTGGATTCGACTCGAAATACCGCAGGTTCCGCCGCTGGGAGCAGAACTGCGAATACATGAAACAGAAGAACCGCAACGCTTGATGGAACGATACGGAACCGCAAGCAGTCTACCGGCGAAAGATGCGAGTCCGGACTCCTCGACGTCGTTGCTGGCCGTTCCTTCGCAATCATTGATTGTTCCTGTTGTTTGAGTTGTTTCGAACCAACGCGTATCACGGCTTAAGGTCTGACCCCAAAGATCCGCACGACACCATCTTTACAGAGTACCGCGAATTCTCCCAGCTTACTGGTTCTTGTCACTGCGATGGCAGGGCTGGGGAGTGGGGATTCCCGCAATTGCTTGACAATCCCTTTTTCAAACGTGAATGCACGGCATTCTCGTTTGTCAGCGATGGCGAAAATCCCCGTTGGCAGGAATGTCCCCACCGGTGATACCATCTCCTCGGCAAATGGGGTGGGTTGATTATGCTGGATTGGCTCACAGATCATCACGCCACCTGACTGGGTCAAGGCCACGAGACAATCCAATCCTTCGGGGGACCAGTGAACGTTAGAAAATTATTCGTCGGCATGAACGAACAGCGATTCCGTGAGAAGTCACCTCGACTTGCCGCGATAATCTTGCCGCGGGAACTTTCCCCAATTCGTACCCAGCACCGTTGCGTGACTGATTTCACCGGTTACGCTTCACCGAAATGAATTGCGAATCAGGACTGCCGAAAGACAATTTTCATGAATGAGCCTGCCTCAACCACCGAACCTCGATTGCGAGTTCTCAGTTTCGAAAGTCGCCGCGCCGAAGAAATGCGAGGATTGATTGAGCGCCACGGGGCGATCCCGACCGTGGCACCATCAATGCGGGAAATCCCTCTGGAGGAAAATAAACAGGCGTTTGCATTTGGTGAACAGTTACTCGGCGGAAAGATCAACATTCTCGTGTTCATGACGGGGGTGGGGGCGACGGCTCTGATGGACATTCTTTCATCGCGATGGCCACAGGAAGAGTTTCTGGCTGCGATGGAGAAGTGCATTATCGTCGTCCGCGGTCCCAAGCCGACGACCGTGCTGCGAAATTGGAATCTGCGTATCGATCATCGTGCCCCAGAGCCCAACACCTGGCATGAACTGCTGGCAACGATAACGGCTGCGGTCGATCTGACGGGACAGACGATCGCTATCCAGGAATACGGAAAGCCCAGCGACGATTTCTATCTTGAACTGGAAAGCCTCGGCGCAAACGTACTTCCTGTTCCGGTCTATCGCTGGGATCTTCCAGTCGATACGGCACCGTTGCGGGCTGCCGTCGAACAGACGATCCTCGGTCAGTTTGACGTCATTCTGTTTACCAGTGCCCAGCAGTTCCATAATGTATTGGCGGTCGCAGAACAGTCCGGATCGACGGAGAAGTGGCTGCAGGCTGCGAATCGTTGCGTGGTGGCATCAATTGGGCCAACTGCGACAGAAACCCTGGTAGAAGGGGGCCTGAGTGTGGATTCGCAGCCAACACATCCTAAGATGGGGCCACTTGTTCGAGAATCCATTGAAGCGGCACCCGCCGTTCTCAAACGAAAATCCGGCATCTAGTCGCGGAATTCACGGACAGGGCTGCATTAGCTGATCGCTCAACCAGTGAGTTAAACTTTGACGGATCGAATTCAACAATTTCTTGCATGGTACCTGGGCCTGGTACGACCGGCTCCCGGCGAAGGAACGCAGTGGCGACTCGATTGGCGGTCTCCCGCTCCTTCGTGGGTAATCGCAATCATTTGCGTGATCCTGCTGGTCGGTGTCACCTGGATTTATCGTCGCGACGGTGAATCCCTGAAGACACGCCAGCGATTGACCCTGACAGCCTTGCGACTGCTCGTTTTTGCGGTGATCGCAGCTATGCTGACGGAACTGAGCCTGACTGTCGAACGGACTGGATTGCCAACAATTGCGGTGATGATCGATACGTCTGCCAGTATGTCGCTGCAGGATCAGTACGCGAACGGGACCGCAGCGGCGAATCTTTCGAAGGCAATCACTCTGTTACCCGGTCGAGATGCCAATCGTCTGGCGCTGACCCAGGAACTGCTGACTCGCAATAACGGACAATTGCTGAAGGATCTGCAGCGACGTCATCAGATTCGACTTTACCGGTTCGCGGATTCAGCCACCCAACTTGCTTCAGGGAATCTCGAAGAAAGCCCTCAAGTTACGATGGAAGTCGTGCCTGAATCCGGTGCACCTGTTTCGGAAGAAAAACGTGCGAATCGGTTCGAGTCCGCGTTGAAAGAGATTATTGGGCTGAAGCCCGATGGCGAGCAGACTCGACCGGGTGCCGCGGTGAAGAAAGTGGTCAGCGATTTGCGGGGGACACCACCTGCGGCATTGATCCTCTTTACTGACGCAGTCGCCAGCGTCTCTGATGCCGACAAGCTTTCCGCCGTCGCGGAATTCTTCCGCCGCAAAGGGGTTCAATTGCACCTGGTGGGCCTCGGCAGTGATGAGGCGTCCAAGGACCTGTTGATCTATGACACGCTGGTCGACGAAGTCGCGTTCGTGGGTGACCCGATGTCGTTTACGGCGAAGATCAAAAGTTTCGGGTATGAAGGGAAGAAGCTTCTGTTGCGATTGCGACGTGACGGTGAAGAGGCCGTGCTGGCTTCTCAGGAAGTGAAAGCTCCGGCAGATGGCCAGCCACTGAAAGTGGATCTTTCGTATACATCGAGCAAGCCAGGGGAACTGGATCTGGCACTGGAAATTGTCCCGCTGTCCGACGAAACGAATCGACAGAACAATCTGGAAGTACGCCATGTCAGCGTACGCGAGGAAAAAATTCGCGTTCTCCTGGTCGATGGTCCACCGCGTTACGAATTCCGCTACCTGAAGCAATTGTTCGAACGTGACAAATCGACCGAACTCAGCACACTCCTGCAGGACGCAGACGTGGAGTATTCTCAGGAAGACAAGACCGCACTGGAACACTTTCCAGTCCGAAAGGAAGACCTCGCGAAGTACGATGTCATCGTTTTCGGAGATGCAACGCCCGCGACATTGGGAGCGTCGGTCCAGGAGAACATTCGTGACTTCGTCCGTGAAAAAGGGGGAAGTGTCGTCTTTATCGCAGGGGCTCAATCAAATCCGGTATCATTCAGTGGAACTCCCCTCGCTACCCTGCTTCCGTTCGAGCCAGGCAACATCAAGGTCTCAGCCGAGTCGGCATCGTATGACAGTTTCCATCCCAGCCTGACACTTGAAGGTCAGAAGGGAAACAGTATGTTTCGCCTGGGAGATAGCGAAGCAGACAGCCTGCGCATCTGGAACGGGTTGCCGAGCTTGTATTGGTTCATAGAAATTCCCAAGACGAAACCAGGAGTCCGCGTTTTTGCAGAACATCCATTGAAGTCTGGCACCAATGGTAAATTGCCAATCATCATGATGCAGCAAGTAGGTGCCGGGAAAGTGCTTTACCACGCGACAGACGAATCCTGGCGCTGGCGATTTCGACGAGGAGATCTCTACTTTGGTCGTTACTGGATTCAGGCAATTCGATACCTGAGCCGTGGCCGTTTGATTGGTAAAGATCGAACCGCAGAATTGAGTACTGATCAACTGGTCTATCAGCGCGGGCAGGGGGTTACCTTGCGAGTTCGTTTTGTCGATGACAAGTTTATTCCATCGGATCCAAACGGAGTCACGCTGACAGTTGAACGCAAGGGCGAAGGACGTCAATCTGTCAAACTGACTCGACTGCGCGAAGCTCCCTCAATTTTTGAAGGGCAACTGAGCCGCTTGACAGATGGCAGTTATCACGCGTGGATCTCACAACCGGCATTCAACGAAGCACCTCCGTCAACCGACTTTCGTGTCGAAGCTCCATTACTTGAGTTGCAGCGGCGCAGCATGGACAAATTGGACATGCAGCAAGCGGCCAAGCAATCCAATGGCAAGTTTTATTCTCTGGATGACATAGAATCGCTTCCGTCGGAAATCCCACTGGGGACCCCGATTCCATTGCAAACTGACAATCCAATTCCGCTCTGGAATCGCTGGGAAGTCCTGTCGCTGTTCGCGCTTCTATTGACCGCAGAATGGATGCTGCGAAAGCAATGGAAATTGGTTTAGGCCCCCTGTCGGGGTTTCGTTTTGAAGATCGTAGATGGAAGGGACTCTTCGGGCTTCGGTCCCGAAGCTTGTCAGGTAAGAAGCGAGAAGGCGCACACGCCGTTGGACATCTATCGTTTCGGCAACTTTACGGCAACCAGACTGCCCGCGGCATTGCGAGCATAGACGTGACCATTCAGAAGAACGGGTACGGTCCAACAGCGACCATTCAGCAGACGCGAGCGAGTCAGCTCGTCATAACCTTTGGACGTGGCCTGTGCGACCACCAGTGTTCCTGTTTCGCTGAGAATCACCAGTTTCTTGCCTGCAATCATCAGCGACCCACATCCAAATCCTGCCTTTTTCCAGGCAACTTCGCCGGTCGCAAAATCCATGCAGGTCAGTTGCACAACCCGGCCGAGATTCGAATTGCCGTCGAATCCATACAGGTACCCGTCCAAGAGAATGCTATTGTTGAAGTGGTTTCGCATTCCTTTGTTGGTGTAGATTTCCTTGAGCGACTTGCCATCGAATTCAAACAATCCACATCCGACCTGATAGGCGGAAGAAATGTAAATCCGGTTTTCGTGCACTATCGGCGTTGTTGAATTGGTTCGAAACGGAGAGGGCCATTCGCGGAAAGCAACTTCTTCGCCCGTCTGCAGACGAACAACACGTAGCCCCTCGCAATCAAGTGTGACAACGAATTTCTGTTTCTGGAATTCCATCAGGGCCGCCGATCCATACCCCGCTTCATGACGCTCGGTCTGCCACTGCTTTTCTCCTGTCAACTTGTTGTACGACACTACTCGCCCTGCTTCGAGCAGCAGTTGTTGGCCCACGATCACGGGCGAACTGGAAAAGCCCCATTCGGGGGTCGGGACTTCCAAATCCGACTTCAGCTGCTTTTCCCAGCGAATTTTCCCTGTCTTGGCATCAAGGCAGTAGAGTTGCCCCTCCTTTCCCAGTGTATAGACCAGGTCACCGTCAAGAGTCGGCGTCGCCCCAGGTCCACCTTCGTGCAGGTTGGCATTCAATTCACCTGGATAGTGATGACTCCAGATTGGCAGCCCCGTCTCTGCAGACAGGCACCAAACAGATTCCTCGCCTTCAACATGACCCATCGAGTACAATCGGCCGTCAGAGATTGCGATCGAACTGAAGCCAATGCCAATTTTTCTGGTCCAGCGAACAGGCAGTCCTTCGTCCGGCCAGACTGTCGACCAATCGGCCTCAACCGAAACACCATCGCGATTTGGACCCATCCAATTCGGCCACGCCGGAGTTTGTGCGGCGGCCGATTGAATCAGGAACCCGCCCCATAGGGCGAGACTCAACCGGACGATGCGGCAATTTAACCGGATGAGCTTCAGCACGTATTTGCTCCTGCCTGCGGATTTGACTGGACGTTGATGACAGATCGCTATCAAAAGAAGTATTCTGATGATCTGCAGAATGCCATGCAATGTCGTCGTAACGCAACATTGCCAAGGATGTTGATATTGGTGGCCAGCAGTTCGCATGTGATTGCCTGAGTTCATGGAATCGGGATAAGATTCTCGATTCCATTCCCCACCTGGAGAGTTTCATGCGGACTTTGCTGCTACTGACATTGATTACGATTCCTTTTCGCTTCGTG
This sequence comes from Planctomycetota bacterium, assembly GCA_037146815.1. GTDB lineage: Bacteria > Planctomycetota > Planctomycetia > Planctomycetales > Planctomycetaceae > Schlesneria. Next base: position 20,681 of record JBAWWJ010000005.1, read on the forward strand.
ATCGCTGCTGAAGATCCAGTTCCGCCGTTGGTGGATTCCCGTGAAAAACTGGTGCTATTTGACTTCGAAAGTGACTCCGATTTTACCGCTTGGCGTCACCTGGAACTTCCAAAAGCACCAGAACCACGGCCGCGAATCGAGCGAACGACTGAAAACGCGACATCAGGAAACGGCTCCCTTAAGGTGACGTTCGATGGAGGTGTCTGGCCAACTGTCATCTCGTCTAAGATTCCAGGTGACTGGTCTGAATGGCATACATTTCAAGCAGATGTCTTTGCATCGCGTCCCTGTGTGGTTGGCTTCTGTGTCATGCAGGAGGGAAGTACACGAGAACCCGGTTGGGATGGCGGAGTCAGTCGGTGGGCCAAGACTCAATTCTTACAACCTGGGCGCAACACGATCTCAGCGAACCTGCATCCCAATGAATGGAGCGCATTGCGAACAAAACTGGAAAATGGACGAGTTTTGGGGAAAGTCGTTAGTCTGGAATTCTTTGCGTACCGGCCGCACCCAGGAGAATCCCTCTTTGTAGATAACATTCGTGTTCTGAAGGCCAAAGTCCCTCCTGCAGAAGTGAACTCACCAAAGTTTCAGGTCCTCGGAACGGACCTGTCAGTCACAGGCGTTCAGGACCTGGGCAAGAAGCTCATCGAAAAGTGGGCCATGCCAGAGCCACAAACCGTTGAGCAGGTAGAAAGTCGTTTTCAGGCCGAATACGAGAACTTGAAGTCCAGCCACCCGCATGCGATCCTCGCTATCCTTCGCGATGGCGAAGCCGGACTCGATCGAACAAGACCCGATAAAACCTTTGCAGGCTGGCAGGATGCCTATTGGTCCAGCCATGGTCCGGATAGCTTGACCGTCGATCGCAGCACCAATTTCGGACTGGCGGCAACTCAAGAAATCTTCATGCGACACCGTAGTCCGCTGATGCGAGTTGATCTGTCGAGCATCCCAACTGGATCGAAAATCCTGGCGGCCAGACTACTCGTCGTTCGGGCCAGTGATCCCGCCAAAGAGCATACCCCACTTAAGCCTAACATGTGGGTAGCAGAAGCCTGCCGTCGTCCCTGGTCAGAAACTGAGGTCGACGCCTATCGGTACGCCGCCGACAAATACTGGAAAGCCATCGGCGGTATGTCGTGGGAGGGGGACGATCCCGATTTCTGGCCTGTCTACGTTGCACATGGTCCCAGCCAGCCAATCTGTTGCAGTTGGGATTTTGTGGAAGCAATTCGGTTCTGGACGGATGGCAAGCATGCGAATCACGGATTCATGCTCCACGGGGACTCAAAAGACTGGTTTCGAGCTTGGTTTCGCGAGGCGCCGATCCTCAAGAACCGACCGGCGGTCTTGGTCGTCTACGAACCACCCCGTTGAGGGTGGTATCGCCGTCGAATCGCCTCGCTATTTTTCATAGGCGAGCAATGACGAAATTGCTTTTTGGCCCCGTGAGTAGCTGCGCTCCTCATCACGTCTCGACAACATCGCCTGCAGGCAGACCATATCGCGTCAAGACATGCAATCGCCCTGCTTGATGTGTTTTTTGTTGCATATTCACACATCAGAGTGTATCTTAATACACCATTGAAAGCGCTTCGCGGCACAACTGGATCGACGCGCATCGCGGCACAGCAATTCTGGGCGTTGTGTGCATTCACACATGTGGTACGTTTCTTTACCGGACACCTCCAAACATATCCCCTGCAACATGGTGGCTTCTCGCGATTCTTACCTCCGTGTCCAAAGTCGGAGTTCCGCTGTTTCTGATGTTATCGGGAACAGTGAATCTGGGATCTCCATCCAAAAGTTTGATTGATCGCGCGTACGTGCGTCGCTTGCTGAGAATTCTCGTTCCATTCACCTTCTGGGCTCTGGTCTATATGAGCATAAAACCGAAGGGCGGGTTTCGTTGGATCACTTGGGCAGAAGCATCTGGGCTCTTGAGCGGCCAGGTTCATTACCACCTCTGGTTCATCTACTCACTCATCGGCCTCTACATTATCTCCCCGATTTTGAACGCGTTTGTCATCGCCATTGGCGAATATCAAAGCCTGCTGGTCGGAGGATTTCTGCTCGGATTGGCAGGACTGGAATGGTCGGTCGAAAATGCCTTCCCGTTTTGGTTCGATGCGAATCTGTTCAAGCCCGTCCCTGTGTATACCGGATATTACATACTTGGATACGGACTTCGCTCGGTGAAAGTTACTCTGCTGATTCGCGATTATGCCTTGGTGGTGTTTGTTGCCAGTACGGTAATTTCACTCGGGATTACCGACTACCTCAATCGCGAGGTGGCATCATTCGACAATCGTGGATTTCACAATTTGAACCCCGTAGTCATGGTGATGTCGATCGCGGCTTTTGCGATGCTGAAGCCCGTAGAGGAAATTCCAGGCAATTCCCACCCTTCAAGAATCATGCACATTTTCGCGTCGCTGGGACGCGGGAGTTTCGGTGTTTATCTATCACATGTCATGCTGCTCGAGGCTTCTTTCGACTACGGGTATTGGAGTAATCGACAGGTCCAGGAAGCCATACCCGTCGCTCTGCTGGTCCCTGTGGCGACAATTCTAATAACATTTGTATCGTGGCTAGGTACAACCAGATTGTCGAAGATCCCGTTTGTGCGACGATTGATTTAAAAAAACAGTCCTTGGCTTCGCGACTTAAAATCGTAAACTGCGACACGAGGAGAAAGCGTTGAATGGCCCCGAAATATCGCCTGGCATGGATTGACGCTGCCAAGGGTGTAGCGATCATGATGGTCGTGTGTATTCACACGAATGGAATATTCCAGAACCGACTGTCACCTTCAAACCCAACGGTCACCTGGTGGATTCTCAATCTCATCAACACAGCGTGCCGGGTTTGTGTACCACTATTCTTTATGCTCTCGGGTGCCGTCATTCTGGGTTCGCCGGAGCGATCCTTCCTCGATCGTGGTTATGTTCGTCGCATCTGGCGAACATTGGCCCCACTCCTTGTCTGGAGCCTTGTTTATCTGATCATCTATCGTATGTCCGCTCATCGAACACCGACTGTCAACGACGTCTTGGGAATTGCCGCCGGCAAGGCTCATCACCACTTGTGGTTTTTGTACTCGATTTCTGGACTGCTGATCGTTTCACCAATGCTGAATGCCTATGTCTGTGCGACAGGCCACCGTGGCGGATTGACTCTGGGGATTCTGTGGCTGACGGTTGTGGGAATCTCGTGGGTTCTGGAGCACGTATTTCAGTTCATGTTGGAACCAAATTTCACTCGATCCCTGCCGGTTTATACGGGGTATTTCGTCATCGGATACGCCCTCCGCGACTGCCCGGTCACGCGGAAAGTGAAATTCCTGTCTGCTATTGTCTATCTGGATGGACTGGTCGCCTGCGCACTGCTTGTGCGGTCCATCAACAGTCGCGCGAGCCAATTTGAAGGTCTGATTGGTGATTACGTCAACCCGCTCGTTATGATCATGTCGATCGCTATGTTTCTACTGTTTCGGCCACTGGAGTCTGCCGCTCCTGACGAACAACCCGGTCGATGCACAAGGTTTTTTGCGAGGCTTGGGGTGGTAAGTCTTGGGGTCTATACTTCCCACGTATTGATCCTGGACACTGTCGTTCGAGTCGCCCATAACGAGAATCGCCTCGGTCTTCGAACACTTCCGTATGTTGCCGTCGTGCCAATCCTGATGATCATTGTCATAGCACTTTCATGGGAATTTTCAGAAATTGCGAAACGAATCCCGATCTTGCGTCACGTCGTCTGACCGGATTGCCATAAGTCCATCCGGGACCTGATGGCGACGAGATCAATCTCTTTTGGCAACGTTCAATCCAGCGGAGAAACTCTGATTGCCTGTCGTGGCAAATCACGTTGTGAAACCCATTGACCGTTGAAGCCGGTCGCGTTGAGGTCCAGGCAATTAGTGAGCGTCCTGTTCGACAAGTGTAGTGACAGCTTGCGGAGACGTTTCGTTAATGGATGTGTCCTTCTGCATCGTGTCATCAGCAGGTGGCAACACAAAAATCTCGTTGAATTCAGACATCTGCTCTGCACGAAAACCGTGGTGCCGGAGTAATTCGAGGACCGCCAGAAAGATACCAATGATCTTGCTGCGAAGGTTCGTTCCTTCGAAAAACTCAGAAAACGGAACGCGTCCAACTTCGCGAACGCGAACGCCAATCCGATCGATATAAACCGAAATTGGAGTATCGTCATAGCGAATACTGGACGACTCTTCGACGACCTTCTTGTGAAGGACGCGCGACAATGCGCTCACCAGGTCCCACAGTTCGACTTCTTTGATCGGGTCTTCTGCGTGGTCTTTCCCGGCACTTGGGCGCTCGTCACTCAATCGCGGGTAGCGCTCCTGCCACTCTGCCGCTCGCTGCTCCATCGCCAGCGCAGCGTCTTTATATCGCTTGTACTCCATCAACTGCTGGATCAGCTCATTGGATGGGTCGTCCGAAATTGGCAGTTCCTCAGGCGTTTCCTCGATCGTCCTGGGCAGCACCTGCCGACTCTTGATTTCGACCAGCGTACTGGCCATGACGACGAAGTCCCCAACGAGGTCCAGATCGAGGAATTCAAGAACCTCGAGAAACTGAAGAAATTGATGGGCGATTCTGGAGATCGGGAGCTGAACAATGTCAACTTCGTTCCGGCGAACGAGATACAGTAAGAGATCCAATGGACCAGAGAAGAGATCGAGATGAACGCGATAGTCTGCCATGACCAGAAACTTATGCCTTTCAGAGCGCTACTTGCTATCCATGGATTACTGACGGGACTTCCATGGGAACGGTTGGCATCGTCGCCCTGAATTGACTGGTGAAATTACCTGGTTCGTGCCTGTGGCTCTGCCGGTGCCGGGGGACCTGCCGGAAGCTCTGACGGAGCCTCAGTCGGTCCTTCTGCCGGTGCAGAAATGGAGTGGATTTCAGCCCCTTGAGGCAATCCTGGGTACAAGTCGGTTTTAGGATAGGGGACCGGTGAACCAAATTCTTCGGGATTCGTTTCCAGATACTCGGCTGGCTTACCAAAGCTCCGTTCCCAAGCCCGTTTCAGTGCATCTTCCTTCGCACATTCATCCCACTCAGCCTCTGCCAGATGGATTCCATCGATTTCGAGCAACAGCCCGCGTCGCCAGTGGAATTCCGTAATCGCCTTGTTATACGCGATCAACGAATTGAAGTATGCAATTTCGGCTGCCGCACTGGACGCCTGGGCTCGCAGTACGAGGTCCAGAGTGACCCCTTGACGTCGTTCGTCCGTCGCGCCTGCTTCGTACATTGCCGTCGTTGCTTTGACGCGTGCCACCGCTGCAATCTTTCGGTCAAGCTGCGTCTTGGCAATCTTGTAGGCTGATTCAATCCGTTGCACGGCTTCAGCCAGATCGTGAGTGATATCCTGCTCTTGGGCGGCGAGACCAGCACGAGCCTTGATCAGTTGCAATTCCGTGTTGTGCAACTGCATCCGGGCCGCTCGCAACCCAATTGGCATGCTGAATTGCAACCCGGCCGTCCAACCTGTCAGGCTGGCATTTCCCAGCGTACTGTACATGCTCGGGTAGGGACCGGATGAGCTATTGGAAATCAGATTCGATCCAAACCCGTTCAACTGGTACGAAGAAACAAAGTTAAGTTGTGGGTTGGCGACGTTTTCGGCCGCTTTGCGCTGCAGTTCCAGACTCTTGATTTGCCATTTTTGGCGTCGAAGTTCGGCTCGCCGCGTGAGTGCGTCCAGGACGCTCGATTCCCACTGGGCGACGAATTCTGCCTCCATCGGATCATCCGCCGGGCGAATGATCTTCCCGTCATTCACAGGAAGCCCGAGAAGTTTTCGAAACTGATTCTCTGTGACAAATATTGTCGCGAGCGATGTTTCCACGCGAGATTGCGCATCGAAATAATTCTCGCGAGCCTGAGCTTCATCTGCAGCACTACCGCCACGGGCTCCGGCGTCCATCTTGGCTTTCACTTCGACCCACGATCGATGCACGCTCTCGCGATTGGCAACTTCCGCATCGAACTGGCGGTAAGCCAGATACAACTCCCAATACAGATCCTCTACATCCTTGACCATCTGTGTCACGGCGAGTTCGAAGTCGGCGACATCGATATCCGTATTGATACGGGCGATCGATACCCCCTGTGACACCCCAGTGATCGCGCCGAAACCCGCTCGCGGCGGACCTGCGATTCGCGTGAATTCTACCCCCGCACCCGCCCACAAGGGTTGGGTGAATACACCCTGAAGGGTACCGGTATAATTGGACGAGATCGGCGTAAACGGCGAGTTTGTGCTGAGGTAGTTCCAGTTATGATTGACCGCAAAGCTACCGCCCGTTGCCAGTGTTTTCGTCAACCCTGTTGTCACCGAACCGGTATCATTGTTGTTTACGAACGTCGAGAAACTGTTCTGAATGGTGGCGTTGTTGCCCCATTGTGTTGATGCGTTGAATTGCGCGTCGAAGTCAGCCAGTGCTGCTTCTACACCTCGGTTGCCGAACAGGAAGCCCGTTTCGCCCAACGCCGGGTCATAGATCGAAGGCATTTGCTGAGGATTGTTCAGCAGTTGCTGGCTGCTGGTACGCGTCCGAATCATCTTGTTGTTCTGCACGGCAGTATGAACCGCCTGCATCAATGTCATTTCCCAGATCTCGTCTTCGTTGGGCTCTTTGATGGTCCGTGGGCGCTGAGTGTACGCGACTTCCTGGGGAGTGGCTTGATCGACATTGGGGTACTCGACCTGCAGCATCTTGTCGCGATAGTGCGTCAGTTCGGCGTCACCGAAGTACGTCACTTCCTGTGCCGAGCGACAACCGACGGCACCGCACAACAGGATTGCATTGACCCAGCGAATTGATCGTCTCCATCGCATTGGACGGATCCCCCTGACAGCCGATAATTGCCCCACTCGTCAAATCAATAGTCCGCAAAGTTTCCCTCGCGGAGCCTGACTAATCGTCACAAGCCGCATGTCAGGCACATTGCGCATCGTCAGTATCGTCCGCAGATCCGGTAAACCTTCACGGATTCAGGGGTTTGATGGTCCGATCACTTAAGTTGGGGGGATTGAGACACACGTTTTGCCATCTGGGAACATTGGATTGCAGTTCTTCTGCACGATTGTTCCGCTATGATCACGAAACTGCGTTCGGCAGGAGTTGCCGCAGCGACCATTCGCGGCAACGTCCGGTCTTAACTGCGGGCGAGTTCCCTGCAGCGGATGAGTTCAACCAAATTTAGCCGTGACGCCGCAGTAGATGAGATTTGTAGCCAAACGAGAATTCGACGAGACGGGGTGACACGTGCCAGAAATTAACCATGACCTCTTGCAGCCTCATTCGATCTGGATGCATGCCGCACTCGATATGGCGCGACAGGCGTTCGAAGAGGGTGAGGTTCCGATTGGTGCCGTCATTGTCCATAACGACCGAATCATTGGCGCAGCAGGAAATCAGCGCGAGCAACTGAAAGATCCGACGGCACATGCCGAAATCATCGCGATTACGCAGGCGGCCGAATCACTGGGTTCGTGGCGGCTATTGGATTGCACACTTTACGCGACCTTGGAACCCTGCCCCATGTGCGCGGGGGCCATCGTGCAAGCTCGCATTCCCACAGTGGTTTACGGCACGATTGACGAAAAGGCAGGTGCCTGCCATACGCTCTATCAGATTACGAGCGACCCTCGCCTGAACCATCGCGCCACCGTGATTGGGGGTGTTTTACGTGACGAGTGCCGTGATATTCTGCGGGAATTCTTCGCAATCCAAAGATCCCTCGGGAAAAAATAGGTCGGAACAGCCGAGGAAAGTGTTGTATTCATCAGGATTTGTTATTTTGTATTACAATTCCGGACGTTAGAATTCCACAAGATCATTTTCTGACCGGTTCTGGAAATCTTCGCGGATGCGTTCGCATGGTGAAGGTGCTGTGAGGTTTTGTCCTGTCAAAATCAGCCGCACGATTGGTTCGGCAAAAATTTCGGGTGATGTTTTGGTGATGTCAGGGAGAGTATCATGCTTGACGAATCCCGGTACGACGACAGCGACCAATACGACGTCGATAAGCAATACGACGCCAGCAACTGGGACGGCGGGCTTCTTCTAGAAGAGGAACCGATTCTGTTGGAGCTGGCTGTCGACGACGACGGGATCGCGCCGGCGGATTCGTCGTGGATCGGCGGAATCGCCGGGGCTGGTCTGAGTATCGTCTTCCACCTCTGGCTGATTTTCACTCTGTCGGGCATCACGTTCAACGATCATGACATGATCGAGATGGAGCCCATTGAGACTGTCTTCACCAATCCGCCTCCGCCAGAACCTGCCGTTGAAGTCCCTGAATATGAACTGGCGAATCCCGATGATCGGGAAATGGAAGTTCGCAAGGCGGTCAATGCTCGTTCCGTCGGGTTGGAACTGACCAACAAGCCGACGCCTGAGGCCGCTCCCGTCCATTTAATGGAAGTCAGCCCCGAACTGAAGTCGCTGCCAAAGTATGACATTCCCCAGGGGATGGAACTGAGCAAGACGGTCGTTGTTCCTGGAACAACGGGCGAAGGTCTGGTTCAACTGGACACGGCACTGGATCGCGTCACGTGGGAAATTGCCCGCAACCTGCAAGAGCGAAAAGTTCTTGTTGTCTGGATGATTGATGGTTCCGGCAGCATCGTTCCTCAACGTCAAGCACTCGTCAAACGACTCAAGCGAATCTATGGGGAACTAGGGGCACTCGACGCGGCGGGTCAGTTGCCACGCCAGGAACAACCCCTCATCAGTGGAGTGGTGTTGTTTGGTGCCCAGACCACTTTCATTACGAAGGAACCGACCGACAAGTACGACGATATCGTAAATGGCATCCAGTCAGCTCCAGTCGATCCGAGCGGGGTCGAGAATGTCTTTACGGCCGTGAACAAGGTGATGGACGAATGGCATAAGTACCGGACTGACAATGGCCGACGCATCATGCTCGTCGTTCTGACAGACGAGGCGGGTGACGATCACGGTCCACCGCTCGAATTCGCGATCAATAAATGTCAGCGACATGGCGCTAAAGCATATGTCATCGGCCCTGCCGCTCCGTTCGGCCGACGAAAAGGATTCATTCCGTATGTCGCCAAGGAAAATGGTCGAACCTATCAGATTCCGATCGATCTTGGGCCCGAGTCCGTCGTTGTCGAAAACGTCGATCTTCCCTATTGGTACGAAGGTCCACAGTTGTCGTACCTTTCATCCGGCTTTGGGCCCTATGCCTTGAATCGACTGGTCAAAGAGACGGGGGGCGTCTATTTCATGACCAACATGACAACGAATTCGGAACTGAGCACGATCGGTCAATTTGACTCAGCAATGATGAAGGCGTACGAGCCCGATTACCGCTTTGGTTCGCCAGATCAGTTTATGAAAGACATCATGCAGCATCCGCTGCGTGCTGCCGTCGTCGGAATGGCCGAATACAGCCAGACGACAAACCTGCGAGCACAGGGGACGCCGGTGCTGGAGTTTCGTGTGCAGGCCAACAACTTCCGCCAGCAGTTCGCGGATGCTCAAAAATCTGCGGCGATCAGCAGTCTGGCGATTGATTCGATCCTGGCGAAGATGCCACCGAATACCGAAAAGCTCTATTCAAGCGAGCAATCCCTCCGTTGGAGACTGGCATTCAGCCTGGACTATGGTCGCCTGCTGGCTCAAAAGGTTCGAGCATTTGAATACAATTCAGCGCTGGCACAATTGAAGGGAACGTATACCGATTCTGACATCAATTCGAAGGTCAATCATTTCATCTTCCGACCCGACAAGGAATTGAACTACGCACCGTCCCTGAAAAAGCAGGCAAAGATCGCGGAAGAACATCTGCAACGAGTCATCAAGGAAGCACCGGGAACTCCTTGGGAAATGATGGCCAAACGAGAACTCAAGGATGGTTTTGGAATTCGACTGGTCGAGCGATTTATTCCACCTCCACCGCCGACTCCCAAAGCAGACCCCGCCAATGCTAAGCCTGGACCAAAAATCCGCCCTGAACCACAGACTCCACAGCCCAAGAAGCCTGCGGCCAAGCCTGTTGAACCTGTCCTGCCAAAGCTGTGATGACGGTGATACAACCCGCAGTCGCACCGAAATTAAGAGATTTCGCGCTGGACTCCAATGCGTTCCGGCTGATGGCTCGTCCCCGACACTTGTGACGAACGCTAATGAGGGAGTCCGACCAGATCTGCTGGCAGTGTTTTAATGTCTTTGGCCTGTTCTGCGGTAAGCAGCAACTTGAGTTCAGTCAACTTGTCTGCTTCTATCGCCACCAGGTTGGTCTTCTCGTACGGATCCGTCGCCAGGTTGAAAAGTTGTGATTTTCCTCGTGAATCGGAAATCAGTTTCCAATCCCCATGACGCAATGCCCAGGCGTCCGGTGTCGCGATGTAGATAGTACGCGGCTGATCTGGCTTCTTCCCTTCCAGCACAGACATTTGATCGACCCCATCCCACTTCAGCAGGGCGGATTGAAAACCGACGATTTTCGCAATCGTCGGAAGCCAGTCGACAGCATGCATCGGCACCGTTGATTTGTGCGGTTTCAGGCGACGTGGCCAGTTGGCAAACGCGCAGACCCTGATTCCACCTTCGTACAACGTTGCCTTCTGGCCGCGGAGCGGATCGTTTTCACTGTTCAGCGGCGAATGACCTACGTTTCCGACGTAGGCATTTTTGAGGGATTCAATCCCACCGTTATCGCTCATGAAGATGATCAGGGTGTTTTCTTTCTGGTTTGTCCGTTCGAGCGCTGAGACAAACTGGCCGATTTTGGCGTCGAGTTGTGAAACCATCGCCGCCAACCTCAGGCGAGAATCGTGCTTTTCGGGATCCGCGTGAAATCTGACGCCGTCGTAGATCTTCTTGTACTCATCAGGGGCATCGACCGGCGTATGGACCGCATGGAACGGTACATAAATGAACCAGGGGACACGCTGTTCTTCAATCCGCCGCAAGACCTCGGCTGCCACAAGTTCAGTAGCATTTCCTTCCTCATCAATCCGCCGCCCATCACGGTGCCAGGTGTCTTCATACGGACCCTTGCGGTATTTGTGTGTCCAGGGATCGGCGGCACCTGTCAATGAGCCATACCCGCGATCAAAGCCGAAGACGTTCGGTCCCCATTCGCTACGGGCTCCCAGATGCCACTTCCCACTTTGCACTGTGTAGTAGCCCTGATGTTTCAATGCCGAGGCCATTGTCATCGTCCCCAGGGGCATGGCTCGAAGATTACTTGGCGAGAGTGTGTGCGGCCCGAAGCGGCCTGGATAACGCCCGCTCATCAAAGCCGTTCGAGTCGGCGTACAAACGGGCTGCACGTAGTGTTGATCCAGTTCGACGCCAGTGCGAACCAGTTCATCCATATGAGGTGTCTTGGCAATCCCACCATGCCAGCCGACGTCGCTCCATCCCAGATCATCGGCAACGATCAGCAAGATGTTTGGAGGAGCGGGTGTTGCGGCGATGGTCACTTCGCACAATGCAGAAGCGATCAGGAACACTGATAGGAAGTATGAAGGCATTCATTGATCCTGATCAAACGGAACTTGAACCACACGTGATCGCCAGTCTCCACAATCTTCACTGAGTCGGCAACCGAAAGAGCCCCGGCCGATTCTCGTGTTGATCGACGGTGAGCCTGCAGGCACAGAAACAAGTCGGAAGAGCATGCAGGGAAGAGCATGCAAGAACAAAATTTAATCTTGGCATTTGTCATGTCTCCAGATTTCTCTGGCTTGCTTTTCCCTCTGCTCCTCCGCGCCCTCTGTGTTCAACGATTGCCTCTTTCCGTGCAGGGTGCTCTTGGACACGGAGGACGCGGAATCTGAGGGAGTGAAGTATCCAGCCTGGAGGAGTGACAGCAGGTGACAAGTGCGTCGACTCGCAGTAGTTTATGTGTCGTAGACCGAAGTCGGGATGGCCACGACGGTGCTTCCAGATTTTCGGCAAAACGCGATCCGGTTATTTCTGGAGCGTGACGCATTCCGGTTCCGTAATTTCCCCAAGTCGAATGGAGACGCTCATGTTGTTTCGGGCTGCCTGCGTGACGCTGGCGATTGTATTCAGTTTTTCGCATTCGTCAGTCTTTTCCCAGGACACACAGCCAACAAAACGGCCAGAGCCGATTCGCGTCGGAATTTGGAATGGTCGTGCGCCCGTCGGTGATGGGAAGTTCCAGGAGACCGAGGTTTTCATCACGGTTCATCAACCTGCCACACCGAATGGGACAGCCGTTGTGATCTGTCCAGGGGGAGGCTATGGCGGACTCGTGACAGGAGGTGAAGGTCATGGAATCGCCGCGTGGTTGAACAAGCATGGAATCGCTGGTGTCGTGCTCGAATATCGATTGCCGGCAGGAAGGACATTTGTCCCGCTGAATGATGCACAGCGTGCGATTCGTACGGTCCGCTCCCGAGCGAAAGAATGGCAGATTGATCCCGGAAAAATCGGCATCATCGGATTTTCGGCAGGGGGGCACCTGGCCTCAACCGCGGGGACTCACTTCGACGGAGGCGATCCCAAATCGTTCGATCCAATTGAGCAAGTCAGTTGCCGCCCCGATTTCACAATCGTGATTTATCCCGTGATTTCGATGGGAGAAAAGACTCATCAGGGATCAAAGCAGAATCTGCTGGGGGCTCAGCCGACTCCGAAAATGGTTGATCTGTTTTCGAATGAGAAGCAGGTCAATGAAAAGACCCCTCCAACATTTCTCGCTCATGCGCTCGATGACAAGGTCGTGGTACCGGAAAATTCAAAAATGTTTTACGAGGCCTGCCAGGCTCACAAGGTTCCTTCGATGTATCTGGAGCTTCCGTCGGGTGGCCACGGTCTGAACGGATACAAAGGTCCGATGTGGGACGCCTGGCAGGAAAAGTCACTCGTCTGGCTGGCAGAATTGAAGTTGCCCAAGTCGAAGAACTGAATTGACGGCTGACCGAGTCTGGTTTGAGAAGGAAGCGATTGCCGTGCCACGACAGATTCCATGTGTTCGATCCATCAACCGTACGCGGTAACGTCCGGTTTTTAACCGTCGTGACACCAATTATCAAAGGACGCTGCCAAGCGCCTGATTGTCCGCAGAATCTCATTGAAATTCAACAAGGAAATCCCATGCTCCGTCTGTTTCCATGCCTAACGATTATTGCCCTGGCGTTACAGGGATGCGGAGCGGAACCGCCGACGAAAAACACTCCGTCACCCGTCCCGGGAAGCGGGCCAAAACCAGCCGCAACCACTTCAGCGGAATCGCCCGTTGGTGGTAAGACGACTGAACAGACAACCGCAGAAAATCCAGCTAAAAAAGCCGTCGCGAAGGTGGTTCAACCGGATGAGACAAAGCAAGCAGCCGATTCCGCAGCGCTGGAACTACCCAGTGCCGATGGACACAACTGGTTAACGCGTGCAGAACTGGATGCTGGCTGGATTCGCTTGTTCGATGGCCATACGTTGTTTGGTTGGAAAGCAAACAGCGACCTCAACTGGTCCGTGAACGAAGGCATTATTTCTGTCGATGCGGGAAGCCCGGGACTGCTCTGCACGACAACCCGATTTGCTGATTATGAATTGCGATGTGATTACAAACTCGCCAAGGGAGGAAACAGTGGCATCTTCCTGCGAGCGCCATTGAAGCCGACAGACCCCGGAGTAGACTGTTATGAATTGAATATGTGCGACACTCATCCTGCGTTTGGAACGGCAAGCCTGGTCAAACGAGCCAAGCCGGAAGCCCCGATTTCTGGCGACGGCGACTGGCACAGTTTTCATGTTCGTGTTGATGGCCCCAAGGTGACAGTTCAATTCGACGGGAAGCCTGCGCTCGAATATACCGATGCCACTGAAAAGCCACTGACAACCGGGTTCATTGGCCTGCAGATGAATGGGGGCAAGATTGAGTTTCGGAACGTTTATTTGAAACCATTGGAAACCGCGTCACTTTTTGACGGTCAGACACTGGAGGGCTGGCGTGAAGTTCCGGGCTCCAAGAGCAAGTTTTCCGTTGAGGAAGGAACCATTCATGTGACCAATGGACCGGGCTTTCTTGAAACAGAACAGAAGGCAGGTAACTTTGTGCTGCAGTTTGAAGCCATCACGAACGGCGACAAGTTAAACAGCGGAGTGTTTTTCAGGGCGATGACGGGGACGGAAAAAACGCCGTCGCACGGATACGAGTTTCAAATTCAGAACGGATTCAAGAACGGCGACCGGACACAACCCGACGATCATGGTTCTGGTGCTATTTTCAGGAGAACTCCGGCCCGGCGTGTGATTGCCAGTGACCGGAAATGGTTCAGTGCCACACTTGTCGCCGATGGCCCCCACTTCACATCCTGGATTGATGGCGTACAAGTCGTCGATTGGACCGATGAACGTCCAGATAACGAGAATCCCCGACAGGGACGCCGGTTAGAAGCTGGCCATTTCAGCCTGCAGGGACATGATCCAACAACGGATCTGGCATTTCGAAATCTGAAGCTCGCCAAGACACCCGAGTAGTTGATTTCCGACGGTTTTAAAAGTTTCGATTCGGCAGGGCAAACGGATGTAAAATCAGATCCTCAGGAGTCTAATGAACCGTCACGAAGCCCTGCGGGGAATAGGTCAATTGGCTGGGAGGCGAGCAGCACTACTGAAGATTACGGGAGAAAACACATCTGTCTCTTGCGATGTGATCGAGCGATTGGTCTATTGCCTGTAATGGATTGATTGACACAAGACACGTGAGGTATGGATCATGAATTCTGCACTCCGTCGGCGCGAATTTCTGCAGGCTGCGATTGTTGCCGGGACGGCAGTTGCCTCGGGAGGAATACAACCGAGTTTTCTGCACGCGAAAGAACCTCGCAGTGCGAATGAAAAGCTGAATCTGGCCGTGATTGGTGTCGCCGGTCGCGGTGGTGCGAATCTTAGCGGAGTTTCGCACGAAAACATTGCGGTCCTATGCGACATCGACGACCAGCGACTCGAAGCTGCCGCCAAAAAGCATCCGGGAGCGAAATGTGTTACCGATTATCGAGAAGTGTTTGATGCGTCCAATCTTGACGGCATCGTTTGCAGCACCCCGGACCACATGCATGCCGTTGTGGTGTCTGCATCGCTAAAGCGCGGGCTGCCGATCTACTGCGAAAAGCCGCTGACACATTCGGTCTACGAAGCCCGCGTGCTGCGTCAATTGAATGCTCAGGCCCGTGTTCCGACACAAATGGGGAACCAGATTCATGCGGGAGCCAACTATCGACGCGTCGTTGAAATCATCCGGTCTGGAGCGATCGGGGCTGTTGAACAGGTTCACGTCTGGCAAGGTGGCGGTGTCCGTTCGTTTCCGAATGTGATGACATCCGCGCCTCCACAGCACGTTCATTACGATCAATGGATCGGCCCGGCTCCTTTCCGTCCGTACAGCGAAGCTCATTTTCATTACAACTGGAGGTATTGGTGGGACTTTGGCGGAGGTCAACTGGCCGATTTCGGATGCCACTTCATGGACCTGCCATTCTGGGCACTGGAACTGGGGGCTCCCACATCCGTTTTTGCCAAGGGAATCAAAGGGCATGACGGCGAAAACGACTGCCCGATGAAGATGCAGGTCGACTACAAATTCCCGGCACGGGGCGGAATGTTACCCGTTCATCTGACTTGGTATCACGGTGGACTCATGCCGGAAGGGTCAGAGGTGTACAAGATGGGTTCGGCCGTCTTGTTCGAAGGGACAGACGGTCGACTGATTGCGGACTACGGCACCCACAAGTTGTTCATGCAGGAAGGAAAGGCCGCGGCACCTGTGAAACCATGGATTACCGATGTAGTCGGCGGCCATCACCACGAGTGGACACAGGCAATTCGAACCCATGGAACCACCTCGTCGCATTTTGAATATGCAGGAAATCTGACCGAAGCGGTGCTGCTCGGAAACGTCAGCTACCGCGCTGGAACAGCCTTCGATTGGGACGCAAAAGCGTTGACGACGAGTTCAGCAGAAGCCAACAAGTTTCTGAAACGGGACTACCGCGAGGGTTGGACACTGTAATATCCTTGAGTGAATCTTGGATTGAGCCAAAGGCGAATTTCGGGAAAGTCGATGAGACCTGTGACCATTCGATCGTCGATAATTGTCTGCTGTCTGATACAGGCGTTCTGTCGCCACTGTACGGCCGAGGATGCGGTTGATTACGAACGTCAAATCAAACCGGTGCTGCAGGCCCGCTGCTATTCCTGCCACGGAGCATTGAAGCAGGAAGGAGGCTTAAGACTGGATACCGCGGTTCTGGCCGCCAAAGGGGGCGACTCGGGAGCCGCCATCAAAGGTGCAGATCTGGACGGAAGTCTGCTGCTGCGTCGAGTCAGCTCGACCGACGAATCGACTCGCATGCCTCCGGAAGGGGAACCTCTCAAGCCGGCAGAGATTGCAGCCCTGAAGTCCTGGATTGCTCAAGGAGCCAAAGGCCCAGCCGAAGAGCAGCCTGAACGTGATCCAAACGATCACTGGGCATTTCGAACTCCCATCCGACCGGCTCTCCCCGTCGTCACAAATCCCGCCTGGTCGAAGAATCCGATCGACGCCTTCATTGCCGCAGAACAGCAGAAACGCGGAATCATTCCTCAAAAACCTGCGGACAAGCGAGTCTGGCTCAGGCGGGTTTCGCTCGACCTGATCGGACTGCCACCATCGCTTCACGAACTCAACACGTTTCTTGCAGATGATTCGCCAGAAGCATATGACCGCGTCGTCGCACGTCTTCTCGATAGCCCCCAATATGGGGAGCGGTGGGGACGTCACTGGATGGATATCTGGCGCTACAGTGACTGGTGGGGATTGGGGGCAGAGGTTCGGAACTCGCAAAAACATATCTGGCATTGGCGCGACTGGATCATCGATTCGCTGAATACAGACAAACCGTATGATCAAATGTTACGGGAAATGCTGGCTGCGGATGAACTCTATCCGACAGATCTTGAAAAATTGAGGGCGGGCGGCTTCCTGGCTCGTCAATACTTCAAATTCAATCGCACCAGTTGGCTCGACGAGACGATCGAGCATACGTCAAAGGCCATGCTGGGCCTGACATTCAATTGTGCAAAATGTCACGATCACAAGTACGATCCGTTTTCGCAGCAGGAGTACTACCGCCTGCGAGCTATCTTCGAACCGTATCAGGTTCGGACAGATGCGGTTCCGGGTGAAGTTGATTTCGAAAAAGATGGCATCCCGCGCCCCTTCGATTGCAATCATGACATTCAGACGTTTGTCCACGTCCGGGGTGATGACCGAAACCCCGATAAATCGAAAGTGATGGAGCCGAATGTTCCAGCGTTCCTGCTGGCGGATCAATGGAAGATCCAGCCCGTCTCGCTGCCGACGGAAGCATCTCAGCCGGGGATCAGACGATTTGTGTTCGAAGCCCATTTGAAGGTCGCCCAGCAACGAATCGCGGAAGCCACCACGGCAGTAGTCGTAGCGAAAAAGAAGCTGTCGGAGGCGACGGCGGCACATCAGCCGTCCATTGCCGTCGCCGGCGAAGATCCCCCCGCAGATGCATTATCTGTCATCACGCGAACGCTCTTTTCCGACAACTTTGCCGCAGCGAGGCCGGATGCCTGGGAAATGAAGGAAGGGACATGGACGTATGCGGATGGTCGCTTGAAGCAATCAGGTGTCGGAACGACACGTGCCGCGCTTCGTTTGAAGCAGATTCCGCCAGCCGATTTTGAAGCTCGTTTCAAATACGTCCCGACCGGGGGGGACATGTGGAAGTCGGTGGGGATCACGTTTGACGTCACTGCCACGAACCACGAAGTCCTGGCCTATCTAAGTGCCGTGGCTGGTGGTTCCAAATCCCAGATCGCGTACCGACGGGGAGGCGAACATGTCTATCCTGGCGATGCATTGCAAAACCGTCCGGTTGAGCTGAATCAGCCTCATGAAATCGTGCTGCGTGTCCGGGGAACGTTGATCAATGTCAGCATCGACGGGCAGCACTCCATCGCTCACCGGTTGTCGATTACGCGTCGACCCGGTGCACTGGAACTGATCACATTTGATGCCAAGGCCGAGTTTCTGTCGTTCGAATTGAATGAACTCTCCCCTTCGTTCGCTCTGCAGGAAGCGACAGCACCGGCCAGCACGGACAAAGTTAACGATGCCCCATTGCCGCCGGAGCAGGCGAAACTCGTTCTGGAAATTGCTGAAAAGGGCTTGGTGACTGCCGAACTTCAGCTTGCGTCAATTCGAACTCGAGCAGAAGCGGATCGGGCTCGCGGACACGATCATGCACCGTCGGATTTACCAAAACTGGTCGCCGAGGCTGTTCGAGCTGAGCGGTTAGTCGCCATCGCGAAGGCGGACGAAGAAGCGAGTCGTCTGGCGTTGGAAGTTGCCAAATCCCCTGCCGATAAAAAAGCTGAAGCGGATAAAAAGTTGGCCGCTGCAAAGACGGCGCTGGAGACTGCCCGTAAGGCTTTAGAGACGCTCGGAGAAACATACACGTCGCTAGCTGGAGCGTTCAAGACACTGGAATCCAACCAGGAGAGCGAAGAATCGCGTCGCAAACCGTTTCCGAAAACCAGTACTGGCCGACGCACGGCGTTCGCCAATTGGATCACCGACCCCAGGCACCCGCTGCCCGCTCGCGTGGCCGTCAACCACATCTGGTCGCGACACTTCGGGAAGCCGCTTGTGCCGACTGTTTTTGATTTCGGTCGTAAAGGGACGCCGCCGACGCATCCGGAACTTCTCGATTGGTTAGCGGTCGAGTTCCGGGAACACAATTGGAGCATGAAGCATCTGCACCGAATGATTGTCACATCGAATACCTATCGACTGACGTCGACCAGTGCCGCGGTTGCCCCTGCGACGATCGCAGCCGATCCAGACAATCGCTTCTACTGGCGAACGAATCCAATCCGGATGGAAGCTCAACTGGTGCGGGACAGTTTGCTCTCGCTGGCGGGCGAACTTGATCTGACGCGCGGCGGTCCGTCGATTCCTGTGGGAAATGAGGCGTCGCGCCGACGGAGTCTTTACTTTGTTCATTCACACAACGAACACCAGAAGTTTCTGTCGATCTTCGACGATGCCAGCGTCCTGGAGTGTTATCGCCGCTCAGAGAGCATTGTTCCACAGCAGGCACTCGCCCTCGAAAACAGTTCTCTGGCCAGTTCGATGGCGGAAAAGATCGCACTGCGAATCACGGCTCATGGAGCGAAGTCTGACGATGAGTTTATTCGCACAGCCTTCCTGACTGTACTCGCCGTTGAACCTACTTCGGAAGAGCAGGCAGTCGTCAAGGAATCGATGAACCGTTTGAAGGAAGCCGCCAGGAAGAAGAACAGGCCAAACATTGAGCAGACGGTCTTGACCAGTGTCGTGCTTGTTCTGTTAAATCATAACGATTTTGTCACGATCAGATAATGGAAAGGGCAGGCCAAGGCGAGGAGCGATTCGCCCCCAGCCATGAGTTCGTGTTGAGGCATCAACCGCTGGGCACCAGGTCACGGTTGGAACCGGACACGAGTGCGTTCCGGCTAATAAATTTCGTGCGGAAATGTCGCTTCCCCCTGTCGCAATAACAAGCTGCCTGCAAGGAAAATGAAATGAACAGACATCCTGATTCCTTCTGCAACTGCTCAAGCGGTGGTGTGCATCGACGGGCTTTTCTGGCAGATGTGGGAATGGGATTTACCGGCCTGGCCCTCGGGGCGATGCTCGCACGGGACGGGATCGTCCGGGCCGATGCTCCTGCGGAATGGCAACCGCCGAATGGCCAGCCGCATTTTACTCCCAAGGCAAAGAGTGTTGTCTGGCTGTTCATGAACGGCGGCGTGTCGCACATGGAAAGTTTCGACCCCAAGCCGGAATTGACGAAATTCGGCGGAAAGTCGATCACCGAAACGCCATACAAGGACGCTCAAAACCCTGAAAAGCTGAAACTCGCGCGTGTCACGGTTGTGAACGATGCCAACGGCCAGCAGCGCAACAAGCTTTATCCGCTGCAGGTCGGGTATCGGAAGTACGGAGAGAGCGGGATTGAACTGAGCGACTGGGTCCCTCACGTCGGGAGTTGTATTGATGACATCGCTGTTGTGAGATCGATGTACACCACCGATGACAACCACGGGGCGCAGACCCAGTTTCATTCCGGCCGACATATGCTCGACGGAGAATTCCCAACCCTGGGTGCCTGGGTTCACTATGGACTTGGTTCTCTCAACGACAATCTTCCGCAGTTCATTTCGATGGGTAATCGCGAGTACTGGAACGCCAAGGATGGTCATTATCTGGGGCCCGCTCATGATGGGATTCCGATTCGCATTGACCCCAACAATCCACTCGATTTCGGCAAATCGGCGCGTGACTCCAATGCCGAGGAGCAACAGATCGGGTTTGATCTTGTCGGTCGATTGAACCAGTTGAAGAGTGTTGAATACCCGAACGATCCCTCGCTGGCGGCACGAATCAAAGCCTACGAACTCGCGTATCGGATGCAGACATCCGTTCCCGAGACACTTGCCTTCAACACAGAGACCAAATCAACCCAGGAAATGTACGGATTGGATGATCCCGCAACTCGCGATTTCGGCATGCAGATGCTGGCGACACGGCGCTTCATCGAACGTGGTGTCCGATTCATCCAGGTTCAGCATGGTGCTGGTGGCGCTGGAGCCTGGGATGCACATGGTGGCTTAAAGGCAAATCACGAAAAGAACTTCAAGGCGGTCGACAAGCCGATTGCCGGTCTATTGAAAGACTTAAAGCAACGTGGACTTTTAGACTCCACCATCGTTCTGTTTGCCAGCGAATTCGGACGAACGCCAGGGACTCAGGGGTCTGATGGTCGAGACCATCACATCTTCGGCTTTTCAGTCTGGATGGCAGGTGGCGGGATAAAGGGAGGCGTCGTTCACGGCGCTACGGACGAAATCGGTTTCCACGCGGTCGAGAGCCGGCATTATGTGACCGACATCCACGCGACGATCCTGAAGCAACTCGGACTCGATTCACACCGGCTGGAGGTTCCCGGCAGAAAGCGACTCGATATCGATCATGGAAAGTCGATCGACGAGATCCTCGCTTGACGACGATCAGTTTGTGGGCTTTCCGGCGGATGCCGCGAACTGTCGCAGACGTTCGCCAACCAGCGTTGCATTCGGTCGCAAAGTCCCCATGACCCCGGCAAGTGCAGATTTGACGGCCGGGTGATCGCTCGCTACCCAGGAATCGTTTACCGCAGCGACTTCGTCCTTCGTCAGCAGCAATCCGAATCGCTGAATGTGGAAACTCAGTTGCGATGCAGCAACCTGACGATGAGCGGGTTCCAGTTGTGAATTGATCGCAACGGTCGCCAGGCGGCGTTGAGCACTGGCCGTGGATATGCCACTGAGTGCTGCCAGGACGTTTTCTGCGACTGCAGGATCATCCGCAACAAGCGCCAGTTGCTTTTCGGCGGCGGCGACATCGAAGACTTGACCACCACGCCCCGAGTTCAGTGACGCCAGCCAGTAGGCAGCGGCCGCCTTCTGCTGCTGACGTTCCTGATCGGATAGCGGAGGTGATTTGGAGGATCGCGAGAACGGAGCGAACTGTCGCTGGAAGTCCGAAACCGTCGATGACTCCGCGATGTAAAGAGCGGGCTTGCTGCGAGCGATCAAACGGCTCACGCTGGCCCTGAAGTCTTCACTACCATAAACGACTATCGGCAATGCGGCTGTTCGGGAATCGGCGCGAAGATTGGAAATGGTCTGTGTCAATTCCCAGCGAGCCACGTTGGCGTGGACAAATACAACTTCAATTCCAGCATTTTCGGAAGCTCGTTCAAATCCTTCGCGACCCGTCGACGCCATGACGATGTCGTAGCCCATGTCGTTCAGATAGGAACCGGTCTGAGTCCCACGAGCCTGATCAGGATCAATAATGATCGCCCGGCCACGTCCTGGATCAGTGAGTGCGCGAGAGAGGACCGACACCACGCGACTGGAATTTGCGAAACCAAAGCGGGGCTCGATTCTCAGAATGGCGACGGCGGCAGAGAATTGAATCCGCACGTCGGGTGAGTTCAGTGCGGCCACGAGAGGTGATTTCAGGCCCTTCTGGTTCAGCAACTGTTCGCGAGTTCCAATCTGTGACAAAACTTCAATGGCACCAATCGCGGTGGCAGGTTGTTCGGCGATCAATGCGTCGCTTAGTACACTGGCAACAGTTTCTTCACCAGCCGTAACAGCGAGATACATGGCTGTCCCCGGCAGTGCTTCATGCGGCTTGCCCCAGCCTTGTTGCAGAATCTCTAATCCGAGCAGCGACGCCAGGTACTGACGTTGCGGCTCACCCTGTTCTGGAGAAAGGGCTAGCGACTGGCTGGCGAAGCGGGTCGACATCAACATGGATGCGATGGCAGGCGAGTATGTCTTCGGAGTGACGGTCGCTTCCTTCGCATCCCAACCCCAGATCGTCACAGTTCCATCTTCCTCAGCAGGAAGTAGGCTGGCATTTTCGAAGAGCATGCGAGCGAGTCGACGGAGTTCGTTGGAAGCGGCCACCGATGACAGTCTGTCAACTCGATCCGCTGAACCGGTGACGAGCTTCGCCAAGGCACGATTGGCGGCAATGCGGATTCCCAGTGGCTGGGTTTCAGAGAATGCCGGAAACCACAGATGCGGAATCGCTTCTTTCGCATCCAACGTGGCAAGTATCCCGATGATCGCCGCACGAATACGCTCCTGAGGCGAATCCATCGCTCCGAGCAGCGGCGGTACAACTTGACGGCCCATACGGATCAATGCCATGACGATCAGGTCTTGCTGAGTCTCCATTTCTGGACGACTCATCTGGCGGATGATCTGGGGAACAGCACGTGGACCAGCGTTGCGCAGTTCCACAGTGGCGTTTTCTCGCTCGGTCGGGTCTTTCGACAGTCGAGCAATCAGGCTTTCAATATAGACCGGGTCATCGGATTGCTTGCGAGAGGCCTTGTTGAGCTGCTCAAGGAGTGGTGAAGCAATCGGGCTGAGTTCTTTGATTCGGGCGATCTTGACGAAGGCCGCGGTCCCGTGCGTATCGCGCATCTTGATCAGCATCGCGTCATCGGGCGTGGAACTGTTGAACTGCTCAAGATACTTAACGGCCAGGTCCAGCCGCGCCAGATCGACCATGAGCAGCACTGCTCGAAACGATTCTTCGGGCGTCGCAGGCTCGGTCAAAAGTGGAGAAGGTTCCGCGATAGGGGCGGATTTTGGTGGAGGCGTCCCTGGTGCAGGGGCCTCTTGGGCGGAAACGATATTGGAATACGCCAGCAGGCAAACCGCACAGGCGGTTCCGACAACCAGCATTTCACGAAGCCGGGGCATTCGCTGACTCCGCTCTCACGCCGAAACTGTCTGACATGCGACGGCATGCGTGACAGAGATCGACGAATTGGACGCTTTGAAGACTTACCACAGATACTAAAACGCTGTTGGGGGTGAGACAACGACAAAGCACGGCCGTGCGCGAATTTCATCGCACTCGTCCGGAGTCGAATCGACCGAAGCGGAACTGGTATTCAGCAAAGTCAGGCTGCCTTGAGTATTGAGGCCCGACCCGGGTCTGGCATACGGGAAAAAGCGGTCAAACGGGTCATACTGGTCATGACACAGGTACCGGCTGTACTGTCTGCAACGGTCGTATTGCTCGTTTGATGAGCGTTCGACGTGTCGGTCGACCGGCGGCAGAGGAGGAGCCATTCTTCGCATCCTGCGTCCGCGTTGGTATAACCATCACACCAGCGTAAAGAAGCGACAGCAGAACCGGTTACAATTCCAAAGGCGAACCGGAGCCATCAGGCCCCGGTCGGTAGTCATGACGCACCCTTACAGTTCCATACCTGAGCTTTTCGATCTCCAGGCGGGGGGGCCGATTGTCCGGATCCCGACTGGTCAGGATGTGCCATTTACTGCACGAGTTCGGTCGATTGTCGATACGGCCGAGTTTCAGCGACTGCGCAACATCACTCAGCTCGGACTGGCCGGACGAATTTATCCCGGTGCGACCCACACCCGATTTGAGCACGCCTTGGGCGTCTTTCACAATTCGCTTCGCTACCTGTGGCAACTCGGTAAGGACGAACGATTTGCAGCAACAGTAACGCCACATCAGGCCGAAGTGCTGATGGTGGCAGCTCTGTTACATGATCTCGGCCACTGGCCGTTCTGCCATCCGATCGAAGACATGGGACTTGAGGATTTGCCGCCTCACGAGGCGTTCGCCGCAGAATTTCTTTCCCCTTCTCGTGAACTGGGGCAGGTTCTGCGGGACGAATGGAATATCGATCCGTCCGAAGTGCTGGATGTTCTGGTTCAGAAAACCGATTCGAGTTCACTGCGTCTGGTCCGTTCGATCCTCTCGGGCCCCATCGACATCGATAAGATGGACTATCTGGAACGGGACAGTTTGCACGCCGGGGTTCCGTACGGTCGCAACTTCGACCGGAATCGTCTGATTCAGTCGCTGCTGGTCAATGAAGCGGGCGACGGATTGGCGATCACGTCTAAGGGAAAGACCGCCGCGGAACTGATGGTGTTTGCTCGTTATGTGATGTTCAGTGAAGTCTACTGGCACCATGCCGTTCGCTCAGCCACCACGATGTTTGCCCGGAGTTTCTTCGAATTGCATCGTAAGCTGGAGCTGCAAACATTGTTTCAGCAGAGTGAATTTGAAGTGATCGCTGAATTGCGTCGTGCGGCGGTCGATACACCAACGGCCTCGCTGCTGGACGGAGTATTTGGAACCAAACGCAAACTTCACAAGCGAGTGATTGAATTCAGCCTGTATCAGACACCAGAACTGTATCGAGTCCTGGCTGGTCGACCTTATGCCGAGTTGATCGGCGTCGGTGGACGAGTCTTGGAAATGGCAGAGCGTTACCTGGGGAGATCGCTCAATCCCACAGACCTGCTGATCGATGCACCACCTATCCACAAGGAAGTGGAGTTCAAGGTCGATATCTTCCATCCGAAAGAAGGGGTCTACCGACCGCTCAGTCAGGTTTCACCAGTAGTTGCAGCCTTGGCGCGAACGCAATTCGATGACTATGTAAAGCGAGTCCGAGTCTTCGCAGAACCGACACTGGCTCGCGAACTCACGGCGCTGAAGGACTTTCCTCAATGGCTGTCAGACGCCGCCAGCACGTAACATCAACCGGCCGAAAGTTCTTCGTTCGGCGCGGGTTTCCTGACCCCGCCGAAACGATCGACCGAAGGTCTCCTCTTCATTTTCATGAAAGATCGACGCCGTCACGTTCCGCATGATTAGCATTAACCGGCAGGAAGTTCTTCGACAAACTGGATTCGAGCCAGTTTCGCATATTCACCATCGCGTGCCGTCAGTTCGGCATGCGTGCCTGACTCGACAAATTGACCATTCTGCAGAACATAAATCCTGTCCGTTCGCTTGAGAGCGCTGACACGATTCGAAACCAGAATCGTCGTTCGTCCCTGCTGTGCAGACGAAATCGCCTGTTGAATTTCGTGTTCGGTCTCTGCATCGACTGCGGCCGTCGCGTCATCCAGCAGCAAAATCGGGGGATCAAGCAGCAGTGCCCGTGCGATCGCCAGTCGTTGCCGTTGTCCGCCGGAAAGATTTGCGCCATGCTCCCCGATCAGGCTGTCGTAGCCGTCCGGCAAATCAGTGACAAAATCATGGGCAGATGCCATGCGAGCAGCCTCTTCAATTCTATTCAGGTCTGCCGTCGGGTCCCCAAAGGCAATATTGGCAGCCACTGTGTTGCTGAAGAGAAAACTCTCCTGAAAGACAAAACCGATATTATGCCTGAGGTCCTGAAGATCCAGATCCCGGACATCGATCCCGTCGAGCAGAATTCGCCCGCCTGTCACGTCATAGAACCGCATGATCAAGTTGAGCAACGTCGTCTTTCCAGCACCGGTTTCACCGACTAGCCCAATCACTTCACCGGGACAGACTTCAAACGAAACCCCCTGTAGCACTGGGGTTGCAGGGGACTCGGGCAACAGCGATTCTCCTTCTCGCCCCTCGTAGGCAAAGTGAACGTTGTCAAACGTGATCTTTCCGCAGGATCGCGGCAATCGCGCCGCTGCGGCAGATGAACCGATATCAATTTTGGCATCAAGAACATCGAAGATTCGCTCAGCACCTGTCAGAGCAGATTGAATACTGTTGGCGATGTTGATGATCTGTCCGACCTGATTGGCAAACTCGTGAATCAGGTTCGCAAACACGAACAGGCCAGCTCCCAATGGCAATTGACCTTGAATGACCAGCACTCCACCATACCCGATCAGGACCAGTTGATTGATCTGGGTCAGAAATCCCATCGTAGGCTGATAAAGACTCAGCTTCCAGAAGATGTCGTATTTCTGATCCTTCAGTTCCCGGTTCGATTCTTCAAAACGGGTGATTTCGTCATCTTCGCGAGCAAACCCTTTCACGACCTGAATCCCCTGGACGTTTTCCGAGAGTCTCAGGATGAGCTTGTCATTCAGTTCGCTGCTGCGTTTGTAAAGTGGACGCACGATCCGCGAGAACTGGACGGCTCCGATCCACAGTAATGGCGAGGTTAACAGGCAGGCGAACGCCAAGGCCGAATGAACCGAGATCATGTAGGCGAAATAGACAGCCAGGGACAAGGCGACCGTAAGAACTTTCAGAAGAACTCCGTCGACAAATCCCCGCACGGCCTGGACGTCGCCTGCCACACGGTTGATCAGCGAGCTGCTGTCGTTCGCGTCAAAAAAACGAAAGCTCAGCCGTTGCAGCTTGTCATACACTTCCGTCCGCATCTGAATTACGATGTTCTGGCTGAGAGCGGCTCCAGCCACTGCGGCGACGAACTTCAAAACGGCTTGCAGTGTCGCAACCAGTAGTACCAAGGCTGCAACAAACACGATCAACGTCAGTGGGTTCCAAGTTGCCGGGGGCGAATATCCGAAAGGCCAGCGGGGCGACGGTCCATCAGGTTGGACCGCCTTTCGCAGCACATCGATCCCCAACCCCGCTAACCCCAGTCCCGACAAATTCAGTGCAACGAGAATGAAATTCAGTATCAGGACAGACAGGCACGCCGCACGAAACTGCCACGCCAGCAGCAGCATCCGACGGATCAACAGCCAGTTTGAAGGGCCAACCACGGAATTCTGATCAGACTTCTCAGCCGGGGACGTCGCAGTCACTGGTAACAGACTCACCTTTCAATGGACAGTCGCACTCGACGAATGCGTCCCGCAATCAGACTTCTGACACACCCGATCATGGTGGCTTCGCTTTCACACCTGATGTGAACTCGGCAGAATACGCCCGGTCGATTTTCCGGTTCGTTCCATGATAAGGGCGCTGGCGATGGTTCACAATTTGACTGACATGCGGATTTCCCGTCGTGACGTATTGAATCTTGGCGCTGTTGCGATGGCAGCGCTGGCTTCAGGTTCTGGATCCGCTCGTGCAGCGGTACCGCCCGAACGGAATGGTAAGTCACATATGAAGCTGAGTCTGGCGGCCTACTCCTTCAGCCGTTCGCTACCGAGGGCCTGGACGCCAGACCAGTTGCCAGCAGCAAAATACACGCTGGAAAAATTTATTGATTTTTGTGCCGAGCAGGATCTGGATGGTTGCGAACTGACGGCCTATTACTTTCCGAAGGAGATTTCCAACGAGTATCTGATGAGTCTGAAAGAGCGAACCTTTCGACTCGGCCTGGATATTTCTGGAACGGCAATCGGTAATGACTTCTGCCTTCCGGAAGGCGAAGCGCGCGATCGCAATTTGAAAATGTGCCGTGACTGGATCGATTATTCCGCGGCTCTGGGGGCGCCTGTCATTCGCATTTTCGCAGGAAATGTTCCAAAGGGTGAGACGGAAGAGGTGGCGAGTGAGCGATGCATCGCCGGGATCAACCAGTCTCTCGAATACGCGGCCACCAAGGGTGTCTGCCTGGCTCTGGAGAATCACGGAGGCATCACCGCGACACCCGAACAAATGCTGAAGATTATTGAAGGCGTGAAGCCTTCCCCGTGGTTCGGAGTCAATTTCGATGGCGGCAATTTCCGGACGGCTGATCCCTACTCGGATCTGGCCAGGATCGCTCCGTATGCCATCAATGCTCAGATCAAAGTCGATGTTGCTCCCAATGGCAAATCAGAACCGACAGACCTGGCTCGCGTCGTCAAGATTCTGAAGGATGCCAAATACCGTGGGTTCCTGGTTCTGGAATACGAAGCTGCGGAAGATCCCCTGGTCGCCGTTCCCGGCCATCTGAAAAAGCTGCGAGAATTGATCACCGCCTGAGTGACCGGGGCGGCGATTGCAAAACAGGAGATGCTGACCATGCTGACCTCGACCTCGTCCTGGAGTGGCGACTTTAATACGGAACGCCGGGCGCTGCTGATTGCCGAGATCAAGGAAACTGCGGATAAACTGGACCGCGATCAGGCAACCCTGGGCGACCTCAAAATCCTCAGCCGTTCCTTGCGAGAAATGCGATATGCCTTCAAGGTCTTCACCCCCTATCGCAATGTTCGCAAGGTTTCGGTCTTTGGTTCTGCCAGAACACATTCGGATCATCCCGACTACCTGGCGAGTGTCGATTTCGGTCGGCGGATGGCCGCCGACGGATGGATGGTGGTGACGGGGGCTGGTGGCGGGATTATGGAGGGGGCTCACGTCGGCGCAGGCAAGGCAATGTCGATCGGCGTGAACATCATGCTGCCGTTCGAACAAGGGGCCAATCCTGTCATCAGCAAAGACGAAAAGCTGGTCACGTTCCGATATTTTTTCACTCGCAAACTGATGTTTGTGAAGGAGGTGCATGCCGTTGTCCTGTTTCCGGGTGGTTTCGGAACTCAGGATGAACTCTTTGAGGTTCTGACGCTGATACAGACAGGGAAGCGAGACTTGATTCCGATCGTCTGTGTCGATTCCCCCGGCGGCACCTACTGGTCGGCCTGGTTGAAGTTTATTCAGGAGCAACTGCTGTCACGCCACCTGATCAGCCCTGCAGATCTGTCGCTTCTGAAAATCGTCGGCAGCGTCGATGCGGCTCAAAAAGAAATACATCAGTTTTATTCCGTATACGACAGCATGCGTTACATCCGCGAAGATCTGATCTTGCGGTTGAAGACGCCGATTAGCAACGCCAAGCTGGCCTCGCTCAACGCAGAATTCAGCGATCTGCTGATTGAAGGAGCGATCGAACGAACAGACGTTCACCCGTATGAAGGGGACGAGGAGCACCTCGCCGAGTTTCCGCGTCTGAAGCTACGTTTTAATCGACGCGATACGTCACGCCTGCGCCAGTTGATTGATTCAATCAACGCGGGATAAGTGTCTTGACGGCCGTCGTGGAAAGTTTTCCTTTGAGCGATCTCTGCCAAGCTGTCGTTGATTCCCAGCAATGCGTGAAGCGGTTATCACGCGGCAGGCTTTGGCTTTTTCGGGCCTTGACCACGCTACTTGTCGTCGGTTCGATTGAAGTTTCATCACTTGCGATCTGGACGTTTTGGCCTCCGATGGATCTGCAGCGAATGCCGGACTTTCGCGAAAGTGTGGCGGCACTTGGGACCGAGAGAAAGAACCAACTCGAAGTTCTGCATCCGTATCTTGGCTGGATCTTCAGTCCTGATGGCAAGATGTCCGATGAGCCCCCCGTGAATGTCAATTCGCTGGGATTCGTTGATTCCGCACCGTCACTGCGAAAACGCTCGCCCGATCGAATTGTGATCGGTGTGTGCGGAGGATCGGTCGCCCAACAGATGACATTCGATGGGGAACAGGCATTTCGAAACCGGCTGTCGGCAAGTCCCGCTTTAAAGGGCCGGACAATTGAAATTGTCCGATTGGCAATGGCGGGATACAAACAGCCCCAACAATTGATGACGATTAACTATGTGCTTGCGTTAGGTGGCGAATTCGATTTCGTCGTCAACATTGATGGATTCAATGAAACGGGACTGGTCGTCGGTGAAAATGATACGACTGGCGTATTTGCAGCGTACCCGCGCAACTGGCATGCCAGGCTTCTGGATGTCGTTGATCCAAGGAATTCCGCGATGTCATACCGCTTGCTGGAAATCCGTGCGACGCGACAAGCCAAGGCGCAATGGTGGATGAAATCGATCCTGCGACACAACTGGACGGGCAGTCTGATCTGGGCAGCACAGGACGAGAGACTTCGCAATCAACAGGTCGACCTGGGAGTAGAATTGACCCGTGGCAACAAAATTCAAGGATTCGGGTTTGCTCGACAGGGTCCGCGTCAGTTGTACACGAATGAAAGTGAAATGTATTCAGAGATCGTAAAGCTCTGGCGTAATAGTTCCCTGCAGATGCATCACCTGTGTGTCGGACGTGGCATAAAATACCTCCATTTTCTCCAGCCGAATCAGTACCACGAAGGTTCCAAACCTCTCAGCCTCGTCGAGAAGGAAAAGTACTATAGCCCCATGCAGGAGTTTGCAATTGGTGTCAAGCAAAGCTACCCGCGCTTGATCGCCGCGGGAGAGTCCTTACGAAATGATGGCGTTGCGTTTCAGGATCTGACGCAATTGTTTTCGAGCGAGACCGTAACGATCTACAGCGACTATTTTTGCCATTACAACGCACGCGGCACTGATTTGCTGGCAGAAGCTGTTGCGGACAGAATTCTCGACACGCTGGCGAAAGTTGAATGACGATTCAGAATCTTCAGGGCAAGTAGTTCATTGTTTCTGAGATTTGTTTCGAATCGTCGATTCACCGACTTCCAGTCCTTCGTAAAAGGTGTGAAACAAACCCACACATCGAAAGCATGCAGCCAATCTGCACTGGTTGAGTGCATATCGAAATTGATTCAGCCTCACTTATATCCGCTGCTTCGAAAGCCGATCTCTGGCCGAGCTCTGCCAGTTCCTGCGCCAAACGTTCAATGAGGTCGGTTGGCTCCTCGCCAGTAAATCAAGGCTTGAGATACACCAGATCCGTCTTGCTCGTTGAAATGATTCTCGGGATCAGTCGCGTCTCGAGTACGCGAAGCGCCGTTGCGACCAGTATCGGCGATTTTGCCAACGACAACACACGAACGGCGATTGCATCACGAATCGCTTCAGTTATTTGATCCCCAGGCTGGTGGCAGCGGATGCCAGGCGACTGGCGAATCGTTTTTCGTCCACGGTTTCTGTTTTCAGATCTTTGGCCATCATTTTGGGGAGTTCGTCACGAACAGCCCAAAGTAAATTCTCTTTGGCAGGCATGCTCCCGTTGGCGTGTTTCAGTGCTGGGATGTAGTCAGCACTGAATTGTTGTGCCCGCCGTTTGAACGCCGACGCATCGACGGAATTCGAACTGCGTGCCGATCGCACATCATCCAGAAATTTCTTGAGATTCGTATAACGCTCGACGTCCGCACCGTTTCCCTGGGGAAGATTGCTCCACCCGACGTAAACCAACCCGATCAAAACGATGATTCCACCCACGATGGCTCCCGGCCCCTTTATAAAATCGACGATTGAAAAATCAGACGAACTCTTCGAGGATCTGGGCATGGGCCGCGGAGGAACATTCGGGCGATACGGTGACGGCGTTGAGCTGAATCCCCCGGGATAGGAACTACGAGTTGCTGCTGAGTTTGTCGGGCTGGTAGCAGGTTCCTCAGGCGTTTCTGTGCGAACTGCCATCGAAGGAGACGATAGTCGGGGAGACGGGGCAACCGGTGGATCAACACGCTGTAACGGTTCAACGGGCGCGGCGACCGGTGCCGCTGGGGCAACGGGCTTCTGAGACACAACCGCAGGTGCTGGGGGCGGGGCAGGGGCGACAGCTTGCGGAATGATGGCAATGACGGGTTCAGAGCGTTTCTCGGGAATCGTCTGTTGTGCGGCTTTATAGGGAATCACAGCAACCAGTCGGCCGATTGAGCCGACTCGCCGCCACTTACCTTCGGCGCCAAGTTTAACCTGATCATCTTCGGACAACTGGCCTTGTTCAGCGAATGCCGCGATCTCGTCAAAACCGATAGGGCCCAGTTCCTGGCCGTAAAACAAGCAATACCAGTCGTTTGACGCGATCGGTGGCGCGACAACGACGGAGCCTGATTCCGCGACCGCAAATCCGAGTTCCGGGATCGATGATGCCAGGACCCAGTCTGTCGCGTCGTCACGACGGATCTCGTCTGTCGCTCCGATCGATTCCGACGCCGCCAATTCCTGTAACTGGTCAAACGGGACTGGACCGAAGTCCTGACCAAAGCTGCGGTAATACCACTGTTCCGACATCCACTCAACCTCGCACAAATTTCGTCTCGTGTGTGATCCTGACGATCAGATTCCCAAGGCCAGCCTGCTGGTAATTCGCGTCAATTCTGGCAGCGACCACGTCCAGCAACGCACATTCGCGAAATGTACGACGGACTTCCAGTCCGTCGAAATACGCAACGGACAAGATATCCGTCTTACACCAATTCGATCTGCAGAGAAGAAGACTCGCTATGCCAGTCAGGGAAAACACCAACCAGAGACCAGAACGCTATTGTTAATTTTTCTTGAAGATACCAAGATTTCCAGTCTATTTCGAGGACAAATGACAATTACGGTTTCGCGAGTCGAGCCTTTTGAGCACTGCGCATGGCTTCAACCGAATCACTCCAGAAAGCTGATTTTTCTACCCAATGGACTTCGTCGCATTGCCGCACCAATTCCAGGCGAATTTCCATGTTGTCCGGTTCCCGCCCCGCTTGCCGTTGCAGTTTGTGGATTGCCGTCTTGGCACGCACGAGAGCCTGATGGCGGTCGAGATGCCGCCTGGCTTCGTCGGCACGTTTCAGTCGTGCCAGCGCCTGCCCTACCAGATAGTGCGCTTCGGCCTCGTACGGAAAGCTTTCTACCAGCGACGTCAATGTGAGGAGTGCCGTTGCGGAGTCGTTTGTTGCCAACAGTATCTTACCGA
The DNA here is from genome assembly GCA_037146815.1 of Planctomycetota bacterium. Taxonomy (GTDB): domain Bacteria; phylum Planctomycetota; class Planctomycetia; order Planctomycetales; family Planctomycetaceae; genus Schlesneria. The sequence goes on from JBAWWJ010000005.1 coordinate 53,629, forward strand.
CCAGAGCCATAATGGCTGGTTCATTGGGGGTCGCCGCATTGAGAGCGTCTGCCATTTCCAACGCATGGACGTTGTCACCTTCCGCAAACAACAACCGTGCTTCTGTCAGTGACTTCGCTGGAAATTCGGCGATAGCACGCAGGGCCTCAAATTCCCGGCGAGCTTCCGCAATCTGACGCAGTTCCAGCAGGTATTCGACGAGTTGTGTGCGGTAGGCTGTTGCTGGGGCAGGAAGACGTTCGATGGCTTGCCGGAGCGGATCGAGTACTAGTTGCAGCTTCCCCCTGTTTTCGTAAACAAACGCCGTAATGAGACACGGGATTCCGGCACCGGGATCGAGTTGCTGCCACTCTCGACAACAGGCCAAGACCAATTCATCGTTTCCCAGTTCATATTCCACCGAGACCATCAATTTGAGGATCCGCGGGCGCTGATCGGACCGCGCATAGGCAGCTTTAGCGATCGGTTCGGCTAACCCGAGTCGGCGGATTCCCAGCAGCGTCTCGGCAGCCAGCAGCAGGTCGTCGGTCTCGACTGCGTCAAGCTGCAGTTCCGCCGGGGCTGTCGGCAACTGACCATCCGTCACGGACAAGACGTCGATGACATACCTCAACAGCATCGCACCTGGGGTTCGGCCGCTTGCACCTGACTTTTCCATCTGCTGCGACGCGTGTTTGACGAGTGCCATTCTTGTCGAGCCGTTGCGTTCCATCGACAATTGATGCAAATCATCACGTGCTCGCAAGACAGCCGCCGACTGTTGGCGCTGGATCATCCCGATTGTTCCCCACGTCAACAAACTAAGCACGAACGCGACCAGCAGAATCCGGTGCAGCCAGCGATAACTGCGCCCATCAGGTTTCGGTTGCAGGCTGGGAATTGCAGGCAAGGAATCCATTATTCGGTGGGGACGCGTCCTTCGACGATCTCATGAATCTTATCGGGAGCCAGTTCGCGAAAGACCTCTGTTTGTCCGGCAGGCCATCTTACGCTGATTGTGACGGGTTGTTCGTCATCGACTGGCAACACGACGCGAGGATCATTTGAAGACAAATAGCTACCCCCGCCATGAACCCAGCGCGTCAGTTCTCGACCGGCAAAACGATGTGTGACGCGAGCACCTATCGCATCCGCGTTCGACTTTTGCCCCTTGAACTGCAGGCTGATCCAGTGCTGAGGCGGCTGTCGGTTGAATAGGACTGCCACGCGCTCCTGCTGGTGCACAACGACCAGATCCAGGGCACCATCGTTATTGAGATCGCCGACGGCAGCACCGCGGCCCGCATGACTGGCGCGGAAGTACGGGCCGCCGTTGGGTGAGGCATCGACAAATCGTCGACCTTCCAGGTTACGAAACAACCGGGGCGGCTGGTTGTAATGACTCCCCGTGTGCTCATACATCACATGGCCATTGATGACAAACAGATCCTGCCAGCCATCACTGTCGAAATCAGCGAACGCCGTCCCGAAGCCGACCCATGACGAAGTCGACCCGCTGAGTCCGGTGGCGGACGTTGTGTTGACGAACGCACGTCCGTCAATCATTTTCAGCAGTGAGCAATCCTGGTTGACGTAGTTGGTGTAAAAGAGGTCGGGACGTCCATCGCCGTTGTAGTCACCGAGGTCGACCCCCATTGAACCTTCGCGATCACCGGAAGGAGAATAGGCTGCCCCGGCGGGAATCGCTTCGGAACTGAATTTGAAGTTCGGGCCACCGTAGAGCAGAACATTTTCTTCCATGTCATTGGTGACGTAGAAATCGATCCAGCCATCTTCGTCCAGGTCTGCTGCAATGATTCCCATACCACGTCCGGGAATATCAACGCCAGCCTGATGTGAAATGTCTTCGAATGTCCCGTCACCCCGATTACGCCAGAGTTGATCGACCTCACCTTCAAATTCGGTCGGCGCACAGACGTCGCGCAGGTTCCAGTCATTAATGCAGAGATACTCAGGATCGAGCTGAAACTTGGCGTACGTGACGACATACAAATCGAGCCAGCCATCATTGTCGATGTCCGCCCAGCAACCGGTCATGTTCCAGTTCGGGCAGTTTAACTTCGACGATGCGGTCTGATCGCTAAAGGTTCCGTCTCGTTCATTGCGATAAAGTCGGCAACCGTGGTAACCCGCGAGGAACAAATCGGGATAGCCATCGCGATTGTAGTCTGCGACGGTGCATCCGTGGGAATAGAGTCCGTCGTCTGTTAGACCCGCAGCGCGCGTCACATCGACGAAGACACCCTTCCCCTGATTTCGAAAGAGTGCTCCTGCGCGGCCCGAGGCACTTACGGGAGGTTTGCTGAAAGTACCGCCTCCCGTGACGTAAATGTCGAGCCACCCATCGCGATCGTAATCCAATAAAGCAGCACCGCCACCCATGACTTCCAGAATCGCATAGGCTCCGGCACTCGAACCATCAACATATGCGAACGGGAGCGGACGAGATTCTCCATCCCCCCCGTCAAACCAGTCATTTGCATGGACTGGTGTGCGGGGAGACGGAGCCGGATTGGGATCGGGCAATGGGGCGAAACCGTAGCGAAGCTTTGCTTGCGGATCCTGTATCGCCGACTGTTGCGGGTTCGTCGAGACTGGCGGCTTGGATGGTACTGGTCCCCCGACTCCGCATCCGACGAGGCAAATCAGCAGGCCGGTCCACTTCATGGCAGTTTCTCGACCTTGAATGCCAGTTCGTTCTTGCCAGCTTTTACGGTGGAAGTCAACGGACTGGTGGCGGCCTTCGTGTACTTGGCATCGATCAGCGGCTTGGGCGGTTCAATCTGCTTGTTCGCCCCGGTGGCATCGGTTTCGAAGAAGGCAGGCTCTTCGGCACCGACGATTGAGACGCTGTATTCGCCTGGCTTTGCGGCCATTTCGACATCGACGACAAACGCCCCCTCAGACGTCAATGGTGCCCAGAATCCGGCTGATCCTGATTTTGGCGAGAACGTCACACGGCCAAACGGCAGCGGTGATCCGTCGGCGAATGTGACCTTGCCCGAGACTTGGCTCGTCGCTGGACCACAGCCAGAAATACTTAACAGACCGACAAACAGGACCAGTGATTTCCAATGTTTCATCAGACGACCTCTCCAGAAAGTAAAAGCTCACATTCCAACTCAATGGCAAGAAAACTCAATGGCAAGTAAAAAGCCGCCGCAACAGTTCTGGTTGCGGCGGCTCGATCAAGCCCATACGGCACATGGCCGCATCATCTTTGCATGGATCCCGATTAGAAATCACCGAGTGGATTTCCGTCAGAGCCATTTCCGAGGTTGGTGATGATGCTCGTATCGACGTTTACGCTCACGCCACGGACAGCACCGTCAGCCATCAGGAAATGGACCACCCCGACGTGCCAGCTACCCAGATTCGGGTTACCTGCATCGCGAATATTGGTGGCATTATAACGCATGTTGGGTGCCAGTGGACGATTGTTCATTGGACCAGCGATCCACAATTCACCCCAACCGCCATCGGTTCCAGTTGGCCCCTGATAACCACCACCTCCATTGTAAGAAATTGGACCGTCGCGATTATCACCATTGTCACCGCCGGCAACACCCAGACCATTCGTGGTCACATGCTTTTCAGCGACCATCGCGGTGTTGGAGGAACCATCTGTGAGGGTGGAGAAACTCGTGCGGGGCTTGTAGTCACCAGCGTTGCCGCTCGCATTACGAATCGCTGACTGCAGTACACCCTTTTGACGAGTCGCTGCTCCGCCGCTCGCCGTAATGTCGCTCCCATCCGTGAATTCATTGGTGCCGACGGCACTGCTCCACGCGGTCGCTACATAGTCGCTGGTGACATTTCCATTCTTGTTGGCATTCGTGTTACGTCGCGTTGGGCAGCGGTAAATCTGGATCCCGGCCATGCCGACCCCGTTAACGATCGCATTGTTTGGGTTGCCGTAGGTCGTCGCACCGTTGACATCCAGCTGCGCATAGAGCGGCCCTTGTTCGATGTACGGGAGAATCAGCGAATACCACGTCAATCGATCGGCCCCGAGACTGATCGGAGGAAATCCGTTACGCGTATCGTGGAAGTTGTGGATCGCGAGTCCAAGTTGCTTCAATCCATTCTTGCACTGGGTGCGGCGGGCCGCTTCACGTGCCTGTTGAACGGCTGGCAAAAGCAGCGCGATCAAAACCGCGATGATTGCAATCACAACCAAGAGTTCGATCAGCGTGAATGCCGAACGCAGGTGACGCTGCGCGGTTGGTGTTAACCGATTCTTCATCTTTTCTCCATTCAGAATTAACAAATATCCAATAGTGCACGTTCAACTCTGCATGATGCTCCTCCGCGATGTGAAAGTCAATCTGCATTGGACTTTATAAAGAGAATTAACTCGAAATGCCGAAGTTCTGCAGCATGCGCAGGCGAATAGGTACTCGCACGGCGACTGCTAATTTGACAACTTGTCTAATGAGGTACGCATTAGCGTTATTTTGGGACGCTGCCTAAATAGCAGACGCACTGGTCTGGCCATTTAACGATCCCTATTGTTTCAAGAGTTCGCTGGGACGCAGGCAGTTCGTGAATGTGCACCAATCGCAGTTTTCCCTTGAACACGCTGAATGGCTCGGGCCGACGGCGGCACAAGGGGTCAATGATGACCATCGTTCGGACGACGTTCTAGTCATTGGACTGAAACCAAAATCCAGAAAGATGAATCACTCAAACATGCCTGAGACCTGACCCATAGCGTCTTGCGACGGGTTTGCGAGGGCTGGATTCCTCGGGAAGACGTGCTGAAAAAAAAGAAGCGGCCAGAGGCCGCTTCTACGTGATGAGAATTGGAGGCGAATCACTTGGTTGCGGAAATGTAGAACAGATGCTTTTCACCGCGAATCAATATGCCATTGGCTGCGGGAACGGGGGAGCCGATCACGGATTCGTCCATGTTGTTTTCCGACAAGACTTCGAACTTGTCATTCGCGACATTCGCCACAAACACGGTTCCGTCTTCGCGTGGGGCATACAGTTTGTCTCCGGCGATCAGTGGTGAAGCGTAGAAGTTCGCCCGATTCCTGGGAAACGTTCCCTCCCAGACGGTTTTGCCAGTAGCAGGATCGATACTGGCAACTTCGCCGCGATCGCGAACGATAATGACTCGCCCCTTGTAGGCAACCGGTGTCGGCACAAACGTACCAACGTCATCGCGCCTCCAGACATGATTGGTACTGGTGACATCACCGCTTCCTGTGAGTCGAATTCCGTGCAATCGCGGAGTCCCCCGATCATTGCGACCATAGGCAATGACGACCATGTCACCCACAATGACCGGGGTGGCAATCGCAGGCCACAACTTGTTGGCTTCGGGGTTGAAATTTCCGCAGGACCAGGTCACGTGTCCGTCGCTCGCATTGTGAATGGTCAGGTGCTCCGCGCCCCATACCAGAAGGGATTCTTTTCCCTGGTGCTCGATGACGACAGGGGTCGTGTATCCATGATCACACTCTGTGGGCGTTGAGTAGTTGCGGGCGACCTTCCAGGCCATGTCGCCAGTCACTTTGTCAAACGCCGCCAACCAGGATTCGCCCTGATGCATGCGAGCCATGATGACATACTTTTCGGTCAACACGGGCGAAGTCCCATGATCCCAGTACAGCGTATCCTTCCCAAATCGTTCGACGAGGTCCGTTTTCCAGCGAACTTTCCCGTTGAGATCGACCGCGGCAAACGTTCCACTTTTGAAGAAGACGAACACGCTGGTACCATCGGTCACTGGGGAGGCATTACTGCCGGAACCATTGCGATGCTTGCCCGCGTTTTCTTTGCCGAAAGCGGCTCGCCATTTTTCGGTTCCCTGAATGTCATAGCAGACCAGCGCATCGTTTCCGTCCGCAGGTGATGTCAGGTAAATCATGCCATTCAACAGAATTGGCGTGGAGCAACCTTTGCCCGGCAATTGAGTTCGCCAGTGGTACGTATTGGCATCAAACTTGACCGGATATGCTCCCTGTTCGACGCTGCCGTTCCCGAGTGGCCCGCGCCAAGACCGCCAGTCTGCGACTTCCGCCGCAATTCCCCATCGAGTTGAGAAGACGACCAGCCATGCTGTCGCAACGAGAATTCTGTTTGCCATTGCTGTCAAATTCCTTGGAAATTGTGGAGCGAGCACCCACCCGTCCTGCCGAGCCGATGCGAAAATTGACGCCCGGATTAACTCGAATCTGTCGGCCCCGCGCTTGCCTCATCCGCCACCGAAGTTAGTAACCTGTCTGGTCAGGCACGATACCGTTCCTGTTCGGCGAAACCAACAAAAGACGGTCAAAGGCGCCGGCTTGAGTCAAAGGCACCGGTTTGATAAGACGGCGAACAAGAAGTTAACGCAAAGACGCAAAGGCCGCAGAGACGCAAGGTAAAAGAATGGTGCAATCCGCGTGCGTCTCTGTGCCTCTACGTTAACTCCTTCACGGGGCGAAATCTGTTGGCTCACTAAGGAAGATTACTTCTTGGGACGTTCCCATGTTTCGCCGCGTTTGTAGCGCTGGGCTCGATCGACGACCACCGGGTCCTTGGTGATGAAAATGACTTTGTCGAGGACCTTATCGAATTCGGCCTTGTTGGGGTCGCGGACTTCGCGATGGTGAGCAATTTCCACGATCGTTTCACACGCAACCTGCGCGAACTGGGATTCATCGACATACGGAAGTACAAATCGGATCGATTCAACCGCGTAGGCTGTGCGAGTGCGATTGATCACGAACAACTGTTCTTCGGGCGACTTCGCGGCTTTCATGGCTTCCTTCATCCGATCAAGTCGCTGCTTGTCGGATCGATTGTCGCGGGTGGCCGAAATCTTGACGTAGCCCTGAAATGCCAGGCGACGCTCCGTAGGATCGGTCGCCTTGCTGGCAATTTCCAGCAGCTTGTCTGCTACGCTGGCATCAGGCCATTTGCTGAGGGCGTCAATGCCGAGCTTCCTTCGTTCGGGATCCGTTTCGGACGCGAAGTCACCTACGAAGTTGATCAGCTTTCGTCCGCCGACTCGGCCTACGAGGGACAGCAGGTCGTCGCGATCAGCAGCGTCAACTTTTTTCAGTGCTTCAATGATTACTGTTCCACGTTGATCTTCATTATCGATTCTTGAGCAGATCATCGCGATATTTCGCTCGGCATTGTCTCGTTCTCCACCCGGCTGGGCCTTGAGAACCCCTGGCAGCATCAGAGCGACATGTTCGGCGTTGCCGATTTGGCCGAGGGCTGACATGGCAGCACTGCGGACTTGAGCATGGTCATCGATGCTGGCCATGACGAGAGCCGACGCCTGATCACGAGCCCGGCGGTTGGCGAGTGCTTCGATGATCGCCGCCTTCACGCCAGGGTCTGCCGATTTCAGTTCTGCGACGAGGCCCTGATTGATGGTGTCACCTTTCAGTTGAACGAGGCTACGTCGCGCTGCCGCCTGTTCAGCTCCTGAGGAACTCGACAATGACTTGGTCAGCATTGGCAAGTCAGCCACCGTGCCAAGGTTACCCACGGCCAGAATGGCACTCGCACGAACCTGCTCGTCCTTGCTGGAAGCAAGCAGATCAAGGACTGCGGTGCGGGCCGTAGAATCACCTCGGTCTGCCAGTGCACTCAGCAGCGCAGCCTGACCGGACGCATCAAGAGTCTTCAATTGCCCCGCGAAGAGTTGCGTGGCATTTGCCCCCTTGGCCGACGAGCGAATCTTTTCCAGCCCGGCAGCACGGAACTCCCGGTCGGGATCCTGAAGCAGTTTCACAATCCGTGTGACGAGTTCATCGGATGGCTTATCGTCCGCCCGCGTTGTTGTGATCGGTAGAACAGAAATCAGGCCCAAGGCTAAAAGCGTTCTCAATATGCGCGGCATGATGCAGCGACCTCCCAAAGAATGAAAATCAAGATGAATGAGTCGTTAAAGTGGCTCAGAGGCAAAGACGGCTGAAGCAACACGAAAGAGTGGAGTTCCAATCGTCACATTCGCCACGACGTGGAGATAGCCCACGCCAATGCGATCATGGCTATTCCACAATTACCATTGAATACGCATTACCCCTGTTTGCTGGCACACGCCAACAGCCCGCGGGCTGCGGCCAGACGTACAATTCGAGGTTGATTCGCTTGTTCAAACGATTTGTAGATCGCACTCGCTTCCGCGGTTTTGTTACTCGCCAGCAAGGCTTCGGCACAACCGAGGATGCCGTCGATCACCAACTGGGGAATTCCGCTCCCTTTCAGGGCAAGTTGCAGTGCGCTCGCAGCGTCGGTGGTTCCAATTGCTCCCAGGGCGAGTGCGGCGGCTCGTGCGACTGCTGCGTCGGTATCCTTGAGTAGTCCACTCAATTCAGTCACGGCGGCGGCTTCGCGGCGTCCGCCGAGTGAGCTGATGACACCGACCTTCACCAGTCCGGTAACCTTCGGAAGGGCCTCGCGCAAGGCCTGACCCGCTTCGATCGCCGGAATGCGTTCGAGTGCGAATCGCGCCATGTGCGAGATTTCTTTCTTAAGCAGGAGTGGTGCCAGGCTGGGGACTGATGCGGCGGTCCCCACCATCGCCAGCTTTCGGCAGACATATTCCTGTGCATCGAGCGACAGGTTGCCTCCCAGAGTCGCTATCAGGCGGCGTTCCAGGTCCTTACCCGCTTCTGGGGATTGATGGGCTGCGATAGCAGCGTCTTCGATCGGATTCAAAGCGGAAAGATCGCTACCCCAGTCGAATTTCTTGAGCGATTCAAATGCGGTGTCCAACATGGTTGAAGCCTTATGTTCAGGTGAATTCAGTTCGAAAGTGAAGAATCGAGATCATCGCAAATAGACGTTGGTGAAATCTAATTCGCCAGCATCCTTCATGCGGCCGTCAGAGCTGCCATGGTTCCCGGCGAGCTCGATCCAGGAAGCGATTGGCTTCCGCATCTCCGACGAATTCCTGCTTGACGGTGTCCCATTTCAGTGACCGTTTCAGCAGATACGCGATGTTTCCGAGATGAGCCAGCACCGCCGTATTCACTGCGGATTCGATATCGCGGAAGGGCTTCTCACGGGTCTTCACGCATTCGATAAAGTCACCGTAAATATCGCCGTGGCCTTTGTAGGTCGGCACTGGTTTCGGTGCCAGCTTTTCACCCGGCGTCCCTTCGATTTCCAGGTTACCAGTTTTCGGGCGATTGTGATAAATCGTCAGCCCGTTGGGGTACCGGTAAGCGAGGTATTTGCCGTCTTTGTCATCGAAGTAATTGACTTCGTGCGGTTGCAGATCACGGACATCGCAGATGAAGGTGGCACCACCGAAGTGATGTGCTCCCCAGTCGGTCATACCGCCACCGGAGTAATCACTGAAGGAACGCCAACTCGATCCATTGATCGAAAAGCTGCCGCTACAGCGTTTGGAGTTATACGGCGCCCATGGAGCGGGACCGAGCCACAGGTCCCAGTCGATCTTTTCGTTCATCGGTTCCTCAGGCAGATTGCAAAGCTGCGGCAGAGGCCCAACGTTGACGTTGATCGACTTGATCGTGCCGAATTCACCGGCCCAGGCGGGATCGACGTACTTGCGATAGTCTCCCAGCACACGCTGACTGCCACCCGAGACGACGCGTCCATAGCGTCGTGCGGCCGTGATCATTGCCGGCCCTTCTTTCAATGTCAGCGATTCAGGCTTTTGGCAGTACACATCTTTGCCATTGCGACACGCCTCGATCACCATGATTGCATGCCAGTGATCAGGTGTGGCAATGTGAACGGCATCGATATCTGTACGGGCCAGCAGTTCGCGGAAATCGTTGTAGGTCTGGCAGTCTTTGTTCTGGTAACGCCCGTCGACACCTGCTTTGGACTTTTCACGAACGTCGTCACGGACGTCGGACAAAGCGACGTACTGCACATCTTTTCGACCCAGGAAGGCCCCCTGGTCGCCGCGTCCCATGTTCCCGATCCCGATTCCTCCCATCACAATTCGATCGCTGGCAGGCGGTCGTTCGCTATTGCCCAGAGCGGCCGAAGTAATGATGAAGGGAACACCAAATGCCGCACCCGTCGTTTTGAGGAAGTCACGACGAGTCGATTCCTTGTGAGTCAGGCTCATGGGCAGTAGACCTCCAGGTTGAAGAGAATCACAGATTTGAACCCCACTCACCATCCACCGGACGTTGAGAGGTATTCGCAACAGATTTGCTGCCAGTAATATGCGGAATGTCTGTCGAAATGCAATGCATGACTCGGCGACGGCAGCCCGTTTCATCAGGAAAGCAAACAAGACTTTAACGCAGAGACGCAATAAGAATGCAGCAACATTCATTTTTTACCATTGCGTCTCTGCGCCCCTGCGACTCTGCGTTAACTTCTTCACCTGCCATCGTTGGGGTAACTGCGCAGAAATGACGTGTTGTCACGATTCCAGCAGGCGGATGACCTTGGCCACAAACGGGCGCAGTTGCTCTGTCGTGTTGGACTCCCATTCTTCGAAATGAGCCTGCAGCGGCTTCTGGATGTCGCGGTCTCCCAGCTTGATAGCTGTCACCGATTCCCAGCCAGCGGGCTCTGCTTCAAACAGTTCCAGAAGCTGGAATGCAATGATCGTGTTCTTGGCTCGCTGTGTTGGCTTCTCACGCAAGCTGGGGAGTTCCTGACGAAACCACTCGGAAAAAGTTGTGTTCGCGAGTCTCTGGTGCTGCGGTTCATCGGCACGATTCTGGACGTACTCTGCCAATTTCGGGGCGTACGATTTCCAGTTCGGGTATGGGGGGTTCGTTTTCCACGTCGTGCTCATCGCTCGAAGAGCGAACAGAGATGCGGTTTCGCACAGAGTTTCATCCAGCCATTGATTGGCATGCCCGGTCAGATGCCACTTGCGTTGATTCTCGTGTGTATGGTCAATCAACGCATGGCAGAATTCGTGAGCGAACTGGTAGGCGTACTGGGACCAGAACAGATTCTCGGTGTTCAAGCCGATCACGATCCTGTCGTTTTCATGTTTGAAATGCGTGATCGGATAGTCTTTGTTCCGATAGATCGAGAATCCCTGCCCCAAGAATTTCGTATTGGGACAATTCCGCCAGAATTCTTGGGCGACTGACTTCAACAGAGCTGTGATGTTTTCAACCGGTGCCGATCCGAATTCGTTTTTTACGTCGAACGCGAGTTCACGTCCGTTGTCCGCGGCCCGAAGCCAGCGTGGTAAGAACAGCGAAGATATCGTCCCGAACGCCATGCCCTGAAGGAGTTCTCGGCGTGTGCAGATGTTTGCTCGTTCGGGCATGGTGATTCCTCAAGCATGGTTTTCATCGTTGCGAATTCAGCAAGGATAAGTCGACGATGGTTACGTTGCATTGGGCCAGGAACACAGCAGCCAAAAAAAGCGTCGGCCCGTCGGCCATCGGGGCGGACCGGCGTCGCCGTCGACGTTCCACTCATGGAAGCCCCAATTTTAGCCTGCAAAAATGCTTCACAGTGTTGCCCGTTGGGCCTCAGAAAACCCTTTTTAATGCGACTGATTCCCGGCCCGAAGGGGCCGGACTGGGGGAACGGATGGCCCCCTTGGGCCGGAAACCCTTGTTCTTCTGTCGACTGAAATTTGGTCGGTACGAACAAGCGGGCCGACCTACTCTAACTCGTTGCAGCCAAGTTCAACCCTCGAATGCAAACTTAACCGGACGCTAGCGCGTTCCGGCTGTTGGCTGTACCTGAAAAAACAGCCGTGGTGCGTCATCACTGCCCTGTTGTGGCACCACTGCCGTGTTGCGGCGCTACTCATGTCGAAGAGCTTCGATCGGGTCCATGCGTGCTGCCGACCGAGCCGGATAAATTCCGAAGATAATGCCGATTCCTACCGAAATGCCGAAGGCAATCGGAAGACTCCACCAGGCAATTTTTGGTTCCATTTCGGTAAACATCTTGCCCATCTGCGATGTGCCATTCCCCTGATTCAGCACAAAATTGTTGACGATCCCTTTTAACCCACCGAACGCAAGCGGCGTCGACAGTCCCAGGAGAATTCCAATCAGGCCGCCTGAACCTGCCAGCACAATGGTCTCGGTCAGGAACTGATGAATGATGTCGCGCTGGCGAGCACCCAAGGCTCGGCGAATCCCGATTTCTCGCGTTCGCTCGGTCACTGTGGCCAGCATGATATTCATGATACCGATGCCGCCAACGACCAGACTGATGGCCGCGATTGACCCCAGAACGATGTTGAAGATCTGGCGGATCTGGTCGGCTTGACGCAACAGTTCCAGCGGAACAATGACATCAAAATCAGACTTCGATCCGTGAGTCCGTTTCAACGATTCCTTGACGACCTCAGACGTCGCAACGACATCTTTCATGTCGCGAACCTTCAACGTGATCTGGCTGAGTTCCACCTGCTCGGCACTGAATGTACCGCTGAGTCTCGTAAACGTGATATCGCCGACGCGAACGCGGAAGGTACTCAGGGGGATGTAAATATCCTTGTTGAAGTCCTGACCCGACATACTGCCACCGATTGCGGCCGAAGCCGTACGCGAACGCATGATGCCGATCACCGTGTAACGATGAGTTCGCACTTGAACGATCTGACCAAGCGGGTCTTCCAGCGGGAACAAGGTTGCTGCTGTCTCTGCCCCCAACACACAGACGTTGGCCATATCCCGTTCATCCTGGTCCGACAAGAAGCGACCACGCAATAATTGCAGATGGTTCATGTCGGAGTATTCAGTAGTTGAACCGACAAGTCGGGCATTGATTGTTCGCTGCAGGTATCTCGCTTCACTCAAAATCTCACGCATACGAACGGCACCGCTGATGGACGGCAACGTCGAGGTGAGCAGATCGTAATCGGAACGCAGCAGCCCATACTGTGGAACTGAAAAGCCGCGTCGTCCTCCGCCGCTGCTGGAATTCTGCTGCGTGTCCGGTGGAGGCTTGACTGTCACGACGATGATATTGGTTGCTCCCAGTGCGAGCACCTGCTGCTGGGCCTGAGCACTGGCACCTTCACCGATCGCCAGCATGGCGATCACGGAGAAGACTCCAAACACAATTCCGAGCATCGTCAGTCCGGACCGCAACTTGTGCAGCAACAGGCTCTTGAACGCCAGGCGAATTGTACGGATGGTATTGGCGAGTGGCATGATTTTACTTTTCGCCTTCCGTCAGCAGCATTCCTTCGCTGTGAATCAGGCCATCCTTCATGACGATCTGGTGTCGGGCTCGCCGGGCGACGCTGGTTTCGTGGGTCACCATGATAATCGTCCGGCCTTCACGATTGAGTGCCGTCAGCAGATCCATGATCTCCTTCTCGGTGGCGGAATCGAGGTTCCCCGTCGGTTCGTCTGCCAAGATGATTTCAGGATCATTGACCAGTGCACGCGCGATGGCGACACGTTGCTGCTGTCCACCGGAAAGTTGAAACGGCCGGTGATCAAGTCGATCCGACAAGCCAACGCGCGATGCCAGATCCAGACAACGATTCATTTCTTCCGAACCAATCGTGCGCCGATCACTGCGGTAATGCAGCGGAACCTGGATGTTTTCCAGGACGGTGTATTGTGGGATCAAGTTGTACGACTGAAAGATGAACCCGATCAGCCGGTTTCGAATTTCAGAAAGGTCGTCGTCGTCCAGTTTGCCGACATCGTATCCCGACAGGATGTATTGCCCGGTCGTGGGACGATCGAGTGCCCCGAGCAGATTCAACAGGGTGCTTTTACCGCTTCCCGACGACCCCATAATCGCGACGAAATCTCCTTCTGGGAAATCAGCCGATACGCCGCGCAGCGCCCGGACGACGTTGTCTCCCAGATAGTAAAACTTCGTTAAGTCGATCAGTCGGGCAGCATACATGCGGGATGATTTCGTAAGGGCGAGTTTTTCCGTCGGTCGGACGACGAGTCGGTCCAAACCTTCGTCAGGCGTGATGATTGGCGGTGATTGAGTGGGAGGCGTTGCAGCCTGCAGGGGCTTGTTTCATCCGGTAGCAAGCGGCGGACGCCATGAGGACAAATTCAATTGGCTGGAGGGCGAGGGCCACCACGGAATCGAGCAAAGGCAGCCGTCATTTCTTCCAGCGAGATTCCGCCGTCTCCGTTGGTATCCATATTGTCGAACCCGGCCGCCATCCGGTCGTCTGCTTCATCTTTGGTAATCTTGCCATCGCCATTCTTATCAAGGGCCTTGAAGCGATCTGCGGCGCTGGGGCGCGGTGTTCCTGACGAGGGTGGTCCACCTGCCGGCGCTCCCGGCGGCGAACCTGCTGAGGGTCCGGCGGGCTTTGGTTCCGCTTTCGGCTTTTCAACAGCGGGGCGTAGCTTTGTAGCCTCGTTCGCCTTTTCCTGTTCCGCCGCCTGTTCCTTGGCAACCAGCGCTTCCAGTTCGTCAATCTCCTTCTTGAAGCGAGTCCGGGGATTCATCACGACCTGATCCCCTTCGGACAGCTTATCACTGACTTCCGTCATCTTGTCGTTACTCTGCCCGACCTTGATCTCGATTCGTTCAATCTTTTCGTCTTTGACGACAAACACAAACGGACGACCACCGATGGAGACAACGGCCTGAACGGGGATCTGCAGGACGTTATCGCGATGAGAAACCATGATCTCGACGCTGGCGGTCAAGCCTGGGCGAAGCTTGTTGACCGTCTCGGGACTATCGATGATTTTGACAACCGCTTCATACTCTTTGAAATCACGGCTGAAGCCACCGGTAGAACTGGGAACTGACGCCACGGAATCGACTTCCCCGTGAAAGACTTCCCCTGGGTAAGCATCAACCTTGACGGTGACTTCCAGTTCTTGTTTGACGAGCGAAATACGTGACTCGTGGATACGTGCGTTGACCTTCATCGAATCCAGGTCAGGCAGGTTAATGATCGCCTGGCGCTCGCGAACGCTGGAGCCGACTTCAATCAAGACCTGATCCGTCGATCGTCCATCGCGCGAGTTGGCGTACACGACCTGACCGTCCTGCGTTGCGTAGATCTTGCAGGCCTTGATTTGCTCTTTCAGGCGTTCGTGCTTCTTTGACTCGACTTCGAGCGTCAATTCGCACGACTTCAGTTCCGCTTCCTTCTGAGCCAGCGCGGCCTTACCTTTGCGGTCTGTCCGTTCGATCTCGCGCGAATACTCCTGCGTGTTCGCTTCGAGTTCTTTCATGGTCCGCTTTTGAGTGAAATTCTCAAATGACCGCAACTTGGTCTCGGCAGACTTCTTGTCGAGTTCATTCCGCTGAAGAACAAGCTCTTCGGATTCGAGGTCGTTCTGGTTCTTGTAACCCTTCTGGGTCATTTCACGGATGTACTTGCAACTTTCCCGTGTTCGACTGAGTGTCTCATCGGCGAGTTTCACCGCGGCCTGCAGGTCCTCGACCTGCTGGACCAGATCACCCTTCTCGAACTTTTCCAGGTCAAGTTTAGCAAGATCGAATTTTAATCGGGCTGCGGCGAGGTCGCTGTCGTTCTGAGTTTTCTGGATTGCCAGGTCTTCGGTGGCCTGCTCCAGCATCGCCTGAGCCTTAACAACCAGGATCTCTTGCTGAGTCTCTTTGTCGTTCAGCGTCGATGAATCGAGTTCGCAGACCAGTTCCTCTTTTTTGACCTGCGATCCTTCGGCAACGATGTAAATGATCGTTGACGTTCCTTCGACTTTACTCGTCAGAACGGCATTGCGCATGCTGTCGAGCGTCCCGCGCTCGGTCACAAGGATTTCGAACGGTGCGGATTTGACGCGTTCTGTGATCAGCCCTTCGGTCTCATTCGTCTTCGGAAGAAGGCTCGCCTGAATCGTCGGCCAGCTCATGACGCCACCAAGCACCAAGCCGATCAGCAGTACGAACAGGACCGCCCGCCGTTTCCACCGTGGTTTGTGCAGAGCCCGGCTTCGTCCCCCGAACGAGTCTGACGACTCCGGGGTTGTCGATTTGGCGGGATCTGATGGATTTGCTGGCAGCGGCTTCTGGAGGGACGACATGGGCGGGCTCATCGTTGGAGAATTCACCGTGGCCCCCGAGATTCTGGTACACGGGATCGATCCAGAGGCCACGCTCGTCGATCTGCATGATATCCATATCTCGGTAAATGTTAATCCTGTTTCGCTCGTACGACGCCCAATATTGAATTAAGGCGTTTTGGGCCGTCAGCAACGCCGTTAAGGCATTGTTAATGTTCAGGCCGCTGGAATTACCGAGATTTGTGGTTCCAGCCTGCCCTGCAGCCTGTCCTTGTGATCTCGGATTCAAGTTGTTCGCAACATTAATGTCGAACTGTAATGCCGCTTGGCGCAGGTTCTTCCGACTTGTCTCAAGATTCTGGCGATTGACCATCAGTTGCCGCCAACTGGTCCGAATGTCGTACTTTACCTGATCTTCGAGCAGCATGTACGAACGACGTTGCTGCTGGTAGGTGATCAATGCCCCACGGTATTGATTCCGAACCTGAACTTGATCTAAAGGTGCGGTCATCTGCAGGCCAAACTGGAATGTGCTGTTTGCACCCCGGAAGTCAAAGGGGTGATTCCCCGTCGGTGGCGTGTTGATGTTCCCCTGGGCGACGACATTCAGGACAGCCTCGAGACGATTGGCCGCAATTTCCATGTTACGGCGAGCATCCATGACGCGGCCGCGAGCGTTCATCAAGTCCAACCGGTTTTCAAGGGCGATGGCAACGGCGTCATCAACGTCCATGTCAAAGTCTTCAAGGTTGATCAGTTCGGCTCGCTGACCGACCTGAAGTACTCGCAGATTCTGAAGAGCCAACAGCAAGTCTTCGCGGGCATCCTTGATCGCTCCGAGTGACTCCATCCGAACCTTTTGTGGCACACCATCTACGGATAGTTGATTGCGGACGTCATCAACGATTTTACGGGTTTCCGCGAAGTCCTCACGAACATTCTTGAACAGGATCATGTCCCGTTCCAGTGTCCTTCGCACCAGGTCACGCGATTCTTCCGACTGCAGCTTTGAGAGTCGACGAGGAGTGTTGGCTTCCACGCGGCGGAAATCGTCCTGCAAGACCTGCACGCCAAACTCATCGACCAGATCGACGAGTTCGCGAAACTGACTGGTTAACTTGCGAACATCTTCCAGTGGTGGATTTTCGTCGTTGACGGCTGCCGTCTGCTTGATGAATTCAATCACTTTCAGTTCGGTTTCAATCAATCGCGGATCGGTCAATTGAAACGGCTTCAGCATCGATCGGTCAATTGAGATCTGCATATCGACGGGAAGTCCCAGGAAGAACTTGTACTGGTCGATCTCGTCATAGTAGGCCAGGGTGAGTGCTCGTTCCTGAATTTCGGCACGCGTCAGGTTTGTCGCGACGGTCAAGATATCGACAGTCGTGACACCGATTCGCAACTGATCGTAAAGAGCCCGGATCGCTGCGGTGTAGGCTGGGTCTTCACTCAGCATCAGCAGCTTTTCGCGATCATCATTGGTCATCAGCTCGCTGCTCTTCCAACGCAGGCGACGTGACTGAGCCGAGTATTCGATCTTGGCTGCAAATTCGGGAGGAATCTGCAGTCCATTTGGCAGTGAGCCAGCGGGAAGTCGACGAAAGGGTGTTTGCGAAACGAGTTCTCGCAAGCGTTCTGTCTGCCCGCGAAGCAGTGCAACGTTTTCACGCTGATTCAGAACCTGCTGGTACTGATAGAGCAGGCCGAAGTAGCCTTGCGGGGCGCCTGGCGCCGCCGCGGAACTCGATCCCACAGTTGTTCCCGGCGCCACGGCAATCCCCGCGTTGGTGCTGATGACCGTGGGATTTGTGGCCGTCGCACCCGTCGATGCGGAAATTGCTGAGGCGGAACTGGTGGAGCCGCCGCCGGTATTCACGACTGCGTCAGCGAAGAAGATTTTTCGGTAGCGGGCCAAAAGACGAACGTTGTAAAGAACGTTGCGCTCACTGAAGGTCAAGTTTTCCAGAATGACTTTCCGTCCGGCCCCTTGAAGCAAGGGCTGAACGAGTGAGTACGTCAGCAGTGATTGCGAGGAGGTGTTATTGCCGCCGGAGAAGATCCACAAGGTGTTGTTAGCCAGCCCGACAATCCATTGTCCGCCGGTCGGAAGCAGTTGACTGACGCCTCCCTGGGAATTGAACGACAGACTGGTAGGGCCACCGGGGGTTGTGCTGAGTGTGGAATTTCCCGTTGGCTTGGTTCCGCCAAACGCGAGGTAGCGGACATTGAACTGGAATTGGTCCAGCGACAACTGCAGGGAGGAAAGGAATAGATTCTCAAGCTGAGTCTGGTAGTCACGACTGTGGATACTGGCGAGTTCAATCGCCTGTTCCAGTGTCATGTTTTCAATCGTGTGTTTCATCGGTTTCGAGGCAGACGGTGGTGGCACGTCGGGACCGGTCGTCGTCAGTCCGTCTGACTTCAGAAAGCCATCGTGAAATGTGTCCGGCTGCAGGCCAAAGTTGGCCATCCATTGCGGGTTTTCCACGGACATCGATTCGCCGAATTTATGCCAACTCTTGTAGCCATGCATCCCATGCAGCCAGGTCATGTACTGATTTGCGGCTGGATCGTCAGGCGGCAGGGGCTCGCAGTCCAGGTCATAAGGATCAAAAAAGCGACTGCGCGGGTCAGCATCGACTGTGGTTCGCGGAATATCCCAGCGCGGGTCAAACTGTTTCGATTCAAGCAGATTCAAAGCGTCGAAGTCGGCCTGAGTTCGCCAGAATCCGCGCGAACAGCCACATGCCATCAGCAACAAGGTTGCCATGACGAGACTCGAACAATGACGAAATCGAATTTGTGTCATTGCTCATCCTCAACGAGACGGCCCGAGATACCCAGCGTTGACAACATTTGCTCAAGAGCAAAGTGCGGTGAATTCGGATGGACTGGCCAGACGGATTCGACTTCAGGAACCGCATTTTCAGCGCGGTTTCCAGCTTCTAATTCTGAGGCCTGGAGGGGATCCATTTTCGCAGATAATTGGCCCAGCCCCAACGTCAGCCCCTGGCGGATTTCTGGTGAGATGTGAGAAAGCAGTGATTCAGCCCAGCGATGTCGGGCGATTTCAACGCGATGGAAAAGTTGCTGGCCGTCGGCCGTCAGCAAAAGAACTCGCTTCCGTCGATCTGTGTCGGACCAGCGGCGATTCACGAGTCCATCGCGCTGCAGGCGTTCTACCAACGTGCTGATATTGGATTCGGATTGCATCAACTGATCTGCAACTTCTGATTGCGACAGGCCACTTGCTCCCGCTTTGTCGAGGACCGTCAGGACCGAGTACCGACCTTCGGTCAGTTCGTAGTGTTCCAGGAACTCGCCAAGCCGCAGGCGGACGAACATCGCCCCGTGCAGAAGTGCCGAGACGATTTCGCCGGGCCGGCCGAACAAATCAGCACCCGTTCGCGTATCGCCTTTGATGACATCCATCCGGGACTCCTTGTATATACGTGGAGACGAAGCATCGCAATCTTTTGATTCGGTCGTAATTGCTTCGGGACTGAAGGATTTTTCGTTACAACCGGCAAAGTTCAGGTTTTCCTAAGAAATGTCGTAACCGTAATATCCCCCGCAGGTTGCCAAATATCGGTCAAGGCCGCGCAAAGCGTTTAGGGGGCGGATGACTGTCATGCCGGTCCCACGATCTCGCCGAAGATCGGCAAGGAATGCCGGAGCGATGGTCGATGTTAATCTCGACGGGGTTTTTGAAGGGAATTTGGAAGTTCAGCGATCAACGTTCAGTGATCCGACCCATGAAGGGCGGCTCGCTGACCGCTGGAACCTGAGTCCTGTTTCCCGGGAAATCCCTGCGGAAATGATTCAGTCCTTGAGACTGAATCGGTCAGTGGCTACTATTTTGGCGTGGGGACGCTATTGCCAATGGGCAACCGGTTGGCGTCCTGTGACATCAGTCCTGCGGATCAAAATCCGATGAGTGACATCCTGCAATTGGAATTGACGGATCGGCAACGCGAACTTCTGCTGAGGGGGCTGCGGTTTGTCCGTAGCAGCCGGATGCTGGAGATTCGTGAGTCGTCGGACATCACCGACGATCAACGCAAAGGCGAACTGGGGGAAATCCGTCAGTTGGCCGAGATGCTCGGTAAGGAAGCCGAAAAGTCCGCATGAGTGGACGTATTCAATCACGAATGATTTCAAGCAGCCGCCAAACGATTTGGCGGCTGTTTCTTTTCTCGATGACTTCAAGGCCTGACGGACTGGCATCCGAAGAACTTAGTCATGAGTGAAAACATCTTTCGACCAGGCCCCACCTGGAACAGTGTCATCACCCCCGATGGCAAAACAATCACCGCCCCAGCGGGCTGGGCCTTGCTCCTTCCCGGCGATGCAGCACTCACGCGACGTGTCAAAGCGGCAGGTGAACACTGGGTGGTCCAGGAGAAAAAGGGCCGCAAAATTTTCTCCCGGGGTGTGCTGGCTTCAGAAGCAGTCATCGAGCAGATCAAATTAGATCTGGTCGCCGAAAGATCCACAGAAAGTTTCGCCAAGCGAAAGCAGGCGGATGCGAAAAGACGCGAAAAAGTCCAATCGGAATATGTCGAGGACTTTACGGGCGCGGTTGTCAACTTCCTGGCGTTTCATCCCAATCACGCCGAGTTGGCGCAGATCCTCGCCAAACGGGTTGCCGATCATGCCACACCGGTCGGTAGCGGAACTGTCGCACGCACCAAGCGGATCCCGGTTGAAGAGCGTGCCGAGGCAGCCGTCATCGCATGGATGCGGCATCAGACAACCGGCTACGACTCGATGATCATTCCCCGAGAGAAGGGAAAGCGGCGTGAAGTTCGCCGAATGCTGGCCCAACGATCCAAGGAACTGCTGGCCCGCTACCGCCAGGGAAACGGCGGGGGAAATTGCCCGCTCCAGGCAGCGTTACTCAAGTCGCCCCCAAGCCCCGCTGACCGCTGACCGCGAAACTCAGAAGCCGCTTACGGCTGTTCGCCTTCTTCCTGGTTCTGCATGTCGTACTTCGTTTCGATGACCGCTTCGGACATCAGCTTTTTGAACAGCTTGTCTGGCCGCTTTTTATTCTGTTCGTCTTCCAGCTTTTTGCGGATGTCGTCCTGAACATCGCCAAACGCAGTCCGACCAGCCTCATGACGGGCTCGAACTCGAACCACCTGCAGCGCCGAAGGTCCTTCATAAATGCCACTCATTTCGCCAGCGGGCATTTGAAACAGCATTTTCTCGAGCTTCTGATCAACCAGACTCCCAGCTTCCATCCCTTCCCAGACTCCACCTTCTTTGGCTGTGGGGCCGTCAGAATACTTGGAGGCGACCGCCCCGAAAGGTGCCCCGCTCCGCAATTCTTTCAGGGCAAGAGTCAACTTTTCTCGAGCTTTTTCCTTCGATGGCTTGTCCCCAAATGAGACTTGGATCTGTTCCCAGTCCACTTTGGCGGCAATCGCGTAGTCATCCAGATGTTTCTGGTAGTAGTCGAGCAGATCGAGGCGATCAATGTGCTCTGCTTTATCCATCTTCATGGCAACGAATTCCATTGCCATACGCTCAGTCGTGAAGCCGTCCTTCACATTTTGCAGAGTTGTCCCCTTCTTGTTTAATTCCAATTCCAGTTCGGTTCGCGTCGAGACTTTCAGTTCCCGCTTCAGTTTTTCGACTTCGCGTTCGAAGAGTCCGTCGAGATGGGCGTTCATCGCCTTGATCTGGTCAGGCTTCAAACTGGTTCGCATCGACTCCACGAGCAACCGCCGCTGAATGTGGCCCTGCAGATCCCGTTGGACAAACATCTCGCGAATCTTGGTGTAATCGTCGGGAGTTCCTTTGTCCTTGCGAATCTTTTCACGCATGCCAATCAGGTAAGCACTGTAACGATCAAGAACATCGCCATTAAGAATCGGCGCCCCGTTGACAGTCGCAGCGACTTTTGAGTTGTAAATTGCCGTGTCGTCTTCCCAGTCGGCCCAAGGATCGATCTTGAATTTCCCTGCCTCTTTTGTTCCCCCTGCCGGCGTTACGCCACCCTTGGGGGCTTCGGCAACTTGAACATCGTCCCTGTCTTTCAGGCGGCTGACACGCCGCGGGACATCCATCAATACGGGATTCTCGTGCTTCTTCTGCAGGGCATCGCAACCGACCGAATTCAGGACAATCAGGATTCCCCCCAGATATCGAATCGCAGATCGGAAGTCCGCAGTCACGGAACTGACGTCTGCATGCAAATCTCTTCCGCCGCGGATTTGAAGCATGGGATTGTGATTCGATAATGAGGAAATGTGCCGTGAAGTGCACAGGCAAGAGCGAACGAAAACGCGAATATCACCGCGGTTTGTAGTTTTAGATCGGGCTGGACTGCAAGGTCTCTTTTATCAGCCGCAGCAACGCCTTTGTCCCCTTGAGGTTAGGCGGAAGCACCAGGCAGGCTTCCTCGGTGTCCATGACTCGCAGTGGCGTCAAAATCAATCGACTTAACTTGGCAATCAACTTCGCGTTGCGATAGCCGAAAATGACGTAACCTGGCTCCAGATGGATGTCGTGAATCTGCCATCGCATTGCCAGCAGTTGCAGTTCACGGATCTGAAACAGCTTTTCAACGGGGTCAGGGAGCGGTCCGAATCGGTCGCGGAATTCGTCCTTGAGTTGAGCCCATTCGTCGAGTGACTCGACACTCGACAGCTTGCGATACATCTCGATCTTCGGGCGACCATAGGGAACATAATCCGGCGGAATGAAGGCCGATACCGGCAGCGTGACCTCCACGTGCCGATGCTCGCGAATGGGCTGCCGTTTCATCGCACGAACAGCGTTTTCGAGCAACTGGCAATAGAGTTCATAACCGACTGCCGCAATGTGGCCGCTCTGTTCGGTCCCCAGGATGTTTCCCGCGCCACGGATTTCCAGGTCGCGCATGGCAATTTTGAATCCTGCCCCCAACTCGCTGAATTCTTCAATCGCTTTCAGGCGACGCGACGCCTGCGGCGTCAGCGCACGCCCCTCGTCAAGCAGCAGGTAGCAGTAAGCGCGGTGCTTGTATCGACCGACACGGCCTCGCAACTGATGCAGATCCGACAGGCCATAGCGATCGGCCTGGTCGATGAAGATGGTGTTGGCATTGGGGATGTCGAGTCCACTTTCGATGATGGTGGTGGCGACCAGGATATCGGTTCGCCCTTCGACAAAGCCGACCATCGCGGCTTCCATGGAATCTTCGTCCATCTGGCCGTGGACGATATCAATCGTTGCCTCGGGAACCAGCGTGTGAATCTTGTCGGCAATCGTCTGGATATCGTAAACGCGATTGTGAACAAAATAGATCTGGCCCGTTCGATTCAGTTCACGAACGATGGCAGAACGGATCAGCTCGCCATCCCAGCGACAGATCCGGGTTTCTACTGCCATGCGATCCTGGGGCGGCGTTTCCAGATTGGAGATGTCTCGAATTCCCACCAGTGACATATGCAACGTTCGAGGAATCGGTGTCGCCGACAGAGTCAAAACGTCGACTTCGAGTCGCAGGTGTTTCAGCAACTCTTTCGTTTCCACGCCAAAACGCTGTTCTTCGTCAATCACCAGCAGGCCGAGATCCTTGAATTTGACATCCTTACTGACGAGGCGGTGAGTCCCAATCACCATATCGATCGTCCCGGCTGCCAGTCCCTTCAGAACTTCTCGAGTTTCACTCGGCGACCGGAAGCGATTCAAAGAAGCGATTGTCACAGGGAACTCGGCCATCCTCTCCGAAAAGCTGCGAAAATGCTGCTCACAGAGGACGGTGGTTGGAACCAGAACGGCAACCTGCCGACCGGCATCCACGGCCTTAAAGGCGGCTCGCATAGCGACTTCGGTTTTCCCGTAACCGACATCACCGCAAATCAGCCGGTCCATTGGACGTGCTAACTGCATGTCGCCCTTCAAATCTGCGATGGCCCGCAGTTGATCATCGGTTTCGGTGTAGGGGAATTCTGCTTCGAACTCTTCCATCCAGTGGCTGTCGGGGGGGCAGGCCAGGCCAGGTTTTTGATCACGTTCAGCCTGGAGTTTCAACATGTCCGCAGCCATGTCGCCGACCGCTTCGGCGACACGCTTCTTCTTGTTGACCCAACTGGTCCCACCAATCTTGGATAATTCCGGTGATGCCTTCGCACCGCCAACATACTTCTGGACCAGGTGAATCAGGGCGATCGGGACGAACATTTTTACGTGGTCGGCAAATTCCAGCACGAGACTCTCTTCGAGAATGTCGGCCTTTTTCTGCAGTTCAATGCCCCGAAAAACGGCAATCCCGTGTGAGAGATGGACTACGCGATCACCGACCGCCAGATCGAGAAAACTATCGATCGCTCGTGATTCAATTCGCTTTTTTCGCGGGGCACGCTGGACTTCCGTTCGGGCAAACAATTCGTTGTCACTCAGGACAACGATCTTCTCAGCCACGAGTCGAAATCCACGAGCCACATGCCCAATGCAGAGTTGCACACGTCGTTGAAACGGGTTTTCTCGCGGGACTTCTTTTGCGATCTCGGGGGGCGCTTCGCTGGCGGTTGGCGCGGCAGGTGGTGGGACTTCTGGTTCAGGAGGTGCAATCTCGGGCTTCTTGAGAAATCGTCGCAGCGGCGGTCCCGTGGGGACAGGAGGTGGCGGGGGGGCACTCGCCCTGGACTGCAACTTGCCTCCGACGTCAGATTCCGGAGAAGCGATCAGCGATGGATCATTGTAGATCTCGGCCAGTAACTCTGTCAGACGCTGGCGAGCCCCTTCGTTATGGCAGGCAATCAGAACATGCTCGTCGCGCTGGACGACTCGCTCCAGTTCCCTCAGGGCTTCCCCCTTGGGGCCCCCGAATTTCTCGATGGATTCCGTCGGCAGGTGATATTTCGTTCCGTAGCTGCCTGATACGAGTGGGGCGAGGTGCATGTGCGGCCGACGGGCACATCGCTCCATCGTCGATTCCACGCTGAAGAGTCCCTTGGGATCTGCGAGACGTTCCAGATATTGGCGCCCTTCGCGGATCACTTCTTCCATTTCCACCAGGACAATCCAGGCTCCATCCTGGAGTGAATCGAGCACATGATCTCCCGAAATAACCAAAGGCGAGATCGGTTGAGTCCCGGTGGATGCCAGTTCGGCCTCATCGCCGCGACCCGCATCGGTCGGAGAAAGGACAGTGATGGCAATCTCTTCGACGGTGGCAACTTTGCGTTGGGTTTCGACGTCAAACAACCGAATCGATTCGACTTCGTCACCGAATAATTCGATACGGACAGGATCAGACGAATCCGGTGGATAGATATCGACGATCCCGCCATGGATACAGAATTCTCCGGGGACCTCGACAGCAGTAACTCGCTCGAACCCTCGCCCGACAAGCCACGCTGCGATGTCATCGAGATCGAGGTCAAACCCGACCTTGATGAGTCGCGAAGCGACGGTGCGTTCACCACGATTCGGGACGGGTTGCAGCAGCGCAGTAATCGTCGTCACAACGACGGGTGGAGGGGTCGTCGATTCAAAACCGCGTACGACTCGCAGCCGACTTCCCAGTATTGGATCAGAGATGCTCAGCTCGCGCGGCAATGATGGCCACGAAGGGAGGATGACGGGCAGTGGTCGCTCCGTGGTTGCCACCGCTTTTTCACGGCCAAACCCGAACGACGCAACGTCGGCAGCGAATTCGTCGAGTTCGCGTTCACGCGGCAAGACGACAACAACGTGTTTGGGAACAACCTGAGACAGCGCCGAGACGACCAGGGCCGCCGATGAACCCCATGCGCCATCCACAGTGACGCTTTCACCGTTGCGGAGTGCCGCCAGTACGTCGCCGAATCCAGTCGCAGCGAGCAGACGCTGACGCAGGTCGACGATCTGCGTCACAACGTCGGTATTGGCGGCCATCGTACTCTTTCACTCAGCGCACGTAAGTACACCCCGTCAGCGCCACAATGGCTCTGCGGGTGCCCAAAAGTTCGTCAGCGGATTCTATCGAGACCAGCAATTCCGCCAAGTGACAATCTTCCGAAGTTCGCGCTGCCAGCGTACACTCACGTTGTCATAGGATCGCGAGATTCCTGTGAATTTCACGTCGAAGTTGAGTTGCGCGATTTCGAATTGGTGCGGGATTGGTGAGGTGTGAGGATGCGATTGAGCGACAGAACGAAGCCCGTGAGTCTAATCGTAGTCGTTCTGTTCCTGCTTGAGGGGACATTCGGACAGTTCGTGCTCGCCCAGGATCTGCCATCACAAAATGTTGCGGAATGGGTAAACCAACTCATCAAGGCTGAACAGTTAACAGTCGAGTATTACGATCCGGCCAAACCCCCGAAGCCGTTCCCGGGTTGGACCGATTTTGAGTTTCGACTGAATTACCAGTACGACTATCGGATGGATTGGACGCAAAAGAAGGGGGGACGTGTCGCAGTCGTCGTAGTTCCCAAGTATTTGAAACTCGATGTCCCGATCAAGCATCACGTGCAGTTGCCGCTGACGTTAAAGGCGGATCGCTGGTACGAAGCAGGATTGGCTCGCCACGAACTGGAACACGTGCGAGTCGGGATGCATCCGCGACTGGAGATGCTCGGCAAGCACCTGATTTCGAAAGTGCAGCGAATCGAAGGAATGGTCGATCGTCCCGACGACGTAACTCTCCAGTGGGTTCGGACACGCGTGGACGCCGAGATGGCAGCCCGACGAGACGCGGTTCTGGCACTCGTTCTGGGGATCAACCAGAAAATCGATAAATCGACGAATCATGGGGCAACAGAGCTACCGGATCGCGAGACTTTCTTCTCCGAGCTCTACCTGAAAGAAAATCTGGATCAGATGAAGTTTCCCTATCTTGCACAGGTGCTGGACCTGATCGCCAAACCAGACTACCAGAAGGCTCGCGTGCAGCTTCAGCAGTTTGATCGCCCAGAACCGCCCAAATGATGCTGCAATTCCTCAAATCCCAAGTCCTCTTTCGACTGTAAACATATGACTGCATACGATCCCCACAGATGGACAAGCCACCTGTTCGACATCGAAGGCTCGATGGTTCGCGAAATCCTGGGGCGCGTGGCACTTTGCGTTGCCTGGTCTGCCGTCGTCGTCGTTTTGCATGACGTCTTTCCAGAGAGATTTCGTGGGATTGCCATTCCGGAAACGGCACATTCGCTGATTGGATCAGCGCTGGCGTTGTTGCTGGTTTTTCGTACTAACGGCTCATATGACCGGTTCTGGGAAGGGCGAAAGCAGTGGGGTGGGATTGTCAACGAGTGCAGGAACCTGGCGCGCCAGTGCGAATCGTGGCTCGGCAAGGAACGCGAACTGGCGAATCGATCCATTCGTTGGATCGTTGCGTTTCCATTCGCCACGATGCATAGGCTGCGTGGAGACCACCTGATCGGCCCGGTTGGCCGGGCGCTTCCCGTCGACGAAGTTCAGCAGGCACAGGAAACGCGACATGTCCCGCTGGCTGTCGCAAGAAAACTGACATCACTTCTCCACGAAGCACAGCAGCAGGGCGTGATTGACGCAATCCAGTTACAGTCACTGGATCAGAATATCCAGCAGTTGATGGATTACTGCGGAGCCTGCGAACGGATCCGGTCGACTCCGGCCCCGTATGGATATGTGGTTCATCTGCGACGCGCCCTGATCATTTACTGCCTGACGCTCCCCCTGGCGCTGGTGCAGAAGTTTGGCTGGGAATCGATCATTGTCACGCTGGTAATTTCTTACGTGTTATTCGGGATTGAAGAAATCGGAGTGGAAATTGAAAACCCGTTCGAACTTTCGATTAACGATCTTCCCCTGGAAACGATCTGCGAAACGATTGAGCGCGACCTGAAAGGGTTGTTGAAGGAGTAGTGGAACGCACGCCCGCTTCGCTCAAGACGCCAAGACGCAAAGTTTTCAAGCATTCCCTGTAGATTTGAGCGAGACGACGATGGTTTCACGACTGTATTTCGTCATCATTGCGAACGAGTTGCTCAGGCATCGCATGGTCGAATTCGGGTCTGACATGGCGAGTTTGCTGATTGATGATCAACTTTGGTCAGCGTTGTACCCTGACAGGTCCAACTGGTCGAAGTCGAGCCTGGCAGTAGCAGCCAAGCTGATGTACTTGGCACATCTGCGGAAGGAGTACTCTCTGGAAGCTGAATGTTCGATCATCTTCGATGGTCCTTCAATCACAGAAGCGACATTCGACAAGTGGTGGACGATCATTCCACTTGAACTGGACGAAACGTTAGAAGACGTGGCTTCCGACCTCGATGCCGCAGTGTTGGACGTAATAGCAAAAACAGGAATTTACGCCATTGACCAATGGGTTGATTCATTGAGGAGATCGCCCAAGAATTGAATGAATCCAACGCACGCTTGGGATGTCAGGTGCCAGATGGTGGTTGAAAAACAATTTTAGTTAGTAGGGGTGATCGCTCGCAGATACTCGCTCTACGCACTGGATTGACCCAAAGCGGTCAAACAGTGCCACATCAGTCGTTGATTCAATATGAAATGCCACCCCGCACTGACGCTGTCGTAAACCCCGGGAAGTCGATTTTTACGCCAGCGTTTGAGCGGTTTTCTAGGCAATTCGGAGGCAAGATCCCGAGTGAAACGTGAGAGCTAACGGACATGAGCGAGAGACCAATCTGGCGACCAAACTCATTGACGGTGGAGGAGTGGGAGGCTCTTGGTCGAGAAGAGCAAATTCGATGGTGCAAAGCACAGGACATCGGAAGTTCGCCTGCCCCACCTTCCACGGGAATTGAACTTTATCTGAAAGGTGTGATTACACGGATGGAATTGCCGGGCTTTGTGTTTGAGCGTCTGACGCTGCAGAATGTTGAACAATTCCTGACGACCTGCCCGGCTGATGTGTTGGAACTGCTGCGAAGACAATCCGACCGACTACCCGCGGAAGACGAGCATGAGGGATGGGGCACCATGCTCACGATTCGACCTGGTTGCTATGCACCTTGGGTATCGGAGGCGGAAATCAGGGAATCAGAATTGGAAAGTGACCGCCGTTTCCGGCAGGGGCTGAAAGTCTTCCGTACATCATATCGCCGTTGAATCTGCGAATGATTGGGGTGGCGGATTCCCAAGACTTGAACGACCGGCCTGTTGGGCAACGCTGTGAAGCATTTTTGCAGGCTAAAATTGGGGTTTCCATGAGTGGAGCGGCGACGCCTATGTTCTCTACTGTTCGGAGTACTTGATA
>JBAWWJ010000006.1:0-76560 GCA_037146815.1 Planctomycetota bacterium
GTTCCGGCTGGCTTGGCAGCAGCCGGAGCAGTGGACGCCGGAGCAGATTCCGCTGCGGCTGGAACAGCGGCCGCTGGAGCCCCTGCACCTTTCGCGCGGATTGCTGCCAGAATATCCTTTGTAGAGCCGGGCTTGGCTCCCGGAGCCGCAGGCTTGGGAGCCGCTGGTGCTGGCGTCGGCACTGCCGACGGAGTCTCAGCAGCCGGTGCCGCTTCGGGTGCAGGAGACTCTGCCGCAGGTGACGACGCCGCCCCCGCTGCAGCAGCTTTCTGCGCACGAATCTTGGCCAAAATATCTGATGTGGAAGGCTTTTTCTCGTCCATCTCGACTCACTTCCCGCGCGGAATGGCAGCGGATCGACTGTGTCGACACTCTATGCCCGCCCTAAGAACGGACGGATTCTGTCAACATCCATTCGGACTGACAACCAATGAACCTGAATCGTTGCACAATTTCTCAGAAGCAAGAAACGAGAATCCCTGTTTTTCGATGGGAATTCCTGATTTTGAGTCGATAAACTGAGCCTCGCCAACTCCATGACGGGATTGGTATTTTCCAACTGCGAATTCTGCCGAGCCAGGCCGGAATTTACTCGTTTTGGCCTCATGAATGGCGAGTTCCCAAGGTCCAAAATCGGCGAGTTAACTCGCCGCGTCAGCACTTTTTCAAACACAACTCTACGGCCCAAGCAACTCGCGTGACAAACCTGGCCATCATCGATGAAATCGACCGCATGATTCGCCGTGACCCTGCGCGTCGTGGCCTGATTGCGACCGAAGAAGCTCGTGGCCCGCTCTGCCCCGGTCAATTGGCACTGGCAGCAGTCGACCTGGCCAATCGCGGTCGATTTGTCGTCATTGTCACAGGCTTCTTTATTCCGGCGGCCACGCCCCCGGCTGCTGAAACGGACGGCCCTCCCGGTGCAGTCATGCTCGCCGCCGCGCTGATCCACTGCGGAATGACAGTCAAGATCGCGACGGACGAGTTTTGCCGACGTGCCGTAGAAGTGGCCGCACGAGAGATGCACCTGCCGGAATCGACGGTCGTCATCCCCGGAAATGACATGGAGGAAGTTGATCGCTGGTTCCAAACGATCGCGGCGGAGCAGGGCTCCCGTTGGACGCACTTGATCGCAATTGAACGCGTGGGGCCGTCCCATACCCCCCAGTCGATCACGCAGCAATTGAGCCCGAATCAATCCACCGATCTCGCGGAGTTTCAAAAACTGGTTCCTCCGGACGAGCAAAATCACAGCTACAACATGCGGGGAATCTGCATTGATGCTGTGACCCCGCCGCTGCACCGGTTATTCGAATTGGCCCACCAAGTCCCTGGGATCAAGACCGTCGGAATCGGTGACGGCGGCAACGAGATTGGAATGGGAAGCATTTCCTGGCAGGAATTGCGGTTGCGCCTGAACAATGATTCCGCTGCACGCACCCCATGCCGGATCGCCACCGAATGGACGATCGTTGCCGGTGTCAGCAATTGGGGTGGGATGGCCCTGGCAGCTTCAGTTCTTTGGCTGAAGGATCAAGCCAGGGTGACGGAAGTCTGGACGGCAAAGCAGCAGTTTCAACTTCTTGAGCGGATGGTCGACGAAGGCCCGGCGGTCGATGGCATCACGCGCCTGCCTGAGCCGACTGTCGACGGGTTGCCATTCCTGACCTATATCCAGGCATGGGAGGGAATCCGGCGGGCAGTCCATTCCGATCGTGAATCACTGCCGTTCGACCATGACGCGACATTTTGAGGGGTCGCGACCCGATGCGAAGTCGCTGGCTAAAACGAAACCACCCCGCCTCACGCGAGGCAGGGTGGTTTTCAAATCTCATTCAATGAAACGCTCATCCCGCCGCGGCGAGAACTTCAATCGGCTCGTCGGCACTCGTATCATCCGTGCCCGCGATCGCAGCTGCGGCAACCGCGGCAGCGGCACCGGCGGGAAGTTCGTCAACGAAGCCCTTCAGGTGGTCGGCTCGAGTGTGGTGCTGCAACTTTCTCAGCGCCTTCGATTCGATCTGGCGGATTCGCTCACGAGTCACTTTGAAAATGCGTCCTGTTTCTTCCAACGTATAGCTGTAGCCGTCACCCAGACCGTATCGCAGGCGGATGATTTCCCGTTCGCGATAGGTCAGGCTGCGAAGGACGACTTCAATCTTGTCACGCAGCATTTCCTGCATCGCCGTTTCCGACGGGCTCGATTCATTGTCGTCTTCCAGGAAGTCACCAAAGCTGGCGTCTTCGCTTTCGCCGACAGGTGTGTCGAGGCTGACGGGATGCTTCCACGTCTTCATGATCCGTTCGGTTTCTTCCAGAGACATGCCGACGGCTTCCGCCAGTTCTTCCATGCTCGGATCGCGAGCCGTTTCCTGGCGAATCTGTTCGCTCTTGGCTTTCAGCGTCGAAATGCACTGGAACATGTGCACTGGAATACGAATCGTCCGGGCATGATCAGCGACGGCTCGTGTGATCGCCTGGCGGATCCACCATGTGGCGTACGTTGAGAACTTATAGCCACGGCGATATTCGTATTTTTCGACACCGCGCATCAAGCCAGCATTCCCTTCCTGGATCAAGTCCAGGAAGCTGAGGCCGCGGTTTCGATATTTCTTGGCGATTGAAACGACGAGCCGCAGGTTTCCACCGGAAAGCTGCTGCTTGGCACTGGTCCAAGCGTCGAATTTTGCCATCACGCGGCGCATTCGGTCGCAGAAGTCTTCCGGGAATTCCTGAGTCAATTCGACGAGGTCGATCAACTCGCGACGCAGAACTTCTGCTTCATTAACGGCAGCCTGAGTCCGGCGTTCGGTGAGAGTCCGGATCTGTGCCTGCAGTTCTGTCATCCGCTTGGCCACTTGCTCCATGCGGCGCATGATCGGCTGCAGTCGCTGGGTCCGGACGCTCAGTTCTTCGATCAGCCAGCAAAGCTTGCGGCGTCGGCGCGTCATTCGGGTCTTGATCTCAGCCCGGGCAGCGGGTTCGCGCTCGGCTTTGTACAAGTTCCAGTCGTGGCGATTATCGCCCATCAATCGTTCGATGGTGGGAATATTGACGGGAATACGCCCCTGGATCTGTTCCTTGCGGAGATCTTCGGTTTCGCTGGTCCGCAACGTTCGTTCGAACGGCAGTTCACCAGCGATCACCTTCTTGATGGTTTCCAAGGCTAAATTCAGGGCGAAATCCGATTCCATCATTTTGCGACGGAACCATTTTCGAACCAGCTCAATCTGCTTGGCGAGGAAAATTTCCTTTTCGCGGGAGAGCAGCGGGATATGTCCCATCTGGCTGAGATACATGCGGATCGGATCGCGTGACGATGATGCAGCTTCGGGCTCAATCATCGAGTCCGGTGGCGACTCCAGTCGTTGCACTTCTTCCCGGGTGGGTTCATCGACGACATCCAGTCCTGCGTCTTCGAGTGCCGCAATCAACTCGGGGACCATTTCGGGGTCACCCCCCTCGTCCGGCAGATACTTATTGACTTGTTGAAATGTGGCGTAGCCCTTGATTTTCGCTGCGTCCAGTAGCGCGGCGAGTCCCGGATTAAAACGATGCATTTGGGTCCAACCTCCTGTGAAGAAAACCACTTCCTTGTGTGACGGTCGTTGCGGGACGACCGTTGTCATTCGACACGAGAAACCATGAAACTGTTAGCCTGCGAATTGAGATCCGGGTGCTTTCGCGATGTTGCACACCGAATCCCGATGCACCCTTGTGTCACTTGCGCCGCTCAAACCCCACTGGAGCGAGCGTTCGCTGCTGGTACCGCAACCCGACATTCCGGGCCGCGAAGATTCCTGGGTGACGACAATGTACAGATCTGCAAGGGTTCGCATTGACAGCATCCTTTCTCTCTTTGCGATTCCGCGGCCCCATCCGAGTGCCGCGAGAGAGAAGATGCTAACAAAACCGCGAGCGCCGCACCTCCAAATTTCCTCAACTGACAAAAAATGTCAAAAAATGTCAAAAAAAACTTGCGACCTCGTCAGGGACCGATCTCCGTGAAAACTCTCGATACAGTTCATTTGAACTCGGTCCGCGCTCACGGTTATACTGCAGACAGACTCCGTCAACGGTCAGACAATGACACGACCGGTGGCACATCACTCCAACGACCCCCGCCTCATACTTTGCAAAAAGCGAGAACTTGCCCATGACCGCCGCAGTCGCACCAGATGCTGACAAAGATCATTCGGCCGACAAGATCGCGGCTCGCGGCCTTAAGGGAGTGGTGGCGGCCGACACTACGATTTGCGATGTCGACGGAGAACTCGGCAAGCTTATCTACCGCGGGTACAACATTCACGAACTGGCAACGCAATCCACGTTCGAAGAAACAGCCTATCTGCTGTTCAAAGGTGAACTGCCAAACGCTGCTCAGCTTGCCGATTTCAACCGGCAACTGGTCCATCACCGCCAGGTCGAGCCACAGGTGCTCGACTTCTTGCGTTCACTCCCCAAAGACACTCCTCCGATGACCGCCTTGCGGTCCGCCGTTTCGATGTCAGCAGCCTACGATCCCATCGCTGAAAACGAATCGGCCGCTGCTAATTTCGAAAAATCGATTCGCCTGACCGCAGAAATGACCACGATCGTGGCTGCCATCCGTCGGCTTTCGGCTGGACTCGAACCTGTTGCGCCGCGCAGCGACCTCAGTCACGCCGGTAACTTCATGTACATGTTGAACGGGACGGCACCGTCGGCGGATGCCGAAAAGGCCATGGACCTGATCCTGATTCTGCATGCCGAACATGGACTGAATGCCAGTACGTTTGCGGCCCGAGTCATCGCAGCAACCCTGTCTGATCTCTACTCAGCAATCACCGGTGCTATCGGGGCTTTGAAGGGGCCACTGCACGGCGGAGCCAACACGGAAGTCCTGAAGACCCTGTTCGAAATCGGCAGCGTTGAAAATGTTGTCCCCTGGGTTGATGCTGTGCGGGCGAAAAAAGGGAAGTTCATGGGCTTCGGCCACGCGGTCTATCAAGTTGAAGATCCGCGTGCTGTCCATTTGAAAGAACTGTCTCGACGCCTGGGAATCGAAACAGGCGATTCCCAGCTTTACGACATTTCGATAGCCATGGAACAGGCGGTCAAGGCGTCGATCAAGAAGAACTGTAACGTCGACTTCTATTCGGCCAGCTTGCAGCATTACATGGGAATTCCGGGCGACATGTTCACCTGCGTTTTCGCAGCCAGCCGAATCGTCGGATGGTGTGCTCACGTTCTGGAACAGGTCAGCGACAACAAGATCATCCGACCGTCATCGAACTACATCGGGGCACCGGAACGCAACTACAAGGCCATTGGCACTCGCTAAGCACACATTCCCTGCTGAACGGTCTACAGCCCACAAGGGGCTCAAGCTTGGGAGCTGTTGCCTCGACCTTCTCTTCCAGATCAACGACGTCAGAATGACTTCGTGGTGCACGTTGTCCCGTTGACTTGAGCCCCGTCGGGCAATTTTGAAACCTGATTCCAGGGCATGCGGGCCAGGATCATTCCCATGCCACAGGTGTCTGTAATGCCAGCGAAGGTCAGTCCTGCACCGACGAAGCCTGACAACCCGATCCAGTAGGGGCTGACAAATGCGCCCAGCACGGATCCGGTCAGGACCATTAGTCCTGCGGCGATTCGTACCTGCCGTTCCAGAGAGATTGCTTTCTTGCCGCGAACGACCGGAAGTCCCGCCTGGTCCCACGCCAGCGTACCACCTTCAACGTTGACGACATTCGTGTATCCTGCTGCAAGTATCTTCTGGCAGGCCTGTTGTCCACGACTCCCTGAGCGACAGATCACATACAGCGGGTCTGATCCACTTCGGCCGGCAATCAGCTTGGCAGCATCCAACTGATCGAGTGGCACATTTCGGGCAAAGCTGACATGGACTTCGCGATACTCAACCGGCGTCCGGACATCAATCAATTCGATGGCGGTCCCGGATTGAACAACATCATGCAGTTGTTTTGGTGATATTGTCGTGACGGTCATGGCAGACTCCTTTAGGGTGATATTTGTTAGATCATTCGGAAACCGACGATCTTTTTGGGTAAAAAAACGATTACTGGAAAAACTACTTGCACCGGGCAGGGTCAAAGCGGTCTTCAACGCATTTGAGGATCTGCTTCAAGTGCGGTTCCACCACCTGATAGTAGACTTTTCGGCCGTCCTTCTGACTGGACAGAAATCCGCAGCGCTGCATCAGTCGCAGGTGCTCCGACGCCATGGCCGTCGGAAGTTCGCACGCTTCCGCCAGTTCAGTCACCGTATGGTTTCCCTGTAACAGCATCTGGATCATCCGCAATCGATGCGGGTGAGCCAACACGCGCAGACATTCCGCTGCCTGCCCCAGGGCTTCCAGATTCGTCAATCGCGGTGTCGTGGCCATCTGTTTGTCCTCAGGTACTGAAATATATCGGAAGTTCCCGAACTGTCAATGAGTCAAATTGAAGATTCTGAGTCAGAAAACGCCTCAGATCAGAGTCCCGTCAGCGTTCCCGAACTGCTGGAGAAGCGATCGGTTTCGATCCCCAGTTGTTGCAGCATTGTCACATACAGGTTACTCAGCGGCATGTTCTGGTCTCGAGGAAACGCCAGGTGCCTGCCATGCTTCAATCCGCCACCCGCAAGCAGAATTGGAAGATTCGTATTGTCGTGTGTGTTCGAATCCCCCATGTTGCTGCCATACAGGACCATCGTCCGATCAAGTAATCGCTGTCCCCCCTCTTTCGATTCCGCGAGGGATTGCAACAGTTCTCGCAGTAACGTCATCTGCTGCTGGTCCACTTCTTCCAACTGGCGGACTTTGTCTTCTGCCTGCCCATGATGACTCAGGTTGTGATAACCGTCCGTCGAATCTCGCTCGTCATTCAGTTTGAAGACGGGGGTCGCAAACGCATCGACCATGAGCGTGACCAGACGCGTCGAATCGGTTTCCAAAGCCAGGCGTGCCATCGACAGCATCAGTCGAAATTTCGGAATGAACAGCTTTCGGTCTGAAATGTCGGTCGGCAACGGCTGCGATGTCAACGGCTTGGGACGTGATTCCCATTGCAGCGCGATCTGCAAGCGTTCTTCAAGTTCTCGAACGGACGTGAAGTATTGATCGAGTCGCTGCTGGTCATCGCGACTGAGGCGGCGGCTGAATTCTCGCGTTTCGTCGCGAACAGCATCGAGGATACTTCCCTGTTCCTCCAGTCGCTGCTTCTGCCTCGAAATGGCAGCAGCGTCACCTTGCAGGAACATCCGGTGATACAGCGCGGTGGCGCTGTCTTCGGCAGGCAGCAACACTCCGTCTCGAGTCCAGCTCAGACTGCGATTGGCCTTGTCGATGTTGACCCCGAGATTCAATGTGGGGAATCGAGTCACCTGGCCCAGTTTTTCGGCGGCGAATTGAT
The DNA here is from genome assembly GCA_037146815.1 of Planctomycetota bacterium. Taxonomy (GTDB): domain Bacteria; phylum Planctomycetota; class Planctomycetia; order Planctomycetales; family Planctomycetaceae; genus Schlesneria. The sequence continues at coordinate 7,401 of JBAWWJ010000006.1, forward strand.
CGAGTGAGATCTGATTGCGAAAGCCGCTACGCGTCGGGCCGCGAGCACCCGTCAGAAAACAGTTCTCAGTACTGTGACCACCGACGACTCCGGGGTGTGACAGTCCGCTGAAAACGGTGAAGTCACGGCGAAAATCCGTCAGGCCGGAAAGATACTGCGACAGTTCGTAATCAGGACCCGTGGCCGTCGGAAAGAATGGTTTCGGCAGAACCCCGAGATTATTCGAGATCAGCAGCATCCGACGTGGGGCAACTGCGTCCGCCGCACGTGCAGTCCGTCCTCGCATGCAGTCCAGCAGCGGCAACCCCAATGCCACTCCCGCACCGCGCAGTACGGTACGTCGGGGAATCAGGCGGCGCAATGAAATGGGGGTGATCTCAGACATCAATGAGCTCCGTATTGTCCGAGAAAAATCCGGCTTGTCACAAACGCGTGCAGCAGATCGCGAGTCCGATATCCGTCACTGGCGCAGGCGTCGAGGATCGCTTCGATCTCGACCCGGTCCGAGAATCGAACGGGGGTTCCTGTTGCATAAACGGTGAACTGGTGCAGGAGATTTCGAGCCAGTCGACGGGGGTTCGCAATTAACAAACGCTTGATGTCATGAACATCTTTAAACGGCTGGCCATCTCGCAGTTTTCCCGTAGCATCCACTGTGTCTGCCAGAGTGTAGGTGAAATCGTGCCCCGCTCGATCAATTCCGCTGACACGTTCCCCCTTTTCGATCCCGCGATAGCGAGTTCGCCAGCCTCCCAGGATATCGAAGTTTTCCAGTGCCAGGCCGACGGGATCAAACCGGGCATGGCAATTCGCACACGAGGCCGACTTTGTGTGCAGCGCCAGCAGGTCGCGTATGGTCTTGGCACCACGGATGTCAGGTTCGACGGCCGGAACGCTGGCAGGTGGTGGCGGCGGTGGTTCGCCAATCAATCGGTCCATGATCCAGGCACCGCGGACGACCGGCGATGTCGAAGTTCCATTCGAAGTTACCTTCAGGATCGCTCCCTGAGTCATCAGTCCTCCATAGGGACTCCCCTCGGGAAGAGTGACTTTGCGCACAGCAGAACCGTTGATCGGAGGTAACCCGTAATGTGTGGCGAGGCGGTCATTGGCCAGCACAAAGTCCGCATCAATCAACATTCGTATCGGCAGGTTCTCGCGGACCATGGCGGTGACGTAAACGCGAGTTTCCATTTCCATCGATTCGACGAGGTAGTCATCGAATCGGTATTCTGGATGCAGGCGAATGTCCGGTTCGTCGCGGCGGACGTGTCGCAGGTTCAGCCAATAGTCGGTGAAGTTCTGGATGAACCGTTCAAATCCGGCACTCGCCACCAGACGGTCTGTTTCCGCAAGAAGTACGCCGCGATCACGCAGTTTCTGCTCGGCGGCGAGTTGCCGCAACGGATCATCAGGCCGGCTGTTGGTCAGAAAGTGTGACAGCCGGGACGCGATCGGGAAGTGTGCATTGTCGGCCGTCGGTTCTCGCAGATAGAGAAAATGACTGGAGCAGAGGAGGGCCTTATATCCGGTCAGGACTGCTTCCACGAATGGACGGTTCTGATCCAGTTTCGCGAGGATCAATTGTTCGTACTGACGTAGACTCGCTTCGGGAACAGGCTGTTGAGCAACCCTTTCCGCAAATCGCCGCAACAATCGGACGGCATCTTCGCGAGGTTTCGCGGACACAACTTCAACGGATTCTCCTTGTGGTGTCGCGGGCAGACGAATCGGCAGATGGTCAAACAAAACTCGATGTGACGCCGGAGGCCACTGCGCAGGAGCGATTGGTCCGATGACTTCGATCCATTGAAATGCCACTCCCGGTTGCCCGCCTTCGGGAAACGGCGGATAGCGATATGTCGGCGGACCATTGTTGACGTTGCGCGCCAGCGGCATTGGGAGGCCGAGCAGGCTGTATTCAAACGTCTCACCCTTTCGTAACGTGATGACGGTCTCGTGCACTCCGACTTCAGGAGCGATATCAATCAGCCCACCAGTTGCGCGAACATCTCCCGAGACATCTGGTCCGGAAGGAGCCCGGGCCCGGAATGTCATTGGCTGCGGACGGGTCGCAGGCTTCAATTCAAAGCCGGGAAGCTGAACGACGGCACGTGCCGAGAAGCGAACTTTGTAGTCACCTGGTAAATGAGCGACGAATCCTTCGGGATAGCCGTAATATGGCCACGACGCGGCCCGGAACAATGCCATTTCAACACTGGGGTCGTGCTGATTACTCTTGCGAATTTCGTTCAGCTTACCACCATCCATCGGCAGCAACTTCGAGTCCTTTGCGTAGAACATGGCTTCACGGTTGCCGAAGGTCTCTGCTTCCTGAAACATTCGCGTCGCCAGGGCGTGGTATCGGGTAGAGGGAGGTGGCTCGATCCCGCTGGCCATCGCCTGTCGCAACGCAGACTCGGTCGCCTCCAAGTATGCCGCCAGTTGGATTCGCGACATATCCAGCACGGCTGCGGTCTTGTTGAAATGATGCGCCTCGCGATCTTCAGGGAGCATGTCACGGATATCGAGACGCGGAAGTTGCAGTACGTCACGCAGGTTCTGCTGGAACTCATCCCGATTCAGACGCCGCATTGGCCCGCGTCCAAATTCACGAACCTCCGCCAGATCGGAATCGTGGATCGCCGTACGAAGCTGCTGAACCAGTTGCTGCCGCTGTTCGTCGGGCAGATCGGCAGCGTCGGGAGGCATTTCCCCCTGTTGAATCCGATCATGAATCCGTCCCCAGCGTTCACGCAGCAAGGCATCGGTCAGCTTCCACGGAAGTCGCGCGAGGTCGAGTCCCCCTGCGGATTCACGATCATTGTGACACCCGCTGCAAGACCGCTCGATCTGCGCCGGTGCGGTCGGTTCGGCACCGACAGCAGGCATGGCCATCAAGACGCAGGCAACAAACAGGCGAATTCGGTAAGAATGCATGAAGGACCGCAGATCAGAAGACCGGTTCAAGGTGTCGTCACGACATTACTGTAGCCATTCATGTCGTGACCGTCACCGTACATCGGTCACAGAACGTCAGTTCCGTGTCCTCCGCATCCAATAGTCTTTCCGTTCAGGACGTGCTTGGACACGGAGTGCACTGAAGACACGGATGAATCCTGGCGAAATGCGTTTCGGGTTCCACACTATGGCTTGTAACCTTCTTCTTTCAACATGTTGCTCGCCTTTCCGCAGGAAGGAAGAGATTTGGAACACTGATCGCCGCTGATTCACGCTGATCCGGAACACGAGGAAGCGAACCCAGTATGCTCTGAACCAGTATGCCGTCAAAGCCGTTACTTTCTCTGTCTGATCAGTGGAAATCAGCGGAGATGCGTGTTCCTCAATGTTGAAAATGTACTCGAAAAGAACTGGCTCAAAATTGAAAACTTCCGCTCGACTGAAATGGAATCGGCCCAATCGTTGCCTGTCGTTGGCTCGAGCCCCGGTGCTGTCAGACTTCCTACAACTCCTGACGCAACTGGGCGGCTACACCAACCGAGCTACCGAACTCCTACCCGGCCCCCATCCCCCCTGGATCGGTCTCCGACGAATGACCGACTTCGCAACCGCCAGACTTAAGACATCCGCATAATCCGGCGGATCGCGTCAGCGAGGCGGTCGATGTCGTCGTGTGTGTTGTACAGCGAGATCGATGGTCGGACGGTCGCTTCCAGACCGAATCTGCGGAGCGACGGTTGGGCACAGTGATGGCCCGCGCGAACAGCGATCCCTTCGGCATCCAGTGCCTTACCGATAGATTCGGTCTTTCGGTTCGGCAGAACGAACGACAGGACCCCGACCTTTTCGCGAGCCGTACCAATCAGACGCAGGCCATCAATCTTCAACAACTTTTCAGTGCCATATTCCAGCAAGGCGTGTTCGTGCTTACTGATGTTGGGCAGGCCCAGTCGGCTGACGTAGTCGAGAGCAGTCCCCAGGCCGACTGCGTCAGCAATGTTAGGGGTCCCCGCTTCAAACCGGGCTGGGGGTGGATTGTAGGTCGTCTCTTCGAATGTCACGGTCTTGATCATGTTCCCGCCACCCTGCCACGGGGGCATGATTTCCAGCAGTTCTTCCTTGGCAAAAACGGCCCCAATCCCGGTTGGTCCGAAGATCTTGTGACCCGAGAAGACCAGGAAATCGAGATCCAGTTGCCGAACGTTGATCGGAAGATGTGCGATGGACTGAGCAGCGTCGATCAGCACGCGTGCGTTGAATCGCTTGGCCATCGCAATCATTTCGGCAATCGGCAGGATCGTGCCGAGTGAATTCGACGCGTGAGTCAATGCGACCAGTCGGGTTCGCGGGCCCAGCAGCGCCTGATATTGTTCCAGCATCACTTCGCCGCGGTCGTTCACCGGGATCACACGGATCACCGCTCCCCGTTCCTTGGCGACCATCTGCCAGGGAACGATATTGGCGTGATGCTCCAGCGTCGACAGAACGATCTCGTCACCCGGTTGCAGGAATTTCCGACCGTATGTCTGGGCGATCAGATTGATCCCTTCGGTCGTTCCCCGCACAAAAACGATTTCGTTGACTGAACCGGCACCAATGAATCGTTGCACCTTCTCGCGAGCTTGCTCATACGCATCGGTTGAACGTGCGGCCAGGGTGTGAGCGGCGCGATGGATATTCGAGTTGTCTCGCGAATAATAGTTCGTCAGCGTGTCGATGACGCTTTGTGGCTTTTGAGTGGTAGCGGCATTGTCGAGCCAGACGAGTGGCTTGCCGTGGACTTGCTGATGCAGGGCAGGGAAATCCTTGCGGACCGACTCCACATCGAATGGGCGCGGTCCCGTCGCAGTTGTTCGACCTGCCGACAATGATTGAAAAAGCAGATTCTGCTCGGGAGCACCTGCACAAAGCCCGTCGCGTGAATGCACATGTGAAGTACGGATCTGCTGGACGAAGTTCCGCAATCGATCATCCTGTGGAGGTTGCTCCGTCGGCAATGAGAAACTTCCAAATCGCCCATGATCGCTGAACGACGTCGCACTGGGTGGGCTGGGAAGCGATGTCGGTACGGTGGCAGACGCGTTGAACGGCAATTCCAAAAACGGGATGGAGTTGCCTGTGGGAATGGCCGGAGGTTCCGGACGAACCGGCAGTGCGGGGGCAAACTCGGGAAGGGGCATTGATGGAGCGGGCGTCCCCGGCAGTTCGTTAAACAGCCGCGTCGCAATCTGGGCTACCAGGTCGGGTGTCACTTCATTCATTTGCTGATTCCAGTCTCAATAACAACCTGCGCGGATACGACTTTGAGAATTCCGGCCCTCGGGATCGGCCCGATGGAAGCACACATCGCAATTGGGACCAGGAGCGACCGGGTGGCCGGGCCTGGAGCGTCTTCGCGAAGGCCCGGAAACACGACCACGTTGAAGACCGGGGCTTCCCATCGGTCCAGCCCCGGCCACCCAGCGGGCCACGTAACGATGCCCTACTTTGGAGTCGACTTTCGGTGCTCATAGTCGTGGTAATATCCCACTTCCACGTTTTCCAGGACGGCCAATGCATCGTCCGTCAAAACCGCGCACGAGAAATACAGCGTGAGCAGGTATGAGGCGACGCCGAGGCTGTCCAGGCCCATTAGACGTGCAGAGAGGCTGGGCATGATTTCGCCGGGGATTCCAGCTTGATGCAGGCCGACAACCCCTTGATCTGCTTCGCCGACTCGCAGCAGCAGAATACTGGTCGTTCCGAACCACTGGTTGGATTGATAACGGCTCTTCATCTCCAGCTTGTCGCACGGGATGATCGGTACTCCACGCCACAGGATGACTGGCGTTCCAAACAGGTTCGAGGTGACAGGCGGGACACCGCGCCAGGTACATTCTCGCTCAAAGGCCGCGATCGCTTTGGGATGGGCGAGAAAGAATGCGGGCTTCTTCCAGACCAGGGCCAGCAACTCATCCAGATCGTCGGGTGTCGGTGCCCCGTAGCGAGTACTGATCCGCATGGCCGGATCAACGGAATGAATCAGACCAAACTTCTTGCTGTTGATCAGCTCCCATTCCTGCCGTTCCTTGATCCCCTCAATCGTCAACCGCATCTGCTCTTCGAGCTGATTGAAAGGATCGTTGTACAGGTCCGAAACTCGGGTGTGGACTCGCACGACCGTCTGGACCGCCGAGAGGGAATACTCACGCGGGGTCGCCGAGTAATCCACAAATGTTTCGGGAATCTCCACGTTTTCAGCAAAGCCCGAGACGAGATCGATATTCCGTTCGCCGTAGCGGTTCACGGTGGAACGAAGTTCCAGATGCTCATCGATTGCCTTTTTGAAATCAGACTTCAAATTCGGCAGTTCTTTCAGGACTGCGTCGAGATCCTTTCGAGACAGTGTCAGCAGGACGCAGGGGGTGATCGTACGAATGGTCACGTCAGACGGCTTGTCCGACACGACGTCGGTTTCGCCGAAGAATTCCCCTTCGGTCAACAGGGCGATACGGAGATCGCTGCCGTGAGCTCCCTTGCTGAGAACTTCGACCTGCCCCTGGGCGATGATGAAGAACTTGTTCCCATCTTCCCCTTCGACAATCAGCTTGTTTCCCAGGGTGACTTCTTCGGTCTTGAACTTCGCAGCCATGCGGGCAGTGACTGACGAAGGGAGTCCCGAAAAGAGTGGCACACTGCGTAGCGAATCTGGTGAGAAAGACAGAACATCGGCAGTGCTGTCGATCCCGATTCGTTCGGCTTTGGTCAGTTCTACCTTGGTGCGATTGACGCGATAGGTTCCCCCATTGACCTGTACCCAGGGGAGCATGCTGAGCAACCAGCGTGGTGTAATCGACATCATCTTCGGTGATGTCTTGGTGGTGTTGGCGAGGTTTCGCGCCACCGATGTCGTCACGCTACGCTGCAAGAGATTGTCCGACATTCTGTTCTTTCTTAACGAGACAGGAATTGGGGCAGGTTTTTACAAATTTCGGTAAGGCCCACCGAGGTAAACTCAGCGGAAGCGTTGTCAGATTCCCAGGCCGTCGACAAATCCCTTATGACCGCGGGACTGGTAGTCGTGGTAGTAGCCGACTTCGACGTTCTCAAGGACCCCCAGAGCATCGTCGGTCAAAACGGCACACGAGAAGTAGGTGGTCAGCAGATAGGAAGCGACGCCAAGGCTGTCTAAGCCCATCAGACGAGCGGATAGGCTGGGCATGATTTCGCCGGGAATCCCTGTCTGGTGCAGTCCGACGACCCCCTGATCTGCTTCGCCGACTCGCAGCAGCAGAATACTGGTCGTTCCGAACGAGAGATTGCTCTGGTAACGGCTTTTGATTTCCAGCTTGTCGCAGGGGACAATCGGCACCCCGCGCCACATGATGACAGACGTTCCGAACAGGTTTGTCGTGACGGGTGGGACACCGCGCCAGGTACATTCTCGCTCAAATGCGGCGATCGCTTTGGGATGGGCGAGGAAGAATGCCGGCTTCTTCCAGACTAAGGCCAGTAACTCATCCAGATCGTCGGGCGTCGGTGCCCCATAGCGAGTGCTGATCCGCATCGACGGATCGACGGAATGGATCAGACCAAACTTCTTGCTGTTGATCAGCTCCCATTCCTGGCGTTCTTTGATCCCCTCGATTGTCAACCGCATCTGCTCTTCGAGCTGATTGAATGGGTCGTTGTACAGGTCCGAAACGCGCGTGTGGACTCGCACGACCGTCTGGACTGCCGAGAGAGAGTATTCGCGAGGTGTCGCCGAGTAATCCACAAATGTCTCGGGGATTTCGACGTTTTCTGCAAACCCCGAGACGAGATCGATGTTCCGCTCGCCATAACGATTCACGGTGGAACGAAGTTCCAGATGCTCGTCAATCGCTCTTTGAAATTCTGCCTGCAGATTAGGGAGTTCTTTCAGGACGACATCGAGATCCTTACGTGTCAGTGTCATCAGCACGCAGGGGGTGATCGTGCGAATCGTCACTTCCGAAGGCTTGTCAGAAACAATATCTGTTTCGCCGAAGAATTCCCCTTCGGTCAGCAAAGCAATCCGCAGGTCGCTGCCGTGAGCCCCCTTGCTGAGAACTTCGACCTGCCCCTGAGCAATGATGAAGAACTTGTTTCCTTCCACTCCTTCGACAATCAGCTTGTTGCCGAGGGTGACGGTCTGGGTGCTGAACTTGCTCGTCAGGCGAGTGATAATCAGTTCTGGCAAGCCGGAAAAGAGCGGGACGCTGCGTAGGGATTCAGCGGGAAACGAGGCGACATCGCCGACCAGCTCTACTCCAATCCGCTGTGCCTTACTCAGTTCGACTTTGGTGCGATTGACGCGATAGGTCCCCGACGCGGCCTGCACCCACGGAAGCAAACTCAGCAGCCAGCGTGGTGTGATCGACATCATTTTTGGTGATGTCTTGGTGGTGTTCGCGAGATTTCGCGCCACCGAAGTGGTCACGCTGCGCTGCAGGATATTGTCTGGCATCGGTTCGAATTCCTCATTTCCGAAAGCGAGTCGGCTGAATGGTCCAGGGGCTTGTTGGTTCGATGGCTATTCGTCGCCCAGATCAAACGGATAGGGTTCTGGAACGGGCGGGGGTGAAACTGGCTTGTCAACGAGGCCTTCAAACAGCAGCGTCGACAGATAGCGTTCCCCGGAATCGGGAAGGATGGTCACGATCGTTTTTCCGGCGAATTCGCTGCGAGCCGCCAGTTTGAGGGTCGCGGCCATTGCGGCACCGCAACTGATGCCGCATGAGATCCCCTCTTCGAGCATCAGGCGGCGAGCCATCTGGAAAGACTCGTCATCGCTGACCGTCACAACTTCGTTGATGACAGAACGATCCAGTACTTTGGGGATAAACCCGGCCCCGATCCCCTGGATTTTATGCTTACCGGGAGCCCCCCCCGAAAGCACGGGGCTCGTCACTGGCTCGACCGCCACGATATGAATTGGTTTGCGGCCTGGTTGCTTGAAATAGCGGCCGACACCGGTAATCGTCCCACCCGTTCCGACACCACTGACGAAGACGTCGATATTCCCTTCGGTATCACGGTCAATTTCCGGACCGGTTGTGCGAAAGTGAATGTCGGCGTTGGCAGGATTCTCGAATTGCCTGGGCATGAACCAGCCGGGCTGAGTCGCAATTTCTTCGGCTCGAGCTACGGCCCCTTTCATCCCCTCGGCACCAGGTGTCAGAATCAATTCTGCACCGAAGGCCTTGAGCATCGTACGACGTTCCTGGGACATTGTGTCGGGCATCGTCAATCGCAGCTTGTAACCCCGTGCTGCACAGGCGAACGCCAGGGCGATCCCGGTATTACCGCTGGTGGCTTCGATGACGCTGATGCCAGGACCCAGCTTTCCCTGCTGTTCCGCGTCCCAGATCATCGCGGCACCGATCCGGCACTTCACACTGTAAGCGGGGTTGCGACCTTCGATCTTTGCCAGAACGGTGGCATTCAACCCACTTGTCAGCCGGTTAATCCGGACCAGTGGTGTCCGCCCGATCGATTCGAGATTGTCTCCATACACAGGCATTTTCATTTCCTTGGCATGAGTTCGCTTTGGGGACTGACTTCAAAAACGATTGACGTCAGAAACGGCTACGATTCTCTGACCCTGATTTTTTCAAATCGATCAACCTGCACCACACGTCCATCCTGAACAACCAGAGTGACATGCCCGAACTTGAGTTCTCGAAGAGCGACACGAACGTACTCCAGCACAACTGCAAGCGATTCGGGGGGAACTGCTCCGCCATCTCTTCGATGATCTACCATTGCCTTTCCTTCTCCACAGGAACGCCCGCATGCTGAGAGCAGCGGAAACATTGAATTTCTTGTGGTTGGCAGGATCCTGCGATTGGCTGATCTTGAACGCGGAACCCCAAGAAGCGTTTAAGCCTCTTGGGGCTCTACGTCAAAGCCAGAACGGCAGCGGCTTAGAAGTCGCTGACAGCGGAACCTTCGTTAGCACCACAGATGGCTCGGTAGGTCTGCCAGGCAATGTTTTCAGAGATGAAGCGAACGCTTCCGTCTGCCAGCAAAGCGTGTGCTCCGCCGACATGCAGGCTGAATGGCTCATTGTTCGGGCCACAGTTGTTCGTCGTCCAGGGGCATGTTGCGGGGCCACCCATCGGAGTCTTGTTACCATTCAGGTACTGATTGGAACCACCGACCGAATTTGTGTTCTGCCCGGAAACGCCCGAGCCGCTGTCAGGATCGGCCCAGCGATTGGGGGCCGATTGAGTTCCACCTGGCATCAACGCGGAATTGGCTCCGCTCGCCCCGCCAAGGGTGTAGCTCGCATAGGGGTACTTTCCAACGATCCCGGCTGGCTTTCCGGCACATTCCCAGATTGCGACGGTGTTGCTCAAGCCGTCCGTTGTGAACGCGACGCTCAGCGGAAACAGGCCCAGTGGTCCGCTGACAGTGGCACCCAGTGTGCTGCCATTGGCCCCGCCCGCCACGCCGTTCTGGCCAGCGCGTGATCCTGTGTTCGGGTCGATATCAACGAAAATGTTAGGATGGTAATCCGTTTCGCCAAATCCCTGGGGATCCGCCTGAGTCAACGCGTTCGAGGGGCACAGGAACGCGGTGATCTTGGTGCTCGCGGGAGCAACGTTGGCGGCGTTACTGTAGTGCAAGTTGAAATTGAACTGCTGATAAACTGGGGTCTGGTCAATATAAGGAAGGGCCGATGTAAAGTATGAGCTTGGGAAAGCAAACATATTGATTTTTGCGAAATCGATTCCCTTCCCGCCTGTCGGAAACAGCTTGAAGGTCGACTCATAATTTGCTGAAGCCAGGCCCAGTTGCTTCAGGTTGTTGCGGCACTGTGTACGACGAGCCGCTTCGCGAGCCTGTTGAACTGCTGGTAAAAGAAGTGCAATCAAGACAGCAATAATTGCGATCACGACGAGCAATTCAATCAGTGTAAAACCTCGCTGACGCCGAAGCGTCCTCCTCATGTCAACCATTTCCAAATCTCCTTGCGACAAAACGAACTCAAACTTTTAGAAGGCCTTGGCTTGAGCGCCCTCACCCTGCCCACTCACCACGAATGAGACCACAAATAGCACTAATCAAGTGTCAGATATAATCGCCGTTTAAGGCACTGACCTATTTTCTGCTGGATTCCGGCAATCGGACTTTCTCGAATCGATCCACCTGCACTACGCGTCCATCCTGAACAATCAGAGAAATGTGGCCAAACTTCAGGCCACGCAACGCCAACTGGATGTGATCGAAGACGGCCGACATCGGGTCGTCCCCATTCATTCTCACATCATTCCTTGGTGCCTCATCCATGTTTCTTTTCCTGGCCCCCTTGTCCCACATCTTCGTTGAATCCAACCGCCCTGAATGTCACTGCGTGATCAATTGCAGCGGTTCCAGTACCTTTGTCGCTGATGTAATTTTCACGCGAATCGGTGATGTCCCCGGATCGCTGTAGACTGCTGGCAACAGATTGCCACTGTAATTCTTCTCACCATTCACTTCGGTTTCTGCCACGAGGAATACCGTCGCCACAAACTCTCCGTCAGGAGCTCCGTCTGCAGGGTCGAACGTCTCCAGCGCGAAACTCCCATCCGGCGCCGCCTTGGCATGAGGGTGAAGATTGGGTGGCAGCTTCTTGGTTTGTCCGACGGGATGAAGGACAACCGCGGCATTCGCCAATGGTTTTCCATCAATCACCACGGACCCCTTAACGGGATGAACGGCAACCGGACGAACGGGACTACGTGGGAAATACCAGTACCCCAGAAACGTCACCGCGACCGCCAGGCCAATCACATGCTTCCCGTATTCGCCGCTGATCGTTTCTTTCAGTCTTTCGACAAGTCCAGGGCCTTGCTGTTGGGGGGCTGCACGCTTTGCAGGCTGTGGCCGAAAGCCTGTGGTCGAAGCTGGCGTGGGGACAGGTGCAACTGGTGCCGAGACCGTCAGCGAATCGATAACGCGAACAACGCCAGCAACGGAACTTAGCCGTCGCACTACGAGAAGTTGCTCGCCGACCGACGCCACCACTCCTCGCACTGTTACGACACCGTTTTCCAGGGAATAGCCAATCTGCGGCTTGCCGGGTTTGTTCAAGGCTTCGAGACATTCTTCAACACGTTGAACCAGCTCTTCGCCGTTCGTTAAGTCTTGAGAAACAGGGGTTGGCACAACAGCCACAACAGGCGACGACTTGGGGCGGGATGCTGCCGGCTGGGGCTTTGGAGTATCTACCACCGAAATCTGAGGCGGTGTCGCTTTGCGAGGTTTCGGAGTTGCCGAAACCTGTGGTTGAGGAACGATCTGTGGCTGAGCAGGGGCAGGCGAGGCAGGTTCCGCTGGTGTCGCAACCTGATACGGCAAGGCCGCCACCAGGCGACCGATTGACGCCACGCGCCGCCACTTACCGCTGGCTCCAAGCTTCACGTCATCATCGGCGCTGAGTTGTTGATTTTTTGCCAACTCCGTCAGCTCAACAAACGTGAGTGGTCCCAATTCAAGGGTGCCGACTCGATAGTACCAGTCGTCGGCCCCCTTGGCAGAGATGTCGAATTCGCTGCTGGCTTTTACTGCTGGCCGAGAGTCTGAATTAACAGGCTTCGAAAACGTCAGTCCCTCAACAAACGACGCTCGTTGCCAACTGAACGATCGCACGGACCGAACCTCGGAATTGGGCGTCAAAATTCCGTTGTTGATCAAATCCTGGAGCTGGGAAAATGAGACTGGCCCCATATCCCGCCCGCTCGATTGATACATCCATTCGTCTGACACTTTAACTCTCCCGGCGACCAGCGGAGTGATCTCTACGGCCGCGAGTTGAAACTATCGCTTTCCAAGTGTGGCATACTTTAATGCGTAAAAAAAACAGTAACTGCCACTGAGAAAACCAGTTGCGTTGGAATCTGCCATTGATCCGATTTTTGACCCAAAACTGGTTTCTCTGAGGAATACATCGGATCTGATGTTTCTGCGGCTTGAGTAATAAGCATTACTTAGTTGGTAATATTATCGCTAATGGCCAAGTGTGTCAACGGATTTCGACGAGCCGGACGCGTGTTTTTGCAAATTCACCTTACATTCGGCAGAGGAAAGAGTTGCGATCCATCTGTGGTGTTTCGTCTGGGTCCGGCACTTTAACCCCTGAGCCAAGGTCGATCGAATGACGCGAGGATTTGCTCTTGGTAACTCGACGGGTGATAATGTCCCTCCCATGTGATGACCGACGGTTTGTTCGCTGTATCTGGAAGAAGACAAGGCATGCAGAAACGAATCAAAGCCCGCGCTCTGAGCGGATATCCCGAATGGCTTCCGGAAGCGCGCCTGGTCGAGATGAAGTGGCTCGACTTGATTCGCCAGACCTTTGAAAGCTACGGTTACTGTTCGATTGACCCTCGTTCTGTCGAAGAGGTCGAAGCCCTCGTATCGAAGGGGGAAAGTCAGGATACCGACAAAGAAATTTACGCCATTACACGGTTGGCCGAACGAGGCGCCGAGGCAGATCTGAAGTTTGCTCTCCACTTCGATCTCACCGTTCCAATGGCGCGCTACGTCGCCCAGAATTACGATTCACTCGTTTTCCCCTTCAAGCGGTACCAGATCCAGCGTGCCTGGCGCGGTGAGAGGCCCCAGGAAGGGCGGTTTCGCGAGTTCTATCAGTGCGATATCGATGTCATCGACAACGACCGCGTCTCGATGCATTTTGACGCCGAAATGCCACGAGTCATTCTTGAGGTCCTTGACAAATTGGGGGTTTCACCCGTTCGCCTGCATGTGAACAATCGCAAGATTCTGGAGGGGTTCTACCGTGGACTGGGGATCGAAGACCCGATCGGGATCATTCGGATCGCCGATAAACTGGACAAGATCGGCCCTGATGGTGTTCGCAGTATCCTGCTGAAGGAGAATCTGGTCCCCGAAGCGACCGCCGACACCTTGCTCAGTCTGGCTCAGATCCGCACCACAGATCTTGGTTTTGTCGAAGCGATTCGTGCGCTGGGAGTTTCACACCCGCTGCTCGAAGAGGGCCTGTCCGAACTCAAAACGGTCGTGGAAGGCTTAAGCGACATTGCGGGTGGGCGAGTCGTTGCCGACCTTTCGATTGCTCGAGGCCTCGATTACTACACAGGGACCGTTTACGAGGTGAAAATGACGGATTATCCGTCGTATCCCACGATCTGTTCCGGGGGGCGGTATGACAATCTGGTTGGCAACTTCCTGAATCGCAAGCTTCCAGGGATCGGGATGTCGATCGGCCTGACACGGATTTTTTCCAAGCTGCTGGCAGAAGGCAAAATCAAGCTGGGTCCGAAGACACCCACTCAAGTGTTTATCGCTTACCTTCCGTGGACCGATCCTCAAAAATTGAAGCAGACGGCCCAGACACTCCGGTCACGCGGTTTCAATGTCGAGACCCATTACGAGGCTGGAAAACTCGATTCGCAGTTGCGTTACACGTCACGCAAAGGGATTCCGTATTTCTGGATCATCGGAGGGGAAACGGATCCTCCCCACGAAGTCAAAAACATGACATCGGGAGCCCAGATCCCGGCCGATCCTGCCACATGGTCTCCTGATGGGGCGGTTTTATGAGCCGCCCGGATCAGCAAGGATATTGAGTCTGTCTCACAATGAGAGAAAAGGTTCTCCATGACAGCGGCATCGCAGGCACTTTTTCCCATCAGACGGCTGATGTGGAAGGAGTATCGAGTTCAGAAATCGCTATGGTTGACCTTGTTGATCTCGGGCGCTGTACCGCAGTTTCTGCTGCGACTGATCGCAACGGATCGAGAACTGCGAATGGCAGGGGTCTGGGCCATTGCGGTGATCGCTCCGTTGATGTTTATGGTCGGTTCAACGGCCGTTCTATTTGCGGGCGAGCGTGAAGAGAGAACGTGTGACTGGCTGTTGAACATGGCCGTACCGGCGCGCTGGACGTTGCTATCCAAATGGGGATTTCTCCTGACAGCAACGCTAGCCATGGCGTTGACTCTCTCGTTGTCTGCTCTCTCGTTGCTCTGGGCGTTTCCGTTTCCTCCCGGTCAATTGCTGGATGGAGGTGCACACGACTCGATTCAAACGGTCCAGGCAGTCGCGGCTGTGGCGGTCGTATGCCTGGTTTGGGGAAATCTGGCATCGTTGCTAAGTCGACGCGTGATCGCTGCGGTTCCTGCGATGGGTTTCTGGTGGATCTTCACCATTCCATTGCCGCTCATTGGCCTGTCGCGACTGTTCGGAAACGCCATGATGCCGAGAGTTCAGACGGTGGCGACAATCACAATGTCGTGCATGATCGGCCTGTTGAACGTCTGGCTGGGTTGGCGCTGGTGTCATGGCAGATATCTGGATGGTTCGGCCGTCACCATCGGGTTATCGAAAATCTGGAGCAGGTGGGATCGAACCGCAGGTAATTCAATTTCCCGTTTGCCCGAACAGGTCGGGTGGGTGCGGAACTGGTGTCGAGACTGGCAGCGATTGATCTGGCAGGAACGCCATCGAGACCATTACTACAAATTGATTGCGTGCAGTGTCTGCTTCCTGGGAATTCTTGCATCACTGGCGGGGCAGATGGCTGGCGACTATCAGCCAGAATTACTGTTCCTGATCATGCTGGCAATTCCTCTGCTGTTGGGAATTCTTGGTTTTCGTTACGACGGCGAGGGGCAATCGCTTCATTTCCTGGCAAATCGTGGAGTCAATCTGCGACATCTTTGGTTGGCGAAACACATCGTCTGGCTTCCCAGGGCGACCTGGATTCTCTCGCTGATCTGGTTTGTCGCTCTGTCGGCGGAATGCCTGATTCACCCGAAAGCTGCCGCGAACGGAGTGGTTTTCAAATTGACAACGGCACTTCAAGACAGGCGCGACGTTGCCATCTATCTGGTTCTGATGGCGTACGGCATCGGCCAGTTTGTCGCAGTCTTGTTCCGCAGTTCAGTTCTGGTACTCGTGGCCGGAGTGACTTGTTCAATCGCAAGTGGGGGGTGGCTGGCCCTGATGTTTGAACTGCAAGTCCCGTTGTGGTGGTCCATGGGAGTGATGATCGCCTTTCTGTTCGGGTGGACATTCTTGCTGGCCCCTCGTTGGCATCGGGAACCGCGATTTACCAGGCGAGATTTCTGGCTGGTACCGCTGTTTGTGGCTCCGCCCGTGATTGTTCTCATGGGTGTTATTCATTGGCGCCTTTACGAATTCGCAGGATTTGGTCCCTCGTCACCAACGCTCTTCGCGGTCATGCATCCGCTCGATTACATTCAGTTGAGCGGGCGGGTGCAGGTACGAATTGATACTGTGAAAGAGCTTCGCGTCGAAATTGCCCGTCAACAGAGTCCGCTGTCGGACGTGGACCTTCAAGCCTTGGAAATTCTGCGGCGTGGCGAGTTACCATCTCAAGCGGGCGGTCCACGACTGACGAGCGAGGCATTCTGGAATCAGTACAAGAACGACTTGGATAAAGTCATGTCTGTGCTCGCGATCAGTACGTGCCGCCGCATCGCGAGTTGGGTAAGTTAAATGGAGGGCACATCCCTTGTGTTGATGTGATTATGGAAGCCGCACGCTTGAGTACTGAAGAGGGGCAGCTTCGTGAAGGGTTGCGGTACTATTGTGCCGTATTGCGATTAACGAGCTACTGGGCAGCACAGAGTTCCTATTATCAGAGACAGCATTGCTGCTGGATTCAGTACAAGGCGTTTCATGGTATCATCGAGTGGTCGAACCATCCCAGGCAGACCCCGGATCTGTTACGAAGCGCCATCAGATCTATGCAGGTCGAGCTGGATCTTTTTCCGTCATGGCGCGAAACATTTGTCGCGCAGCATCTGAGTGAACTGAAGGTTCTGGATGAGCAGATCGAGTTTACAAGAAGAAATCCCGACCCGCGCGCCCATCTACTCAATATGCACAACCTTGTTCTCGCCTATTCACGATACCTTCCCTGGGAAAGGCAGCGGTTTCGGCAACTTCGCGAAAGACAACTGGTCGCATTTGATGATGGCCTGCAATTCTTTCTCGATTATGCAGCGGCGCCAGATGCAGAACGGAGGTTGCAACTTTCAGATCACGTCTCCTACCGAAGAAGCGAAGCCGACGAGGCGAGGATCGACTCATCAACCCCGCTGTTCTACATAGCACCTCAACTTGGACGTCAATCGCATTTGTACAACGGGATCAGGTACTTTCAGCAGAAGCAGATTGAGCATGATGTGGAGAAACGGGTTGCCGTTTTGGCCTTGCTTCTCCGCATTCACAAGCTGGAACACAATTCGTGGCCCAAGGCCTTGGCGGACTTCTTTAACGCTGAGGCAGCAACAGTCAGCGTGCCATCATTGATCATGATTGATCCGTGGAACGGTGAATCGTTTCAGTATTTTGGACATCGGTTCGACCCCACAACGCCACGCCAACTATTGCTTAGCAGCGTTCATGCGGCTCAGATCCGCGACGTGCCGGGGGTCACGTATCAGAAGAATCACCGAGGTCACTATTGGAGAACAGGTCAATCTTTCAAGCCTGGGCTCGACCAAGTCGTTGAGCTTTGGGTCGACAGTGGAAATCTGGTGATCAAGCCGGCCCGAATCTCCGACGGCTTCAATTGATCTGGACTTGATTTCTGTCAGTGCCCGATCATCTTGGCAATGGCGTGAATGCATTTTAGGGCCTTGGGGGCTCGCCTTTTTGAGTCTTGAAAACGGATATCACGGTCTCGGAGTCTTCGACAAGGTGGTGAAGTTGTAAAAATGCTTTGGCCCCTGTTGAGGAATGCTTTTGAAGGCAACTCATGATATGGTCACTCGCTCGCAATCAACACTGGCGGCGATGTCCGGCGGTTGCGATTTCCAGCATCAGCATGATCAACACCTAATCGTTCGTCCTTCCTTGCAGGAGCAAGTCATGGCTTCGTTTTTATATTGTCTGAACGCCAGCACGATCCGACCGACTCCATTGATGGACAAGATTCGTATCGCTGGCGACGCGGGGTATTCGGCCATTGAACTCTGGCACGACGAAATCGAAGCATTTGTGGCCTCAGGACGCCCTCTTGGCGATATTAAGAAAGCACTGTCTGACGCCGGTCTGGTACTCCCGACAACGATCTATCTGCGAGGCTGGTGTGATACGACGGGAGCAGAACATGCTGCCGGCCTTGAGGAATGCAAACGGCGATTGCAGCAGGCGGCGGAACTGGGGGCCGTTCATTCGATTGCCAGCCCCGCCGGAGGAAAAGTTGACGTCGCTCTCGCTGCGCGAAACTATCGCGAACTGGTTGAACTGGGGCTTTCGTTTGGCGTGAAGCCAGCGATGGAATACCTTGGGTTCGTCGAGCAGATCAATACGATTGAATCCGCCCTGGAGATCATGGCCCTCAGCGGTCATCCTCAAGCGACGATTATTGTCGACCCCTTCCATAATTTTCGCGGGGGTGGATCGTTTTCATCCCTCAGTAAGCTGCGTGGAGATCAGATTGCCATCAGTCATTTCAACGATACCCCGGCGTCGCCGCCTCGTCTGGAGCAGCATGATCACAGCCGTGTCTTACCGGGCGAAGGGCATCTCAATCTGAAGGAATGGATTGGCCTGCTCAAGCAGATTGGCTATCGCAGTTGGCTGTCCCTGGAATTGTTTAACGAAGCGTTGTGGGGACAAGACCCCAGAGAAGTTGCCGCACGCGGACTGGAAACCATGCGGGCTGTTGCCGAGGCTTAAATTTATTCATCTTGCGATTGAGCGTTAGCTCGAATTTGAATGAGGGCACGACCCTCATTCGTTCATACCAGATCGACATCCTTCCAGCCATGCCGTCGAAACCGTATCATCGATACGCCTTGTCCCGATCCTGAATGACACGCCCGAAAGGAACACGATGACTGCCGGTCTTTCGCCTGACAAACTTGCCGAACTGCGTCAGTTTGATTCGCCCACGATCTGCAATGCTGTCGAATTGTGGAATCTGCGTCCGAGGAATACCGGATACATGAATTCCTCGATCAAGGCATGTTTTCCCGCATTTCCCCCGATGGTTGGCTACGCGCTGACATCGACGTTTCGCAGCGTGGCACCCCCGCGGGGTGGAGATGCCTATGGCAGCATTGGCGCGCAACTCGATGCCTTCGGTGCAATCCCCGGCCCCCCGGTCATCATCTTTCAGGATCTGGATGAACCTTGCGCTTCGGCGACCTTTGGTGAAGTGATGTGTTCGACCTACAAGCGATTTGGAGCCCAGGGTTTGATTACGTCTGGAACGGGTCGCGATCTGGCACAAGTCGAAGGGCTTGGGTTCCCTGCATTCACGAATGGTGCGATCGCCGCTCACGGGTACTGCCACATCATTTCGATCAATGTTCCCATCACGGTTGGCGGGATCATCATTTATCCGGGGGATCTACTGCATGGCGACCTGAACGGTGTGACCACGATTCCGCCGGAAGTTGCGTCGGAAGTTCCTGATGTCTGCCGCGAGATCGCTCGTGCGGAAGCCATCATTCTGGACTACCTGAAACAATCAGAAGTCACAGTCGCGGGATTCAATGCCGCTCGCAAAGACTGTGGCGATGCGATCAACAAACTGGGAAAACGCTTGCGCGGTGAATAATCGGACAAAGACCTCTTTTGGCTGTTTGAAATCTGTTCTCTCAATGTGGACAATGGAAACTCAATCATCCACGAGTTGTAGTGGTACCCGAAGGGCGTGATCAGCGCCGGTCTCCCTGCTGGTATTGCTCGTGCCGACATGGACATGTCTGTTAGTACATTTCGAAAAATACGGAGAGACTTCGATGAGCCGAACAGGACGGTTTTCTTTGGTCTGCGCGTTGTCGCTTGCCGGCATCGCGATGACGGGATGGTCATTGTGGGCTCAGCCAAAGCCCAAGACGGTTAAGCCGGCTGCAAAGCAGGCGCCCGCTAAAGCTGCGACTCCCATGGCGCTGATTCCAGCTGAGACCGTGCTGTTGATCACATCGGACGGCGATGCTGCTCATCAGGCCGCGTGGGAAAAGACCGCTGCCTACGAGGCCTTCCGGAAATCAGGTTTCCTCGACGTGCTGCAAAAGCTGGTTCAAGGGGTTCTGGAGCAGATCCCCGATGATCGTGCTCATGCGGCGACGGAGATCATGCGCTTCATCTCCGATCATGGTCTGACAATCTCGCTCTCGCTCCCTCCAGGAGATGGTCCAGGGATTCCCTCACTCACCGTCGTGGCTCATGATGCTGGTCCACATGCCGGGGTCCTCGATCAATTCGTCAATAACCTCGGGCCGGACGTGATGGTCACGACCGAAATGGTAAAAGGGCGATCGGTCTCGCGTTTCGTGATTCCAGAAACTCCTGGCGTTGAATTGGCCTGGTGGTCGGAAAAAGACCATTTGATCCTGACGGCGGGGATGGGTGCCGTTGATGGGGCGATCGACGTTGCTGCGGGGAACAGTCCGAATTTCGCATCAACTGAACAAGGCAAGAAGCTGGCCGCCAAACCAGCTTTTGATCGGACAGGCTTCTTGTGGTTTAACATGACCATCCTGAAAGAACGGTTTGGCGCGATCCCGGTCCCAAACGGCGAAAATATCACATCAATCCTGGAAACCTTGGGGCTTGATGCCGTTGATCAATTGCTGATTCAGTCGGGCTATAACGGCCGCAGCATGTGGTCTACGATTGATGTTGGACACACAGGGCCTCGCAAGGGTTTGATGGCGCTGGCAGATGCGACAACAATGTCCCTCAGCGATCTTCCGCCATTGCCGGTCAGTCACGTCGGATTTGCCGCACAAAGCTTGTCGCTGGCAAATCTTTATGACAAGACGTTGGAACTCGTGAAGGGTGCGGTCAAGATGGGCCCGCCCGATGCCTCCGAGCAACTCGATTCGGTGCTTGAGCAGCTTCCTGAATACCTCGGATGCGATCTTCGCGATGATATCCTGGCCGCTCTGGGACCCGTTCAGTGCCTCTACTCGGATTCGAATCAGGGGATCATTTCTGCGGATTACGCTTTGGCAATTCAGGTCACCGATGCTCCGAAGCTGCGAGCGACTGTCGAAAAGCTGTTAAAGCGGATGGCCGATGAAGTTCCGCCGAACTTCGTCGCAGGGATTCAACGGGAAAAGTCTGGTCAGACGCTGACTACTCTGCAGGTCAGCGGAGGGGGCTTTAATCCCACCTTCCTGATCAGCGACAAGTGGTTCTGCCTCGGTTCGTCAGCACAGTCCGTGGAAGCTTTCGCACTTCGATTGAAGGGCGATTTGCCAACTTGGAAACCCGATGCAGAAACGGCGGGAGTCATGGCTGAAGTCCCGAAGAAGTTTTCTTCGTTTTCGATCACATATCCGCGTCAGACTTATCGGGCGTTGATCTCTGCCGCCCCGTTCCTGCTGGGGCTGGGACAATCTGCGATGGCGCAGACTCGCAATTTCGGTGGGCCTCAAATCGAGCTGACGGTATCGCCGATCGACTTCCCACCCGCCGAAGTCGTCACGCGGCCCCTGTTCCCCAACGTCGCCTGGTGCGTGGTGGATGAAACGGGGATTCACGTGACCACTCGAAGTTCTGCTCCCGCAGTTCCACTCGTCGGTGGGGTTGATGGAAGCACGATTGCAGTAACAGCGGTTTTGGTGGCGTTGCTGCTGCCGGCTGTTCAGCAGGCACGAGAAGCAGCTCGGCGGACGCAGTCAAAGAACAATTTGAAAATGATCGGACTTGCGATGCATAACTTCCACGACGTCTTCAACAAGTTCCCGTCCGGAACGATACCGAGTAAAAAACTGAAACCGGACGAACGTCAAAGCTGGCTGATCGGGTTGCTGCCGTATATGGATCAGGCGGCCCTCTATAACCAGATGGATGTCGATCTGCGCGAATCCGCCAAATGGAATGACGAAGATCAGGAGATGTGGATCACCACTGCCATCCCGATTTTTCAGAACCCGTCGAACCCACCTGGATTTCAGGCTGGGGAACCTGCCACAACTGACTATGTCGGCTGGGCAGGGGTCGGAAAGGATGCCCCAACAGAGAAGGCCAAGGCCAACAAGATGGGAATCTTTGGATACGACCGCGCAACGGGCATTCGCGACATTACCGATGGGACCAGTAACACGGTGATGGTCAGTGATGCTGCTCCGAAGAGTCGTGGGCCGTGGGCACAAGGGGGTACCTCAACCATTCGTGCGTTGACTTCCAAGCCCTACGTCAACGGTGAAGACGGTATCGGCAGCCCGCATGTGGGTGGCTTCCATGTCTTGATGGGCGATGGCTCAGTCAGGTTCGTCTCCAATAACATTGACGAACGCGTTCTGGAATCGCTGGCGACTCGTGCTGGCGGTGAAGTGGTGGGTGACTTCTAGTCACCTCAGGTCTGATTCCAGGTCAACGACAGATCAGCCGGAACTTGCTGTTGCGAGTTCCGGCTGACATTATTCTAGAGAGCACCGGGGTGTTGGGTGCATGCGATACCCAAGGCTCAAGTCCGTTTGAAGGCACTCGCCCCACTAAAGCAGGTTGGTGCACAAAGCAAGATGGAATCACGAGGAGTCGTCGCTTGGGATCCCCCGAAACTCCGCAGTCGAGTCTCCGCGAGGAACGCTGGTTTCTGGTGCGAATCGGATTCTTGTTTGTGCTGGGAATCGCCCTGTACCTGGGTGCAATTGTTCTTAAGTCTCAATTCTCCGCCGAGAATAATTATCCGCGAGTACAACTTTCTGACGGAACCTGGTTGGTCTGTCGTGTAGTGACGATCGGGAAGAAACATGAACTGGTTTTTCCGACATCGCTGGGCGAGCAGATAGTGCGTCGAAAGCGAGGGGAGACGGAAACGGTCTCGACGTCGAAGCAACAAATGGTGATCTGGCTCACTCACGAAAATGATCAGAACGAATTTTACGATCTCAACTGGTTCAAGCGGTGTGAACTGACGCTCGCAGACGATTCGCCTGTCCAGCCGAATCAATATCACTTGAAACGCGATCAAGGGGGGCATGGAACGTCAGGTGGAGGTTACAGTGAGGCCAAGCCGTTTGGATCGATCACGACAAAATCCGGTCGCAGTTATGTGACTTGCGAGTTTCCGGTCCCTCGGTCGAATGCAGGGCGAATGCAACTCGATATCTTCGACGGAGCCGACCAACTTGTCGCTCGGTTCCCTCTCCCTTACCCCGACGATTCGATCGACGTGCCGAATGACTGGGTTCCCGACCCGCTTCCGACAACTCATTCGGACGGCAATCTCAGCGTGATACTGAAGGGGGTGACGTTTCCGCGTCCTGAGAAGCGGCGGGGATTAACAGTGATTCCTCAACTGGAATTCCTGCACGATGGCCAGCCGTCCCAGACGTGGAACGCACAACAAGAATTACTCGACCAGCTTGGCAATTCATGCTACGCATGGGAGTGCAATCTGTCACCGCGTGAGTCTGCCTGGAAACTACGGCTGACGCTGAGTCAGAATCCAGCAGGTCGATTCCTTCCCGAGGAATCCAAAACGCTTGATCCAATGGCAGTGGAACTCGCTGGTCAAGCTTCATTTCCGACTGCCATGAATCATACTGTGAATGGCGTCACGCTTTCGATTCTTGGTCTGGCGGGGCCGGGTCCGGTCAACTTCACGCTGCCAGGAACGGGGACTCAAGTGATTTCCAAAACCTTTCAGCCAGGAGAACGAAATTCGGGAATGTCGTCCCAATGTAATGGCACCAGTTGCAAGATCGAACTTTCCAGCGGCCAGCCTTTCATGGTGACGAACACCCCCTGGGGGCCGGATCATTCCATTCAACTCGTGATTCGCGATCAAGCTGGCGAAGTCCTGGAGCAGCGTGGAAGTACCAGTGCCCAGGGAGTAGCGTTCTGGTTCTTTGAACCGAAGCCAACGTCGACATCGATCCAGTTGCAGATCATCGTCCAGAAGTTTCGTCGAGTGGAATTCCTGCTTGCACCTCCGCCAAAGACCGAGAAAGATACAACAC
This sequence comes from Planctomycetota bacterium, assembly GCA_037146815.1. Taxonomy (GTDB): domain Bacteria; phylum Planctomycetota; class Planctomycetia; order Planctomycetales; family Planctomycetaceae; genus Schlesneria. The sequence goes on from JBAWWJ010000006.1 coordinate 31,295, forward strand.
CGTAAACGACATCATAAGATTTCGTTGATCAACATCTCAGGAGTACGACTGTGACTGAACCGACCTATTTGCTGGATCGTCGCCAATTCCTGACTTCAACTGCAGCGGCCGGTGCCGGGTTGATGTCGTGCACTCTGGCGCAAGCAGAAAGCAATGCCGCTGCGAATGCTGCCGATGTCGCGTTCTTTCTGGTGAGCGATACGCATTTCCTGGCCAATAAGGAACAGCCAAACGTACTGGACGAAAAATCCATCGCCACCTGTCGATCACTGGTTGACACACTCAATAAACTGCCGGGAACTGCAATACCACTGGAAGCAGGTGGCGGCATCGTGGCTCAGCCACGTGGTGTCATCCACGGTGGTGATTTGATCGATTCCGGGGACAAGAACGGCGGCCCACATCCCAGGATGGTTGAAACCGAATGGGCAGGCTTCGTCGACGAGTACGGATTGACTGGGAAAGACGGCCGACTGAAGTACCCGGTCTACGAAGTCCACGGCAACCACGACTCCCCGCCCGGAAACGGACTGCCTGTGCAGAAGATCATCGAACGCAATATGTCTCGCCCCGGACTGAAGAACGTCTCGGACAATGGCGTTCACTACTCCTGGGATTGGGGGCCTGTCCATTTTGTGAATCTGGGGATCGTCGTTGGCAGTGATCCTCAACTCAAGCGTCCCGGACGTTATAACCCGCTGGAGAGTTACAGCTTTCTGAAAACCGATCTGGAACGAAATGTTGGTAGCACTGGTCGACCGGTTGTGATCACACACCACGTTGACGTCGCCCGGTATTCGAAGCCCTGTGATGAACAGGCAAAAGCGGCTGGAGGGGAGTGGGACTTCTGTGACGTACGGGCCTATCATCGTTTGTTGAAGCCCTACAATATCATGGCGATTTTGTATGGCCATACACATGTCCGTCAGGTTTACCGCTGGAATGGGACACCTGATCGAGTGGAAGATGGAATTCCCGTTTTCAACGTTGATAACGGAAGCCACTTCTCAAGCAATGACCAGGCGTTCTTCTACTTCCACTTGAAAGACGACACGTTGACTTTGCGTGAAGTCCAGACCAAAGACCGATGGCAGTCATTTGCGTTCACACCGCAAGTCTGGTCGCAAAAGGTGAAGCTAGGCCGAGGCTAGTCTCAAGTTTGGCGCCGGTTCGCTCGCTTCGACTTCAACAGAAAGCCGCGGATGAATCGACCGTTGCTCAAAAAGATTCTCCTGACCATAAGCATCTTCATCGCCGCGATATCTGGAGTGGCAGGCAACATCAGTTTCTTCTGCCATTTCGATTTGCAATGGCACGAGAACGGTCTTTATCACTGGTTTACAATTACGGACGGAACACTTGTTCTGGTCCGACTAAATCAATGCCAGCTTCCGGCAGACGGAAAGATCTGGTACGAGGTCGAATGGCAAAACCGTTCACTTCTGCACCGACTTCGACAGATCGAGAGTGACGAACCAACAGGATTCACAGTCGAACGAAAGCGTTGGATTCCAGGTTTCGAATACGCGAAGGGCGACTTCTGGCCACCATTTGTCTGGCATCATCCCAAAATGCGATTTCAGCGGATCAGAATTTCACTTGTGGTGGTGTTTATTCTCGGCTCTGTCTATCCAGCGTACGGGCTAGTGCAACGAGTTCGGCGCGGGGCTCCTACCCGCGCCGAAGCGGCTGATCGAACGTCTCTACTCTGATAGGTTCCGAATCGATCACCTAGTGTGATGGATTGGGGATGTAATTCCCTGTCATCCAGTCAACAAGGAGATCGATTTCACGTTCGGACATTCGTTTTTCGGTGAACTCCATCATGGTGTTCTTTTCTCCATAGAAATCAGCGTGTCCCGGAGCCCGCAGGAATGCTTTCAGCCATTCTCTGCCTGCGTAGCCCGTCAACTTGGGATACCCCGCACCAGCACCATCGCTCAGCGATTCCGTTTCCGTACCGTTGGCCACCGTCATCGCGTGGCAGTCGGTGCAACTGGAGGAAAGTGCACCTGACTTCAACGCTCCGCCCTTGAAGATCTCGCGACCTTGCGCGACCAGCTTTTCGTCAAATTCACCGAGATCCTTGCGGCCACCTTGAGCGGTGAGGAATTCAACCAGCGCCTTCAGGCTGTCGGCATTGGCGGGATCGGTCAACACTTTCTGGTTTTCTTTACACCAGTTTGACATTTCGCCTGTTTGAATGGCTTTCCCCTTTTCGCCCGCATTTTCCAGCGGCTTGAAGGTGGTTTCGTAGTCCGTCAGGACACGAGTGATCCATTCGCGCGAACCGAAGTCTTTTAAGTCGGCCGCGGTTTCCAGTTCAGGAACCTTTGTCTTTACACCATCCTTGTCCACGGTTTTCAGGATCAATTGTCCCGTTGCATCGTGTCCATCAAAGCGGTGACAACTGGAGCAGTTGCGAGCAAACAGACGCGGCCCCTGAGAGAATGGGTCATTGACCAGCAGTTCACGAGCACCATTCTGAGGTGTTCCGTTATTGTACTTTGCCAGCACGACAACTCGATGAGCATCACGTTCGGCAAACTTCAACTTGGCCTGATGCGACTGATTGTGGGTGTCTTCGTGCAGCGTCATCACGGTCAGGATTGTGATTCCCGTCAAGATCGCCAGCAGGAAGCCTCGATTGAAATAATGCCCCATTTTGCTTCTGCCAATAAATGGCATCAGGAAGACGATTCCCATCAGCAGTGTCGGAATATAAATGGCACCAAAGGCGACACCGAACTGGGAAATCTCCTTGAATTCCAGGAAGCGGAACAGGAACAGGAAATACCATTCGGGGCGTGCCGGAAAGTCTTCGCCAGGATCAGCGGGGGCGGTCAATTCGGCCGGCCTCGTCAGTGCGAAATACAGGACGATTCCCAGGACCACCAGGCAGCCCACGGCATCGAACAGCACCTGCTTAGGCCAGAAGGTGTCAGCGGGCTTCCCTTCGGCATGAGGAGGAACCGTAATGCCGTGGCGACGAAAGACGTACACGTGCAGCGCCAGAAACACGACCATTAATGCGGGCAACAGCCCTGCATGCAGTGCAAAGAATCGCGTCAATGTATGGTGCCCATACGCGGCCCCCCCTTGAGCGATCTGCTGAATCTGGGGACCAATGACGGGTGAGGCCCCTGCGATGTTGGTTGCCACCTTGGTCGCGTAGTAGCCCTTCTGGTCCCACGGCAGCAGGTATCCGGTCAACGAGAGCGCAATCACAATCTGCATCAGGACCAGACCCAGCCAGAAATTGACTTCGCGCGGGGCTCGGTATGCCCCATCCCAGATCACCTGCAGGAAGTGCAGGCCAAGCAGCACCATCATTGCCTGGGCTGCGAAATGGTGAATCCCGCGAACCAGCCAACCGTACGCCATTTCATGCTGGATGTAATAGACGCTTTCCCACGCGGTTTGCGTACTGGGACTGTAGGCGGTCCACAGGAAAAACCCTGTAATGACCTGCACCACGAACGCAAATGTCAGCATGCTGCCGGTGATGTAGCGCCAGCGAGCCCCGCCGGGAATCGGTTCATTGAGTGCTTCGTGAACGAGCAGTTTGTAACCCGTGCGGTGGTCAAGCCATTCGAGGAGATCCTTCATTGGACGGCCACCTTTTCTGGAGTTCCGGTGCGGTAATTCTTGTATTCCACAAACACCACTCCATTTTTAACTTCGGCGACCAGGTCATCCAGCATTCGAGGAGGTGTCTCGTTTTTGGGTTTGCCTTCCAGATCGAAAGCACTCTGGTGACAGGGGCAGAAAAACTGCTGGTCTGCTGCCTGATAGTCGACCTTGCATCCCAGGTGTGTGCACGTGTCGTTGAATGCGAGGATCTGTCCATTCGGCATCAACCTGAGATAGACACTTCCGATCACCCGGTTGCGATACAGGGTCCAGGCATCGGTGATATCAGACCGCAACACGACTCGAATCGGTGTGCCGTCCGTCGGCAGTTCGCTCAAGTCGGCCGCTCGCAGCAGACCGCTTGCTCCGCCAGCTCGCTTCCGCAGGATGGGATCGAGAAAGAATAGTCCCCCGGCGATCACGGGAACCAGGCCAACGATACCACCGGTAATCATTGCCAGCAGACTGGTCAGAAAATTACGACGCGGTTCACCGGGTGGCCCCTCGGCGACGTGAGTCGACGGGGGGGATTCAGACGACGAATTTGCCATGCGGAATGATTCCTGAGACTGAAAGTGAGGTTTTCCTGAGGACAAATCGGGCAGGTATCAAGGGGATGGAGCAGTTGCGGTTTTGCGGATAGTGGCCAGAGCATTTGCCATGGCTGTGCGGGCTTTTTCGATCGATTCAGCTAGCGGTCCCGGCATCGTTGTTCCGGCAGCCTGACGGTGGCCACCGCCACCGAAATGTTCGCAGATCTTCGAAACATCCAGTTCTTCCGCGCGGCTGCGGAAACTGACTTTGACCTGACGGTTCTGCAGTTCGATCGCAATAAAGGCCCCGCGGGTGCCAGTGATCTTCAGGCATTCATTGACCAGATCTTCCGTGTCAGACGACACGGCGCTGGTCTCTTCAAAATCCGACCAGGGGATCGAGAGATAAGCGAGTTCCCCATCACAGTCGAGTACCATTCGGGCGAGGGCTCGACCGACCAGATGCATGCGAGCCAGCGTGGAGCGTTCGTACAGTTCGCGATAGATGACCGAGGGGGATGCCCCGTATTCCATCAAGCCAGCAATCCGTCGCATGGTCTGACTTGTCACGGCAGAAAAGCGGAACCAGCCTGTATCGGTCGCGATGGCGGCATAGAGTGCCGTCGCAGCATCCGGGGGAAGTGCGATCCCCAGAAACTGGGCGAGATCGAAGATCAGCGACCCTGTCGCCTCGCATTGAGTGTCTTTGAACTCGGTCGCACCCAGATCATCAGCACTCAGATGATGGTCGATCACAACTCGCAGGGCCGATGATTGACGCATTGCCTTGCCGACATCGTTCAACTGCATCCAGGAACTGGTGTCGACGACGAAGTGCACTTCAGCGGTTGCGATCGCTTCAGCCGTCCCTGCGTCCCCCAACTGCTTCACTTCACGATTGGGGTCGAGAAAAAAGAGGTTGGCGGGGGTGGCGGAAAAGTTGATGATCTGCACGCTTTTGCCCAAAGCTTGCAGCAGACGCGCCAGTCCGATTTCCGAGCCGATGGCGTCGGCATCGGGGCGAACGTGGCTGGAAATCACGAACCGCTGGTGGGCGGCAAGGATCGGACGCAAGGGTTCCCAGTGAATAGTCATCAAAACATCGTGGTTTGGCGGCCGAGAAAAAGCAAGTTTCAACAAGTGTCAATCGGTTGTCATCCAGGCTTCGGCCACTTATACTGCGTAGCTCGCCCCGGATCCTGGGTGCCAAAGTGCGCCTGGATCACCGCTCAAGCGGTGCCATGCTTGTGCATGCTCCGGACCTCCTGAACCTGAGTTCGTACGCTATGTTTGAAGGCATTACCAGCAGCCTGCAGTCCGCGCTTTCGATGTTGACTCGTGGTGGAAAACTCACCGAGTCCAACATTCGTGACGGCTTGGCTCAGGTCCGTAAAGCACTGCTCGAAGCCGATGTCCACTATGACGTTGCGACGAAATTCATTGAGCGGTGTACGGAACAGGCGGTTGGCGAAAAGGTTCTGAAATCGCTGCGTCCCGACCAGCAGATTGTCGGAATCGTCCACCAGGAACTCTGCAACCTGATGGGCCCCACCGATCACTCGCTTCACCTGCGACGTGACGGTCTCAACAAAATTATGCTGTGCGGTCTGCAAGGGAGTGGAAAAACCACAACTTGCGGCAAGCTGGCTCGGATGATCAAGGAACAAGGTCGGCGACCCATGCTGGTTGCGGCCGACTTGCAGCGTCCGGCGGCCATCGAGCAGCTCAAAATCATCGGTCAGCAGCTCGGTGTCCCAGTCTACTCAGAGCCCCCCGCCGGAACCACGCCGTTCAAGGTGTGTGTCAACGGTCTGGCAGCGGCCAAGCAGGCAGGTGTGGATGTCATCATTTTCGACACGGCGGGCCGGTTGCACGTCGATGCCGAATTGATGAAAGAACTTGAGCAGATCGATCGTAAGGTTCAGCCAGATCAGATCTTGCTCGTTTGCGATGCAATGACTGGCCAGGACGCGGTCAACAGTGCCAAAGCGTTCAATGATGCTCTGGAACTGGACGGCGTGATCCTCACGAAACTCGACGGCGATACCCGCGGTGGTGCGGCGATCAGCGTCAAGGAAGTGACCGGGGTCCCGATCAAATTTATCGGTGTCGGCGAACAACTCGATCGCCTGGAACCCTTTCATCCCGACCGGATGGCTGGGCGCATCCTCGGGATGGGTGACGTCGTTTCGCTGGTGGAACGTGCCCAGCGTGAGATGGATGCTGACGAAGTTGAACGTCAGCAGAAGAAAATGGCGGCTGGAAAGTTCTCGCTCGAGGACTTCCAGAACCAGATGAAGATGATCCGGCGGATGGGTTCGCTGAAGGATCTGATGAAAATGATCCCCGGTCTCGGTGGATTGATGGATTCGAACCCGGACATCGACGCTGAAGGGGACATGAACCGGATTGATGCCATCATCAGTTCGATGACCCCGTTTGAGCGGAATAATCCGGACCGGATCGATCGCAGTCGGCGGCACCGCATTGCTCGAGGAAGTGGTACCGAACCGGCTGACATCAACCGGTTGATCAAAGATTTCCAGAACATGTCGGGCATGATGCAGAAAATGTCCGGCCTGGGAATGATGGATCGCATGCGAGCGGTCAGGGAATTGACCAGCGGAGGACTGCTGAATCCCGGTGCTCAACTCGGTTCCCAGAAGGAACGGAGCAAGCGGGGTCCGGCAGATCAGAGGTTGGTCGATGAAAAGAAGAAAAAAGCTCGCAAAGAAGCCAAAAAACAGAAAAAGCGGAATCGATAGTCCGCACTGTTTGGAAATGGGTTCGCTGTCTCCCTCTGGCAGACAGCGGTGACTTTGAAAATCGTCAACAACGGTGGAATTTCGACAGAAGGAGAATTGAGTGGCAGTAAGAATCCGCATGAAGAAGATCGGACGAAAGCATCGCCCGTTCTACCGCATCTGCGTGATGGACTCACGAGTTCATCGCGAAGGGATGGCGATTGAAGAAGTTGGCTGGTATGACACCTCGGTGGCCGACAAATCGAAGCGAGTCAGCGTGAAGCTGGATCGCGTCGAGTACTGGCTGTCTGTGGGTGCCAGCATGTCTGACCGAGTGGCAACACTGGTGAAGAAAGTGAAGACGAACCGCTTCGGTGTCGCCGCCGCTCCTCCGCCGATGCTTGCTCCGAAGGTCCCTGCACCGCCGGCAGCTCCTGAAGCTGAAGGCGAAGCACCTGCGGAAACTCCTGCTGAGTAAACAGATGCGGCGTTTTTCGGCGTTGAATAACTGCCGAAATGCGGTTCCCAAAGTGTGTGGTCGATCGAGATGCGATTTGATGTTCTTAGTCTGTTTCCTGAGTTGTTTCACAGCTATCTTCAGCAAAGCCTGCTGAAGCTGGCGATTGAAAAGCAACTGGTGGATGTCAGGCTGTGGAACATGCGCGACTGGGCGATCGATCGCCATAAATCGGTGGATGACACTCCTTATGGGGGTGGGCCGGGGATGTTGATTGCCTGCCCTCCCGTGTATGCGTGTGTCGAAGCAGTTCAGGCGGAAGCCCCCACACCGGGGCGATTGATCATGTTGACCCCTCAGGGTCGGCCTCTGAATCAGGCGCTGGTGCGGGAACTGGCCACCTACGAGAGATTGTTGTTGTTGTGCGGTCGATATGAAGGGTTTGACGAGCGGATTGCTCAGGGATTGGAGCCACTGGAAGTTTCAGCGGGTGATTTCATCTGCAATGGTGGTGAAGTTCCGGCAATGCTGATCATCGACACGGTCATACGGCTGGTACCGGGTGTTTTAGGGGACGAGACGAGTAGCAAGTATGATTCGTTCAGCGAGGCGGGGTTACTGGAATATCCTCAGTACACTCGTCCGCGAGAATTCCGGGGGATGACGGTTCCTGACGTCCTGCTGAGTGGCAATCACGGTGAGATTGCTCGATGGCGGGAGCAGCAGAGCCTGGAGCGAACGAGACAGCGGCGCGGCATTCCTTCGCAGGAGACGCCCGCGAATGGAAATGCCAAATAGTGACACAGGACGCAGACGGACGGCCCGTCGCGAAAATTGAAAACGAGTGACGGTTGGGCCGGTCGCGCCCCTTGATTGATTGGAAACAGACATGATTCCCAAGTTAATTCAGCAAGTTGAATCGAAACACCTGCGCCAGGATCCGCTGGTTTTCGAAATCGGTGATACGGTCGATATTCACACCAGGATTCAGGAAGGCGACAAGGAACGCATCCAGATTTTCTCTGGAATCGTGATCGCTCGCCGCGGTGGTGGAACCCGTGAGAACTTCACGGTGCGTCGTATCGTCGCCGGGGAAGGGGTCGAACGAACCTTCCCGATTAATTCTCCCAAAATCGCCAAGGTCGAAGTGAAGCGTCACGGTAAAGTCCGTCGCGCCAAGCTGTTCTTCCTGCGTGACCGCGTCGGTAAGGCGACCAAGCTGGTCGAACGCGTAGACTTGGCAGAACGCGAAGCCGCGAACCAGGCCAAGAAGGCTCGCAAGGGCGGAACAACCTGATCGCAAGCGATTCAGGCTTGAATTCAACACAAAAAGCCGAGGCAACCGTAAGGTGGCCTCGGCTTTTTGACTTGGAAATCATCACCGACATCGGTCGGTCCTTGAGAATTCACTTGACGGTCCGCCAGTCGACGTCCATCGCCTGACATGGTTTCGTTGCTCGCGGGTATTCGGCCTCACCGACCATTTCGTTTAGTAGGACAACTTTGTAGCGCGGCTGATGTTTTCTGGAGGATCATGCTGCCGACCAGATGGTACACGTTCGCATGCAGAAACGCGGTTGTCACCCGTCGTCAGGTACCAGGTTCCGCCGTAAAACGTGATGAAGTCCGGTTCGGATCACCAACGTCAAGACGAACATCGCAGTAGCTGCGAAGTAATCTCCGAATAGTGGATTTCCCGTAACGGGGGGCAATCCGGTGCCCGTCGGGTGAAGCTGTCACGAAAAGAGTCGTTGTTGGTCGCGAATTCGGCCCTTGCTGCAAACGCATTGCGCGGGCTATCGTGTGGCAGTCCGGCTTGGCGAATCACGACACGTGATCTTTTGTTCGGCCCAGAAACAGGAACCTTTCATGCCGAGCGATGAACTGACGCAGCTTTCGGCGGTTGAATTGGCATCGTTAATCCGGACACGAAAAGTGTCATCTGTCGATGTCACCACGGCGATCCTGGATCGCATCGAGCAGCACAACCCGGCGATCAATGCTTTCGTAACGAATCATCGTGAAGAAGCGATCTGTTCGGCCCAAAAGGCAGATGAAGCGTTGATGAGCGGCCAGCGAGTTGGCCCCTTGAACGGCGTCCCCTTTCATGTGAAGGACAACTTGTTTGTTGCAGGTTCGCGCACGACGTTTGGTTCGAAATTGACAGAGACGAATGTCACTGCGGATGACTGCCCGGCCGTCGAACGGTTGCGTAAGGCTGGGATGATTCTCGTTGGCCGGACGAATACTCCCGAACAAGGTTGGAAAGGGGTCACCGACAATCGTGTTTTCGGGATCACTCGCAATCCGTGGGATCTCAAGCTGACTCCGGGTGGCTCCAGTGGTGGGGCGGCTGCGGCAGTGGCTGCCGGTATGGGATCAATCGGCGTCGGAACTGACGGTGGCGGCTCGCTGCGAATTCCGGCATCGTTCTGCGGCGTCTTCGGTTTCAAGCCGAGTTTTGGACGAGTCCCGAACTGGCCCGGGAGTGGCGGCGCGATGCTCAGGCATATCGGCACGATCACACGAACTGTCGCCGACATGGCCGCAGCTCTCGATGTGATGGCTGGCCCCGACCCGCGCGATCTACTGTCGCTTCCTCATACGGGCGAACGTTATGCGCCGAATCTCGACAAAGGGATTCGCGGCCAGCGTATCGCCTACAGTCCAAGCCTCGGCTATGCCAAGGTAGACCCCGAAGTCGCCTCGATCTGCTTGCGCGCAGCCGAGCGATTTGCCGAAGCGGGGGCGATCGTTGAACAGGTCTCGCTCGACTGGCCAGATCCCTACGACACCTGGAGCGTTTTTTTCTTTGGGACCGCTGCCGCATCACTCGAAAAGAAACTTCAGACGCAGGGAGACTTGCTCGATCCCGGACTGCGTCAAGTGGTCGAGAAGGGACGTCAGTTACGTGGTGTTGACTTTGCCAATGCTCTGGCCGCACGCCACGAATTCTGGGAACGTGTCCGTCGTATCTACGAACGGTTCGACCTGCTCCTCTGTCCGACTCTGCCAGTCCTTCCGTTTGCCGTCGGTCGAGACGACGCAAATCCGATCGACGGAGAAGTCCTCGGTCCGTTGCAATGGACGCGATTCACGTACCCGTTCAATCTCACCGGACAACCCGCATCGAGTCTTCCCGCAGGCTGGACGAAAGCTGGTCTGCCGGTCGGACTGCAAGTCGTCGGCAACCGACACTCCGATCTTCTTGTCCTGCGGGCGTCTCGAGCGTGGGAGCAGCTTCAGCCCTGGAACGACAAGTGGCCTAAGCTGTAACGGCCGGTCTTTGACATCCACGTGATCATGAATCGTTTGCGATCAGGTTGCTTTGGCTTTACGCGTCTTGTCGAAGTCCGGTTCAGGCAAAGCGCCGCATGGTTTGATCTCCGACCACCCCTGTCACCCGAAAACGAAAAAAGGTGCTCCGAGAAAATCGGCGGCCGACTGCATCCTGCGGAATACTTCCGGTATGATCCCCGCGATCCCTCTAATGCCCTTCCCGTGCTGGGGATCGGAATATCGGTTCGACGGGAGATATCGGAGATCCCATGCGTCTGTCGCTCTGGTCATTGTTTCTGCTCAGTGGTTTCGTAATCACGAACAATCCCGCCGTTTCCGCAGAAAAACCTGCTGAGGTCAGGCGACCTCAATTGCAGATCCTGAACGGGTCGACTCAGCCTGTTGATATTTTCTGGCTGAAGTCGGGTACCGAACGTGTCCCGAACGGATCCGTCGACCCAGGCCAGCAAACCACGATCACCACAACCTTGGGGCATCGATTCGCCGTCGTTGGTCGTCAGGATAAATCAGAAGCGATTGTCACCAGCGACGTCACTATCCAGGGGTTCCGGTTTGATCCCGAAACGTCGCACAAGGCACCTCGATTTTACACGCAAACGACCAGCGCGAATGGGCTGCCCATCGTCGCGTCGAAAAACGTCAACCCTTATGCACTGAAGGAAGCTGAGTTCCTGGTCAACATGATGCTGGCCCGTCGGCCTGATGTTCTGAAGGCGATGGTCAGCAGCGGGGCTCGGCTGTGCATCATCGCTCACAACGAATTCACGACGGACCTGCCGGAATTCGCACGCCTTGGCGAGGGAGAAGCCCCCGGGCCCAATATGAAGCGGTTTTCGGCCAAGGACTTCTGGGATGCGAGGGCTCGCGGAACCGGAGGGAGCGAAAGCGATCCGTATTGCTCGTGCGGCGAAGAAAATCTGCTCGGCTATGACGGTGACCCATACTCGACGGAGTGTATCCTGATTCATGAGATCGCACACAACATTCATTTACGAGGTCTGCAGAATGTTGACCCGACCTTTGACGGACGACTGAAGGAATCGTATCGCAAGGCGATGGATGCCGGGTTATGGAAAGGGAAGTATGCCTCAGTCAATCACCACGAATACTTCGCCGAAGGGGTTCAGTCGTGGTTCGATAACAATCGTGAGAATGACCACGATCACAACCATGTCAACACACGAGTGGAACTGCTGGAATACGATCCGGGCCTGGCAGCCCTGTGCCGTGAAGTCTTCGGCGATACGGAACTGAAGTACACCAAGCCGGTCACGCGACTGAAAGATCATCTGCTAGGTTACGATCCGACCAAGTCACCAAAGTTCGTCTGGCCTGAACGCCTGACCGCCGTCAAAGTTGCGATTCGCCAGGGAGCCGAGGCACGTAATCAGGTCGCCAAGCCGAATCCTCTGCTCACCGTTGAACGAATCTTTCGCACCAGCGATTTCCAGGAAGAACGACTTCCCAGCATCGTCTGGAGCAAACGCAACGGATCCTACTTCACGCTGGAAGCTCCTGCAGAGAAAGGGGAAGGACGAGATCTGGTCCGCGTTGATGCCACGACAGGCAACAAGGAAGTCGTGATTCCGGCACAAGCATTCATTCCCGCAGACGCCAAAAAGCCGCTGGGAATCGACAAGTTTGAATTCTCGGCCGATGAATCAAAACTGCTGATCTTTACGAACAGCCAGCGAGTCTGGCGGCAGAACACTCGCGGCGACTACTGGATCATGGAAGTCGCCAGTCGGTCTATGAAAAAGCTTGGGGGCGAAACCTCTGAAGCGTCGATGATGTTTGCCAAGTTTTCTCCCGACGCCAGCCGAGTCGCCTTTGTCAGCAAGAACAATCTGTATGTTCAGAAGCTGAGCGACATGACGGTCGTTCCATTGACGAAAGATGGGGCTGCACACCTGATCAACGGAACCGCCGACTGGGTCAACGAAGAGGAACTCGAAATCCGCGATGGGTATCGATGGAGTCCCGACGGGGAATCAATTGCCTACTGGCAGTTTGATACGACGGGGGTGCCCGAATTCTTCATGATCGACAACACCGCCGGGACTCATTCGAAGACGATAGGATTCGCCTATCCCAAAGTGGGTGGTCAGAATTCGTCGGCACGTATCGGCCTCGTTCCGACGGTTGGAGGCGCCACCCGGTGGATCGATCTCCCCGGTGACCCGCGAAATCACTATATCGCTCGAATGGAGTGGACTCCGGACAGCCGGAAAATCATTCTCCAGCAGTTCAATCGATTGCAGAACACAAACCGAGTCTTCCTGCACGAAGTCGCAGGAATGGTTTCCAAAACCATTCACACAGAAACCGACGAGTGTTGGATTGAGAACGAAAATCCTGTCCGCTGGCTGAATGAAGGTCGCGGATTCTTGTGGCTTTCAGAACGGGATGGCTGGCGTCACGCCTACGTTGCCGGTGTGAACGGCGAACCCCTGCAATTACTGACGCCGGGCGAGTTCGACATCTTGAAGATCGAAGCAGTCGACGAGAAAGCAGGACAACTTTATTTCACTGCATCCCCCGACAACCCGACTCAGTCCTACTTGTATCGAGTACCTCTGAAGGGAGGGCCGATGCAGCGACTGACTCCCGCAAACCAGCCAGGTTCGCACAGCTATTCTTTCTCACCCGATTCGGAATTTGCGGTTCACACATACTCGACGATCACATCTCCTCCCGTCGTCGATCTGATCAAGTCAGCGGACCATTCGACCGTTCGAACGCTGGCCGAGAACAAGAAACTGCGTGAGGCTCTCGCAGCACTCAAACCGACCACCACCGAATTCCTGCGACTGGATATTGGAGATAACACACCGCTGGATGCGTGGTTCATCAAGCCGCCTCAGATCGAACCGAACCAGAAGCTGCCGCTGCTGATCTATGTCTATGGAGAACCTCACGGCCAGACAGTGCGAGACTCCTGGCAGGGAAATCGGGGGCTGTGGCACATGATGCTGGCTCAACAGGGATACGTGCTGGCGAGCATCGACAATCGTGGCACGATGTCACCGCGCGGCCGAGCCTGGCGGAAGTCCGTGTATCGACAGATTGGCATTCAGGCTCCCAAGGATCAGGCTGCCGCCGTTCGATCACTGATGCAGCGATATCCGTTCATCGATGCCCGCCGTGTCGGCATCTGGGGATGGAGCGGTGGAGGAAGCATGAGTCTCAATGCAATCTTCCGGTATCCTGACCTGTACCAGACGGCGATTTCGATCGCTCCCGTGGCGGACCAGTTGCTGTACGACACGATCTATCAGGAGCGGTACATGGGGTTGCCGACGGACAACGCCGAAGGCTATCGCAACGGCTCACCGATCACTCATGCGGCACAACTGAAAGGGAATCTTCTGCTCATCCACGGGACAGGCGATGATAACTGTCATTACCAGGGGACCGAGAAACTGATGAACGAGCTGATTGCTCAAAACAAGCAGTTTTCAGTGATGGCCTATCCCGGGCGATCACACTCGATTTCCGAAGGCCGCAATACGACGGCTCACCTGTACGGATTGATGGCGGATTATCTGCAAAAATCGCTGCTGCCGATTCCCGACGGAAAAAGTGCAACGGCAGACTCGCAATCCCCCAGTGAATCCGGAAAATGATTTCTTGGATTCGCCTGCTTGAAATCGTGCGTTTGCCTGGCACGCACTCTCCTTCAACCTGAACTCACGGAATTCCCTCATGACAGACGCTCTCCCGGAAATCAGCCGCCGATCCTTCTTCGCAGCGGGGGCGACCCTGGCTGCTGCCGGTGCTGCTGCCAGCCAATCCGCACAGGCTGCGGAAGGAACCAGTACTCCGATCATCGTTCCACCGTCTGGCAAGCGGATCCTGCTGTCGTGCAAGCTGGGGATGATCGCGAAGAAGGTTGATGGCAAAGACCTGACGTTGACCGAACGGCTGAAGCTGGCAGGCCAGGCAGGCTTTGATGGAGTCGACTTCGACGAAGCGGGGTCATTCACGGCCGAGCAGGCACGTGACGCCGTGCGCGAATCGGGGGTGTTTGTCCACAATGCGATCAATCACGCTCACTGGGGGCAGCGATTGACCAGCCCCAAAGAGGAAGAGCGGGCGACGGGACGCAAGAACATCGAACACTGCCTGCGAGTCTCACACGCAGCCGGTGGCAGTGGCGTCCTGATCGTCATCGGACATGGCAAGGACGGTCCCGCAGCCGAGATCGACGAGCGAGCCCGTCAGGAGATTAAGAAGTTAATTCCGCTGGCCGCGTCACTCGGACAGATGATTCTGTTCGAAAACGTCTGGAATGAAATGCACTACGATCACGCCAAGCCACCCGAACAAACGCCGGAGCGGTTCGTGCAATTCATCGACAGCTTTAACAGTCCATGGATTGGCCAGTACTACGACATCGGCAATCACTGGAAGTACGGTCAGCCACGGGAATGGCTGAAGGCGTTTGGACATCGTGCCGTGAAGCTGGACGTGAAGGGTTTCAGTCGAGCCAAGAGCAAGTTTGTCGACATCACTTCGGAAGAAGACGACCTGCCGTGGGGCGAAGTCCAGAAGGGCCTGGAAGAAATCGGGTTCACAGGCTGGACGACTGCCGAAGTTGGCGGTGGTGGACTGGAAAGACTGACCATTGTTCGCAAGCAGATGGAAAAGGCATTTGGGTTATCCTAGCAATTTGCCATTGGGCACGGACGACGCGGAGAACACGGAACATCTGTGCGATCCGCGTCGTCCGTGTCCCACTCCTGCTCCCTCCTTCCTCTCATCACAGAGGCTCGCCATGACTTCTCCTGCACCGTTCCTGCGTCGTGATCCGGCTGACGTTGTCCCGTGGGCCGAAACTTGTGGCGAGATTCGCTGCCTGGTTGAAGAGAAAGATGGTGCCGCGGCTGAAGTGCATCAGGTACAGATTCACGATGCGAAGCTGCACTATCATGCTCAGACAGACGAATTCTATTACGTGATTGATGGTCACGGGACCATGCAGCTCGACGACGCCACGATCGAACTTCACAAGGGTGTGGTGGTTTATGTCCCGCGTGGTACCAAACACAAAGCGATGGGTGAGCTGACCGTGCTGACTGTCTGTATTCCCCGTGGCGTTCTTAACGATATTCACGAACTGGAATGATGGTTATCCAAACCAGAAACGCCACATCCTGAAATGTTGGTCTTGCCTCCGAGCAAAAGGATGGGATAATTCCTTTCCTTCAGTGGCACACCTGTGATTTCCGTAGTCGGGTCCATTGGGCTGTGAGTGTCGGTCGGCTAACTGGTGACGTCTGGCACATGATTTGCCTGACGGTATTTGCCTGACCGTGTTCGGTACCTCGTGTTGTGTTTGAATTCGGCGATTGGGTTTTGGACGTTGATAGTCCGCCGTCAATGACGGCGCGAAACTGATCTTTCCCACCTTTGATGCTGCGATCAGGACGGTCGACAGCTTGCCGGGTAATCCCGCAGTTTTCCTGCTGAGCCGGCGCGCGGGTCGACATTTTACATTTTCGCCAACGAAACTCCTTGCTTGTCTGTTGATTGGTACGAATGATGAATTGAGTGAGCGACGGATGCGGTCGTCCGCCGCCGGAATATGACTGAGCGATGACGCCAACTCGTTTGAGGAACGGTCTCATGGGCACAGGACTCGATCTTCTGAAGCAGATTTCTTCTCGCCAGAGTGCCGAGGCATTTCGGCTGGAGAACTGGCAGGGCTCGTTCGACGAGTACCTCGATATCGTTCGAAACAACCCCGAAGTGACTCGAACCGCACATCAGCGTATCTATGACATGATCATGGCATACGGGACTTACCCCGTTGATGAAGGGCGTCGCGAAGGGCAGATTCGCTACACGTTCTTCGACGATCCGGAAAACAACGGCAACGACGCGATCTTTGGACTGACCGACACGTTGATGCAACTCGTCAACGTCTTCCGTTCGGCTGCACTCAAATATGGCAGTGAACGTCGAGTCTTGTTGCTGCATGGCCCGGTCGGCAGTTCCAAAAGCACAATCGCCCGACTTCTGAAGCGAGGTCTGGAACGCTACGCCCGCAAGCCGGAAGGTGCGCTTTACACGTTCGGCTGGAAAGAAGACGACGGCAGTATTACCTGGGACCCGATGCATGGCGAACCATTGCTGCTTGTGCCGAACGCCTACCGCGAGGAAATTGCCGCCAGCTTCAACGAAGGACGTGATCCCGATAAGCAGTACTGCGTCGAAATCAATGGCGATATCTGTCCGCTCAGCCGGTTCTATTTCAAGGAACGCCTGGAAAAATGCGATGGCGACTGGACCAAAGTCATGCAGTCGGTTGTCGTGAGGCGGTTCTTCCTGTCGGAACAGGATCGGATCGGGATTGGAACGTTCCAGCCCAAAGATGAGAAGAACCAGGACAGTACCGAATTGACCGGTGACATCAATTATCGCAAGATCGCTGAATACGGCAGCGAATCGGATCCGCGAGCCTTCAACTTCGATGGTGAATTCAACGTTGCCAACCGGGGGATGATCGAGTTCATTGAAGTCCTGAAGCTGGATGTCGCCTTCCTGTATGACCTGCTCGGTGCTTCACAGGAACACAAGATCAAACCGAAAAAGTTCGCTCAGACCGACATCGATACCGTCATCGTCGGACATACGAACGAACCCGAGTATCGCAAGCTGCAATCGAACGAATTCATGGAAGCCCTGCGTGACCGCACGGTGAAGATCGACGTGCCGTATGTGACGAAACTGAGTAACGAACTGCACATCTACGAAAAGGATTACAACGAACGACGTGTCCGCGGCAAGCACATCGCGCCGCATACGCTGGAAGTCGCAGCAACCTGGGCCGTTTTGACGCGACTGGAAGAACCGAAGCATCATGGCCTGACGCTGCTTCAAAAACTGAAACTCTACAACGGCAAGACCTTACCCGGGTTCACAACGGAAAACATTGAGCAGCTTCGCAAGGAGGCCAGGCACGAGGGTCTGCAGGGGATCTCACCCCGGTATGTGCAGGACAAGATCTCGAATGCTCTGGTCAACAACGCGGATGCCACGTGCATCAATCCATTCATGATCCTGAACGAACTGGAAAACGGTCTGAAACACCATTCGCTGATCCCCAATGAAGAGACTCGCGAATCGTATCGACGTCTGATTTCCGTTGTCACGGATGAATACACCGATATCGTCAAGAACGAGGTTCAACGAGCGATCGCCGCAGACGAAGAAGCCCTGACCCGGCTGTGCGGAAATTACATCGACAACGTCAAGGCGTTCACTCAACGGGAACGAGTCCGCAACCGGTTTACTGGGCAGGACGAACAACCGGACGAGCGTCTGATGCGATCAATTGAAGAACGGATCGACATCCCCGAAACTCGCAAGGAAGATTTCCGTCGCGAGATCATGAATTACATCGGAGCCCTGTCGCTCGATGGCAAGAAGTTCGATTACAAGACGAACGAACGGCTGCATAAAGCTCTGGAAATGAAACTGTTCGAAGATCAAAAGGATACGATCAAGCTGACCAGTCTGGTTTCGAATGTCGTCGACAAGGATACTCAGGAAAAGATCGACGTCGTCAAAGCCAGGTTGATCCGCAGCTTCGGATACAACGACGAATCGGCGACCGACGTACTTCAATACGTCGCCAGCATCTTTGCACGCGGTGACGCCAAACGAGATCTTCCCAAATGACGATAGCCTCGTAACCAGTTAATCCACGTCTTGTGTCGCAGTCGCAGTGAGGCGATTGGACACGGGTAATGGTCTTACCAGACCCATGGCGAATTCAAACCGGAGATGATCGCGACCTCGATCTGGTTGCCCGGTTTTACAGCGAATGTGGCGAAATTGTTTGGCAACGCGACCGACTGAAAATCCCGCGCCGACCTGATTCACAAACCAGGACGAAACCCCATGACCCGTTCCATCGATCGTGACAACCAGCGATTCAAGGAAATTGTCCGGGGAAAGGTCCGGCAGGGGCTGAAGAAGTACATTACGCACGGTGAGATCCTGGGCCGCAAGGGACGCGAAACCGTCAGTATCCCCGTCCCCAATATCGAGATCCCTCACTTTCGTCACGGTACCAAAGGATCGGGGGGCGTCGGTCAAGGAGAAGGAGAACCCGGTCAGCCGATCGGACGAAGTGAGGACGCTGATGGTCACGGGGAACCAGGTGATGAACAGGGTCAGCACATCCGGGAAGCGGAACTGACGATCGATGAACTGGCTCAGATGCTTGGTGAAGAACTGCATCTTCCGGCCATTCAGCCCAAGGGACAGGATACGATCAAGGCGATCAAGACTCGCTATAACAGTATTCGCCAGACGGGCCCCGATTCCCTGCGCCATTTCAAACGGACCTACAAACGAGCTCTTCGCCGACTGATTGCATCGAGTGAATACGACCCACTCAAGCCGATGGTCGTGCCGACTCGTGAAGACGAACGATTTCGATCCTGGACCGAAGTCCCGCTGCCTCAGGCGAACGCTGCTGTGATCTACATCATGGACGTTTCCGGCTCGATGACCGACGATCAGAAAGAGATCGTCAGGACCGAAGCCTTCTGGATCGACACTTGGTTAAAGAGTCAGTACGACGGCTTGCAGCGACGCTATGTGGTCCACGACGCCGTTGCCCACGAGGTCGATGAGGACACGTTTTACCGAGTCCGTGAAAGCGGCGGCACGCGAATTTCGTCCGCATATGTCGCGGCAAAGACGATCATCGAACGCGACTTTCCCCCGGCCGACTGGAACATCTACATCTTCCAGTTTTCCGATGGCGACAACTGGGGCGAAGACAACACGACCTGCCTGCGAGTCATCCAGCAGGATTTTCTGCCCATCTGCAACCTGTTCTGTTACGGCCAGGTCGAAAGCCCGTACGGGTCTGGCGATTACCTGAAGGAACTGCGCCGTATCAATTCGAGATTCGAAAACCTGATCCTGTCCGAAATTAAGAACAAGGACGGCATCTACGAATCAATCCAGACCTTTCTCGGCAAAGGGAAGTAGGCTCAGCCGAACATTCCCCGCAGTACAATTCCCAGAATTCCGCACGCGATCAGTGTAACGTGCATTGGCTGCTTCATGGCAAACGTCAACAGCATCGCCACCACAGCAATCAGCATGGCGGCGCTCTTCAGTGAACTCAGGTCCGGGACAAGAAGTCTCAGCAGTCCGTAATGCTGCTCGTCTACGGTTCCAAACAAAGTTTGAATTGCGAACCAGACCGCGAGATTGAGAACGACTCCGACGACCGCGGCTGTGATTGTCGAAAGGCTCGCCGATAGCCGTTCGTTGGTTCGCAATCGATCAACCCACGGGCCGCCGAGAAAGATCCAGTAGAAACAGGGGACGAATGTGACCCATGTCGTCAGAAGTGACCCCAGGATCGCCGCAGTGATCGGTGAGAATGGTCCGGGATGACGGTAGGCTCCCATGAATGCGACGAACTGGACGACCATGATCAAGGGACCCGGGGTGGTCTCGGCCATGCCAAGACCATCAAGCATCTCACCCGGTCGCAGCCACCCGTAGTGATCGACCGCCTGCTGCGCGACATAGGCCAGAACCGAATAGGCTCCTCCAAAGGTAACGACAGCCGCCTTGCTGAAGAAAACTCCTTCGTGCAACAAGACTGATTCCGAGCCCAGGATCTGCCAGACGAGAATCAACGGCCCGAACCAGAGCGGCAAAGCGATGGCACTGACAACGAAAGCGTGTCGCCATGAAGGTTGGATTTCGACCAGCCGAATCCGAGGTTGCGAATGATCGCCTGGTTCCTCACCGTTCGATGAACCGTGCCCCTTCAACGTGACAAACGTTTTCGGTGCAATCCAGCCGCCGACATAGCCAGTAACCCCCGCTGTCAGAATCAAGACGGGAAACGGAACATGGAAGAAGAACAACGCGGTAAATGACACCAGGGAAATGGCGGTCATCGTCCAGTTCTTCAGAACACGTTTTCCGATTCGCAGAACCGCTTCCATTACAATCGCCATGACGGCGGGCTTCAAACCCAGAAAGAGCCCCTGTATGAGAAACACCTGCTGAAAGCAGACGTAACAAAGACTCAATGCCATGATCGAGACGAGACCCGGAAGGATGAACAGTCCACCCGCCAGCAATCCGCCGCGCGGGCCATGCATCAGCCAGCCGATGTACGTTGCCAGTTGTTGAGCTTCCGGACCAGGAAGCAACATGCAGAAATTGAGGGCATGCAGAAAACGCTGTTCACTGAGCCACTTCTTTTCTTCGACGATGATCCGATGCATGACGGCGATCTGACCAGCAGGCCCACCGAAACTCAGCAAAGCCACGCGACTCCACGTCAAAAAGGCTTCGCGCCAACTGACCCGAATTCCCTCATCTGCTGATGATTCGGGCAAGACGGAATTCATAGATTACGGTTTCGCAGATTCTGGGACAGGTTCCGGAGCGGGTAAGCGAACGCGATCTGTACGGTCGATCTGCATGACTTTACCGTCCTGAACAATCACCGTCACGTGGCCGTACCGCAAACCACTTAATGCCTGCACAATGGCCTGGAGAGCCGGTTCGGGCAACCCGGTGTCGGTTGATGGTGAGGGTTGATTCAAGTTCATGGTGGGGATCCCAGTCTCTTATTTTTGAAGCACAGCACGAGGATCAGTTCGAATAGATTCGTGACCAGTCAGGTCCGGTCTTGTTCATGGGGTTGATGTTGGGAGTTGGAGCGTCTTCGCGAACTCCCGAGGCTTTCTTCGCAAGGCCTCAGTCCAGCCAGCCGACTCCTGAATGAAGTCATCACAAAACCCTAGATGGAATAATCGTCCGGCAGGAACACCCGGACTCGTTTGGGAGTTGCGTAGAGGTCTTCTCCAGGCCGAACCTTCAGTTCACCATATTGACCAGGTGAAAGATCAACGTTCAGGGCCGCCCCTGCCGCAGACAGCAGGCGGACCCGTATCACCGGCCCCGCCGGATTCACGTGGACAACTCGGACCGACAGGCTGGTATCACCCTGTGGAGTCCGGTGTAACTCGACTTCGTGAGGTCGGACATACGCCGTGGCATCACGAGATTCCGCCTGCTGGTATTCGGGGTACTCGACGGCAATCCCCCCCAGATGCATTTGTCCTGCTTCCAGCCGACCATGGAACACGTTGACGTGCCCGAGGAAGTCCATCACGAATGGTGTTGCCGGATGATCGAAGACATCCTGCGGTGAACCCGCCTGCTCGATGTTCCCCTGTCGCATGACAACCACCTGGTCCGCGACTTCAAACGCCTCTTCCTGGTCATGCGTTACGAAGACTGTCGTGACGTGCATTTCTTCATGCAGACGCCTGAGCCATGTTCGCAGTTCCTGCCTGACCTTGGCGTCGAGTGCTCCGAAGGGTTCGTCGAGCAAAAGCAGGCGCGGCTTCACGGCCAAGGCTCGAGCGAGAGCCACGCGTTGTCGCTGTCCTCCAGACAACTCAGAAGGATAGCGAGATCCGAGTCCCTCCAGGCGAACTAGATGCAACAGTTCGTTCACGCGTGACTGAACTTCGTCATTCGGCGTATGTCGAACTCGCATCCCGAATGCGACATTTTCGAAAACACTCATATGCTTGAAGAGAGCATAGTGCTGGAAAACGAAGCCGACTTCACGCTCACGAGCAGAAAGTTGCGAAACATCGGAATCCTGCACGTGAATACTGCCCGTGTCCGCCTGTTCCAGGCCAGCGATAATTCGCAGCAGCGTCGTCTTTCCCGATCCCGATGGGCCAAGCAGTGCCAGCAGCGAGCCTGATCCGACTTCCAGGCTGACATTGTTCAATGCGGTAAACGCGCCGAACCTTTTGCTGACATTTCGAATACTGATACTCATGTTTCAAAATCCCTTTGAGTTCACGACTCGTTTTCACGACTCCGTATTTTCGCGAGTGGCTGCCATCTGTTGAGCGATGTAACGCTCCAGCATGTATTTGCCTGCGAGGGTGACCAGGGCCATCAGCGTCAGCAGCGAAGCCACGGCAAATGATCCGGGGTTGTTATATTCCTGAAACAGTTTCTCGACGCGCAGTGGCATCGTGTCTGTCTCACCCGCAATGCGGCCTGAGACGACGTAGACGGCTCCAAACTCACCGATCGCTCGAGCATGGCACTGGATGATTCCGTAAACGAGACCCCATTTAATATTCGGCAATGTGATCCGCCAGAAGAGTTGCCAGGGGGATGCCCCCAGGCTGACCGCTGCGACTTCTTCTTCACTTCCGAGCGATTCCATCAGCGGAATCAATTCACGAGCGACAAACGGAAGTGTCACGAACGTTGTTGCCAACAACAGGCCAGGCCAGGCGAAAATCACCTTGATTCCCATCTGTCGCAATGAGGGACCCAGATAGCCCTGCATTCCGAACAACAGGACGAACATCAATCCGACAACGACGGGTGAAATGGCGAACGGGACATCCAGCAGTGTGACCAGCAGGGTTCGGCCAGGAAACTTGAAGCGAGTGATCGTCCAGGCGGCAGCCAACCCGAACACGGTGTTCAGTAGAACTGCCAGTGGAGCGACGGTCAGCGTCAGAAAGATCGAATGACGCGTGTCGGGATCGTGCCACAAGTTCTTGACGTAGCCTTGCCAGCCTTCGGCAAACGCCTGGACAAAAACGTAGGCCACGGGAACCAGGATCAGCAACCCGATCACAGCATAGGCTGCCCCGATCAGAAGCACTCGCAGCCATAGTGGTTCATCGGCCACCAGTCCACCAGCGGACTTCTTCGTCCGTACTCCACTAGGATGCATAACGGCGACTCCTTCGTTCCAGCCAGTTGACCAGTGCCAGCGACGCCAGTGACATCCCCATCAGCACGATCGCAATCGCCGTCGCTTCGGCGTAGGCGAACTGCTCCAGTCGAGCCACGATCAGGAACGGCGCGATCTCGGTCTTGAATGGCATATTGCCAGAGATAAAGATCACCGAGCCGTATTCACCGAGGCCCCGAGCAAACGAGAGAGCAAATCCTGTCATCAGACTCGGTTGAAGAGCGGGGAAAAGGACTCGCCACATCGTTTGCCAGCGACTGGCACCCAGCATCGCCGCAGCCTCTTCCGCCTCGCCTTCGAGACTTTCCAGAACGGGTTGGACGGTGCGGACGACAAACGGAAGACCGACGAAGACCAGGACGATGACAATTCCCAGTCGCGAATAAGCACCTTGTATCCCGAGTGGAACCAGGAACTGGCCATACCAGCCGTTCTTGACCAGCAGTGCGGAATAGACGAGCCCCGCAACAGCAGTGGGCAGGGCAAACGGCAAATCGATGAGAGCATCGAGAAATCGGCGTCCGTAAAAGTCGTAACGGACAAGCACCCAGGCCAGCAGCAACCCGATCAAGACGTTGATCAGTGCCGCGACGGCAGAAGCCCCGAAGCTGAGCATATACGTTGCAATGGCTCGCTTCGTCCAGACTGCCCCCAGGAACTCGGTAGGGGTGAGAGTTGCGGCCTTGAAGAGGCACGCCACCAGTGGCAGCACCAGCAAGAGGGTGAGCACAGTGAGCGTGTATCCCAGGCTGATTTCAAAGCCTGGGAGAGCGCGTGGAGATTTTGCCATCAAGAGCCTCCCGTGGACGGGTCAGCGGAGTGGGATTGGTCGGATATCGGACACCATCCAGATTCATCGAATCGTTTTGCCCGCGATTCGATGTTCAGTCTGGATTTAGCATCTGCGGGAAACTTCACGCAGCAGGTCGCCGCGCATTCGGGTTACTTCGACTGATAGATCGTGTCGAATAAGGCCCCTTCAGCGAAGAACCTGGCTTGGGCGTCATCCCACCCTTTGGAAATCTCGGTGATTGAAAAGAGCTTGATTTCGGGGAATTGCTGGCGATGTTTCGCGAGGAATTCCGCATTGGTCGGACGATAGAAGTGCTTCGCAATGATTTCTTGCCCTTCTTGCGTATACAGAAACTTCAGGTAGGCCTCGGCAACTTCGGTCGTCCCTTTTTTCCCGGCGTAATCATCAACGACGGCGACATGGGGCTCTGCCAGGAAGCTGCGACTTGGATAGATGATCTCCAGGTCGCCCTTGCTTTCTGCGACTTCCAGGTGAGCTTCGTTCTCCCATGTCAGGTGAACATCTCCCTGACCTTTCTGGGCAAATGTCGTTGTGGCTCCACGAGCACCGGCTTCAAGAGTCGGTGTCCGCTGATAAATCTGGGTGATGAACTCTTTCGCCTGATCTTCAGTACCGCCGTTTAAGATCACGCTTCCCCAGGCAGCCAGAAACGCCAGCTTTCCATTACCCGAAGTCTTCGGGCTGGGAGTAATGATTTCGATATTTGACTTCACCAGGTCCTGCCAGTCCTTGATCCCCTTGGGATTCCCTTTGCGGACAACAAACACGATCGTGGAGGTATAAGGGAGGCTGCGGTTGGGGAATCGATCCTCCCAACCCTCTTTGATCAACCCCTTCTTCCGCAGTTGATCGGTGTCCGACCAAAGTGCCAGGGAAACGACGTCCGCTTCCAACCCGTCAATTACTGACCGCGCCTGACTTCCTGACCCACCGTGGGACTGCTTGATCGTGATCGTATCACCAGTCTCCTTGGAGCGGGCGGCTGCAAACGACGAATTGAGTTCCTTCCACAATTCGCGTGTCGGATCATACGAGACGTTTAGCAAATTGACGGCGACCCCTGACTTTCCAGTGTTTGACGTCCCGGAATTGGGTGTTGTGCCTGAGTTACAACCCAGAAACAAAGCCGAAAGCAAAAGGGCTGAAGCGGCAGCGAATCTCATGCGAACTCCAAACTGAACAACTATCAAGTTGTCGAATTCTTTAAACCATTATTGCGATGAGTGTTACACACTCGGAGGCCTCGTCGTTGGCACCGAACTCTCGGCGGCAGGACTTTGGCATCCTGTTGCAAATTCCAAAGTCAGTGCTTCTATCGGCCAGCGATAACGCCCCGGATGAAAACTAGCACTGACTTGGTGATAGTTTTATTAGTTGCGGTCGGTATGTCAATGCAGAATCGGCACGATTTGCTATCCACAAGCAAAAAACGGCGAAAGTCGCTCCTGACGTCGCCTAAAGCAGAGTGACTGCCAAATGCGCGCTCTTTCCCTCCTACAGATGGGATCTCCGGCAGAACATGACGTCATGTTCTGCCGGTTTCGTCGCTCCCCATCGATTTCACTCTTCACAGCAAATAGTACGGCCGATCACGATATCGATTGCCCGAAAAGCAATCCGGGCTGAAGTTCCGTCGAAATCGAGGAGGCTGACTTTGATGCGACATCTCCTGGCAATCGCCTGCGTGGTCTCTCTCCATGCATTCCCGGTTCTGGCTCGGGACGTCTTCGTCGACAATGCCATTGGCGATGACGGTTACGATGGCCTGCTGGACCACGTGATTGATTCGGCGAGCGGGCCTGTCCGAACCTTGCGACGGGCCATGGAAGTTGCTCGCTACGGTGATCAGATTGTCCTGACGCGTCCCGGAGCGGTCTACTTTGATTCGTTATCCCTGACAGGTAAACGACACAGCGGATCGGCCAACTTTCCCTTTACGATCAATGGAAACGGCGCAACGCTCAGTGGACTCAGGCAAGTCCCGCCTGAGGGATGGCGCCAGACCGGGCCAGATCTGTGGAAGTTGACACTGACTCGCAAGGGATACTACCGTTTGCTTCGAGACGGACAGCCTCTCCCCGAATATCGTCGGGAAAATGGAGGTGACCACCCGTTCGCTAACCTCAAAGTGGGTGAATGGACATCGTGGGAGGGTAGCCTCTATCTCAAGTCCGATGAAGATCATCCCCCGGCAACGCAATCCATTACCTACTCAGCCGAGCAAACAGGACTCTCTCTGTACCAGGTCGAAAACGTCCGGATCGTCGACCTGACCCTGCGTGACTTTCGTTTTGATGGCCTGCACGCTCAAAACATGTGCAGCAACGTCAAACTCGAAAACGTCAACTGCATCAATAACGGCCGTGCAGGGTTGGCTGTAAGTGGCTCGTCAAAGGTCGAAATGAGCGGAGGAAAAATCCAGGCCAACGGCCGATTTCCAATCCTGATTTCCAATAAGGCTGGTGTCGAACTTAAAGACGTCTCCACCGACGGCGAACCGACCCTCAACCCATAACCCCTATCGCTGAGGGCTGATCGCTTAAGCCTGACAGCTTCCAAAAAACAAACAGCCCAAAGGAGCAACCTTTGGGCTGTTGTTTTTGAATCAGCGAACTACTTCGCCTTTTTCACTTCAAAACCCTTGGCGAATGCAGCGTCACTGAAGACGAGTGCAGCTTGTTCATCGCCCTTGGCAGCGGCGACCTTGCCCTGGCACTTTTCGCAGCAAAAGCCAACCTTGACCCCACCAACGTCAACTGTTGCGTCTGCATTCAGAGGACCACCGGACAGAGGGCACTTGCCCTGAGTGGCCTGGCCGGTCGCTGCCAATTGCTGATTGGCCTTGGTGGCGAACTTGGCGGTGTCCTTGGTGAAAGCGCCGGGGCAGTTGCCACAGCAGAAGTAAACCTTGCCACCCTTGTAATCAGCGGTCTTGTCTTCCAAAGCTGGCTTGCCGGAAATCGGACAGGTCGCCTTGAATGCCTTGGCCTTTTCTTCGGCAGCATATGCCACCAAGCCAATGGCCAGAACTGCGGAACAAACGATACTCAATCGGGAAATGGACATGCGAGAACCTTTCATAGGTCATTCAACGGAGAACAATTATCCAGGCACCAATTGCCTGGAACATTAGCAAGGGAAAATCCCTCGTGTGAGAGTTCGAGCGATCTGCCCGAATTCGAAAGCTGCTTACTGAGTGTTGATGGATCAACCAATCACGCCAGCCAGCGACAGAGCAGCGCACAGCGCGCAGGAGCATCAGGTGGGGCACCCGGTCTAACCGCCCTCTGCCAATGCATGGAGGGTTGATGCGATGTTAATTGACCAGCAACTTCAATTGCGGGGATCGCATTCTGAGCAGATGACTTCAGTTCAAACTGCCGCAAGGCGATGACAGGTGCAGAGTCGACCTTGGGTCGACAACGACAGGGCGAAACCGGATGGCATTCTGGCGTCTGTTGATCAGACAGCGATGGTACTGATTTGGAAACAGCACGATTCGCACAACACGATTTTTTGGCGGGAGCCGCTTCCGCTTTGGCGGCACAACACGCCCCGCTCTTCTGGGTCAGCTTTCGAAAACAGCAACAGGTCCCCCCGATCCAGGACGGAGTCAGCATGCTGACTGCGAGGATCATTCCGATCAACCGATTGGCGAGGACGCCCGATTGCATGGCGGAAGTTCCGAGGGAAGAGTAACGAGGGAACAACGTTTAAGAATAATACCAGAATTCTCATTCGCGAGAAGCAGGATTATCAAAATTCTGATCGCACTGCCGTGAATTCAGCCTCAGGTCCCGCCCCTGTTCGGCGCGGGTCTCCTGACCCCGCCGAATCAACCGACCGAAGGTCTCCAGCCTTCCACGAAACTGGGAAGCGTGCAGAGCACAACAGCGTCGTAGTCAGTGAAAGTCGATTTCGCCGGCATCCTTTTTCCTGGCGTCAGACACCAGATTGCGGTCGGTTAACGGCAAGGCCGTTGACGACGTGGTCGCCGGGACATTTGAGTCGATGGAATCGCCCTTTTTTCGGCCCAGGGTATCGATCCGAGGCTTCTCACCCTTTTCATTACGGACCGACCGAAATGCGGGTCCGTCCGATTTAGGCTTTCGCCCCTTCAATTCCAGGCCGAACCATGGCATCTTCGATGTGCTGTCAATCGACATACTTTTACTGCCAACGGCACATCCGGGTGTGACACAGATCACAAGCCCCAGACAAACCACAGCGATCCCCAATCGGTTTTGACGCACCCGCGATCTCATCGCACGCCCTCGACAGTCATTCACAACCAGATCTGATCGACACTTGAAAAAGCCCACCCAGAAGTCCGGTGGAAACCAAATCGCCTCATATCAGGTTGTTCAATTTTGGTGAAGAGAGGTTTTGGCACGGTTTTCCTCCGTCTGCCGAACATTCTGGACTTTTCGGCTTCCAGCGGGATGGCAAAGTTTTCATCTGGCGTACCGGATGCTAGACTCTGCAGGGTATAGTCTGGCAGGCGTCTTCGATTTCTCGGCGCACGTCTTGAGAAATCTGGCGTATCCTTTTGCGATAACTCAAGTTTAGACTACCGGAATGGTCGATTGACCAAGCTGGAGTCCGGCATAGAATCGGTCCGCCATCACCGGAAACGGTGGTTATGTCCGCGATGGCGACAGATTAACGTTTTGGAGAGGAGTGGTTTCGGTGCAAGTTGCGATCACAAGTCGGCACGGCAGTGTGAGTTCCGCCGCTCAGGAATATATGTCCGGTAAGGCAGAAAAGCTGCTGACGTATTTCGATCGAGTGACATCCATTTCAATTACTGTTGATTTCACGAACGGCAAAATCAAGGTCGAAATCTTGGTCGATGCCGAACATCGCCACGACTTGGTGGCGACTGAAACGGACAGCGAAGTCACCACCGCCTTTGACGGTGCGCTCCACAAAATGGAGCAGCAATTACGAAAATACAAGGAAAAACTTCAGGATCACAAAGGAAGCCCTGGCCTCAGCGATTTGGCGCAGAAGGCCGGTGATGCTGACGAATAAGTCCAAAATTGGTGCGCGGAGTCGTTGAAATCGCAATTCACTGGCACCTTTCAGGTGACGGCAAATGTGGCTTCAAAGTTGTTTCCAAGGATTGGGGACCGCGCCCTCGATGTGAACTGGCACAAGTAAAGAGAGGTTCTTCATGAAGTTGTGTGACTTCGTTGTATCGTCGTCCATCATTCCGGACCTTCGCGTCGGAACGAAAGAGGACGCCATCCGAGCCATGGTGGCCGGACTGCGCGAAGCAGGCAGCATTAACGCCGCCGATGAAGCTGGAATTGTCGCAGCAATTCTGAAGCGAGAAGAGTTGGGCTCCACCGGGATCGGCCGCGGAGTCGCAGTCCCTCACACCAAGCACCCTTCCGTCGACAAGCTTGTCGCCGCGATCGCCTTGGCACCTGAAGGGGTCGATTTTGCCAGCCTGGATGGTGAACCGGTCTTCATCATGTTTCTGCTGGTTTCGCCCCCAGATCGCCCAGGTGACCACCTTCGCGGGCTGGAAAACATCTCGCGCCACCTGCGCAATGACAACTTCTGCAAGTTCCTTCGACAGTCGCGAACTGCGGAAGCGGTCTGGGACTTGCTCAAGGAAGCTGACAACAACGAAATCTGATCAAGTTTTGAGTTGTGTTCCTGGTTTAATACGGGTCTTCTGATCCGTCAGGGATTTCGCGACGGATCGGTGTGGTCGTTCGACCTCACTGATCGCCTGAACAAGTTATTTCGGGGCTGACCCCTTCATTTCGGAAAAGCCGATTGGTGGCATCGTGACGACGGCAATGCAACGAGCAATGGTGACGGTTCGCAATTCCAAAGGGTTGCACATGCGCCCCTTGGAGTTAATTGCGCGCAAAGCGCAATCGTTCCGCAGCCAAGTGTTTGTGACGCGAGGTTCCAATCGCGTCGATGCAAAAAGCCTGTTGCACCTGCTGACACTTGGAGCCGAACCGGGGATGGAACTGGAAATCGATGCCACAGGTGAAGACGCCTCCCAGGCCGTGGAGCAATTGACGGAACTGATCGGGTCCGAATTCGAAGGGTTTGAGCGGCCCTGATCGCTCCAGGCCGTTTGACTTTTGAGCACTTCGAATCCCCGTCAGCGGTGGTGTTTCCCTCTTCCATGGTGCCCTGATCTGAACGTTGCTGCATGCTGATTAAACGTGGAATCCCCGTTTCCCCCGGTGTCGCTATCGGGCCAGCAATGGTGTTTGGAACCGAAAGTTTCCGAATTCCACAGCAGTTGATTTCCGCCAACGCGATCGAAATTGAGTTGGCACGTTTTCATGCCGCCCTGGATGCCACCTGCCAGGAAATCATGCTCAATGAGAAACTGGCACGCGAACGCCTCGGTGACCAGTACGCAGCCATTTTCTCTGCTCACCTGCTGCTCGCACGCGATCAGCAACTGGTGTCGCAGATTGAAGAGCGAATCCGCCAGAAGAATTCCCCGGAATTCGCTGCCAGTCAGGTGTTACGACAGTACGCCAAGCGGTTGCGAGATCTCGGTGGACAGTATCTGGCTGAACGCTCGATCGATATCTACGACCTTGAAAAGCGGATGCTGCGCCACCTGCTCGGCGAACGACGCGAAGAGCTATCAAACCTGACCGCTCCCGTTCTGGTGCTGGCGAACAACCTGACCCCGAGTGAAACTGCGAATTTGGATCGCAAGTTTGTACTCGGTTTCGCGACGGAAGTTGGCGGCCACACAAGTCATACGGCGATCCTTGCAGGAGCTCTGGAAATCCCTGCGGTCGTTGGAATCGGCTCGTTCCTGGATGAAGTGTCGGGCGCCCAGACGATCATCATTGATGGTAGCCACGGTGTGGTCATCATCGAACCTGACGCCGATACGCTGGCCAAATACCGCGATTCCGAAGCGCGATTCCGCAGTCACGAAAAGCGGTTGCAATCGCTGCGGACCGTTCCCTGTGAAACCAAAGACGGCGTCCCGATTCAGTTGATGGGAAACATCGAATTCCCCGGCGAAGCAGAACCCTGTCGTGACAAAGGTGCCGCTGGGATCGGATTGTACCGAACGGAATTCCTGTATCTCGAATCCAACCGGGAACCGACAGAAGACGACCACTATCGCGCATACTGTCAGGTTTTGAAGGCCTTTCCCGACCAGCCGGTGATCATACGCACCCTGGATCTCGGTTCCGACAAAATGCCTGGTGCACTGCGGGCTGATTATCCCGAAAGCGTGAATCCGGCACTCAGTGTTCGCAGTATCCGATTGAGCCTGCAGCACTTACAGTTGTTCAAGACGCAGCTGCGGGCTGCTCTCAGAGCTGCAGCCCTGGGTGATCTGAGGATCATGTTCCCGCTGATTTCCACGTTACTGGAGTTTCGCCAGGCGAAGATGGTCCTCAGCGATGTCGTCGAAGATCTGGAAGAACAAGGGGTTGAATTCCGCCGTGACATCCCGATCGGAATGATGGTCGAAGTGCCCGCCGCCGCCGTGATGGCGGAAGAGTTTGCGCGGGAAGTCGACTTTTTTTCGCTTGGGACCAACGACCTGATTCAGTACACTCTGGCAGTCGATCGCGCAGATCAGGCGGTTGCTGGTCTGTACCGGTCGGGCGATCCATCGATTTTGCGGCTGATTCGGATGGTCGTTGAAGCAGCCCAGCGGAATAACATTTCGGTTTCGGTTTGCGGTCAAATGAGCTCTGATCCGATGTTCATTCCCCTGCTGATTGGGCTTGGACTTCGACAGATCAGTGTCACGCCACATGCGATTCCGGAGTTGAAAGAGGTGATTCGCAACCTGACGATTGAACGGGCGGTTGCCATCGCGGATCGAGCCAGCAGCCTGGAAGTGGCTCGCGATGTTGAGAATTACCTGTGGGGAGAATTGAAAAAACTTTGTCCCGAGTCGATGCAGTTGGATTGATACACGTTAGGATGGCGGACTCGGGCGGTCCTGTGAAGTTGCGATGCGGTTGTTGCCCATCGCATGAATGAGCTCGAACAAAACAATTTCTTGGGTCTTGGTAGAGTGCGATTTTGTGTGCCTGGCGACATCGGACGCTTTGAGTTCAACGCGAGCTTCGTCCGATCCCGATGTTCCATTCAAGCAGATCGGAATTCGATCACCGCTGAGGAATGTCGTGCGCCGATAGCAGCAGAACTGCTGAACAAGCGAATCTCGCCCTGTCCGGTGAATTCCATTTCGCCGGACGTCGTTGCGGACGCAATGAATCCTTCGTTGCACGCCGGGGCGTCTCTCCAGGGGACTTCTCAATATCCTTTGACGGGAAACTCGCGATGGAGTTGCCAGCACGGTCGTGCTGAGCAGATTCTCCAGCCGGTTTCGACACCGTTTTCAAAGGATGCCCCGCTTGTCAGTTCAGATTCTTGCCCGTCGGCCTGTCAGAGAGAATTCTCTGAAGATGCCCTGCACATTGGCCTGTCGCGTATCGTTCGTCGACCATCTGTTACTGACGGGACTCCCTCTGCGGAGACTTTCCGTTCGCTTCCGCTGATTGGCCCGGCCTGCAATGCCGTTCATCAGCAGACAGATGCTTTGCGATCATCCGGCCGTCCTCGCACTTGCCCGCAAATAAGGGTGAGCGATGAAGAAGGAAATGCTGATCAACGTCCTCCAACCGGAGGAAAGTCGAATCGCCATTGTGGAGGATGGCGTTCTCGAAGAGCTTTACGTCGAACGTAACAGCCTCGAAAACTACGTCGGCAACATCTACAAAGGCCGCGTGGTTAATATCGAGCCGTCGATCCAGGCCGCGTTCATCGATTTCGGCGTCGGCCGAAACGGGTTCCTGCACGTCAGCGACGTCGAATTCCAGTACTACAAGCATCTGGTGAATGGCGACGGCGACGCTGAAGAGGACGATGACGACGAATCGGGCGACTCTGAAGACGCGGCAGATCCAAGGCGAGGCCGTGAGAAATCACGCGGTCGTGTCAATGAACGCAGTGCGCGCGGCAAGCCACCAATCCAGGAGATTTTCACGCGCGGCAGCGAAGTCCTGGTTCAGGTCATCAAGGGCGGGATTGGCTCCAAAGGTCCGACCCTTTCCACCTATATCAGCATTCCCGGCCGCTATCTCGTTCTAATGCCAGGCTTGCAGCGAGTTGGTGTCAGCCGCAAGATTGCTGACGAAGATGCACGTCGTCGTCTGAAGCGAATTCTGCGAGACCTTAATCCGCCCGAAGGACTCGGTTTCATCATCCGGACCGCCGGCGTGGACCGATCACAAGCCGATCTGCAGCGAGATTTGAACTATCTGCTGCGACTCTGGACTGTCATCGTCGGGCGCATCAAAAAGTTCCCCGCTCCCGTAGACATCTACGAAGAGAGCGACATGATCATCCGCACGATCCGTGACATTTACAGTGCGGAAATCGACTCGATCTGGATCGACGAACCTCGCGCTTTCGAGCGGGCTCGCGAATTCATGAACATCGTGCTGCCGCGTCACGTTGACAGTGTCAAACTGTATGACGGACGCGAACCCCTGTTCCATCAGTACGATATCGAACAGGAAATCACCCGAATTCAGCATCGCCACGTTCCACTGAAGGGTGGCGGCTCGATTGTCATCGATCAGACAGAAGCGTTGGTCGCTATCGACGTGAACAGTGGTAACTTCCGCATGGACGACGATGCGGAAGAAAATGCCTACCAGGTCAATTTGAAGGCTGCTGCTGAAATCAGCCGCCAGATCCGTCTGCGAGACCTTGGTGGCGTGATCGTCAACGACTTCATCGATATGCGTGAAGAACGGCATCGCCGCGGGGTTGAACGAGCCCTGGCCGATGCGGTCCGTCGCGATCGGGCTCGTACAAAGATCATGCGGATCAGTCCGTTTGGTCTGATCGAGATGACCCGGCAGCGAATCCGGCCGTCGCTACGCCGCAGCGTTTACGAAGATTGCCCCTGCTGCACGGGGACTGGACAGGTCAAAACTGCCGAAAGCATGGCGATCGACGTCATGCGACTGCTGATGACTCACGCCAATCGTGAAGACGTGTCACGCGTGACCGTTGATGTTCACGAACGCGTCGCCGCGTTTTTGAATAACCGTAAACGCCGTGACATCACGAACTTGGAAGAAGTTTACAACGTCAATATTAGCGTCAATGCGATGACGGGAGTCGGTCCGGAGCACCTGCAGTTCCACTGCACGAGCGATCTTGGCAACGAGGTCAAGATTCTGCCGCCCGCAGGCTCGAAATCGAAAGCCTGATCGAGTATCCTTTCAGAATTCCGCTGTTTCGCGCGGAGCGGTGTTTCCGTTTCGAGCGAATGATTTGTTGGGTCCGTTTCGTTTCATGACCGTTACAAGGTGTTACTCGCATGTTCGCGGTATTTGAAGATGGTAGTCGGCAATATAAGGTCCGTCAGGGGGACGTGTTGGCCGTCGATTTGCGCAGTGAAGCCAAGGACGGTGAAACTCTGACCTTCGACAAAGTCCTGCTCGCCAACGGCGGCGGCGACAGCGTCCTTGGTCGTCCAGTCATCGACGGAGCTACGGTTACGGCCGAAGTCGTCGTCGCTGAATACAAGGGGATCAAGCTGGAGATCCAGAAGTTCAAGCGCCGAAACGCCTCCAAGCGTCACACCGGCCACCGCCAGAAATACACCCGAGTCAAGATCACCGGCATCACGATCCCAGGCCTGCAAGTCGTCGCTGCCCCCGCAGCCGAACAACCCGCAGCCTCGAATGCCTGATCGCCGCTGAAGTCAGATATAAAAAAGCGACCGCTGAACAATGTTCAGCGGTCGCTTTTTCGTTGGTTGAGGGGAAAATTACGAACTGCCGCCGGTCACCCTGATTGTCACGGGAATTTCGCCTTCAAAATGCACGCCAGAACTTCCACCATGGCCTCAAATTTCGCGGCTCTGGCGGAATCACATGTTTCACTTGCATGACACGATCATGGAGTTCGTCCATCTCGTAGCGGACTAGTACCGGTCGGTCTCTCAAACGGTGTTCCGCCATCGAGAATAACGGACCGACCTTCCGACCATGTATCTCCAGATATTTGCCGGGTTCGCCTTCGTGCGAATTCTGCTCCTGCCATACCGAAACCGCCATTTCGGCCTCTGGAGAACCGATCACCAGAAGTGCCGCACGAGCATCGGCTGTCTTCTCCTGGTCGTCTGATGTATCCAATGCGTGGAGCAATTCACGGATACTCCAGGGAGTGGCGATCAGCGCCATAACTGCTGCCACTGTGGTTCGGTTGCAGGGGATTGAAGAGTGCAAGCCTTTACGAATCAGGCGCAGAGTGTGCTGCGGCGCATATTCCAGCGAAAGCAAGACACCTTCACCGATCTCTGTACCATCCGTCTTTGCCAGTGACGCCGCCATCTCATTTTTCTTGTATCCATGTCGGAGCAGGAACTTCAACGCAGTGACCCAGAGATGCGGTTCGGGAGACTCCCCATTTGGCCTCATCCGTTTCAACATTGAATAAACGTCAGGGCACCATTTCGAGTCGTTCTTCTGTCCGATAATTTCCATCGCGGCTGATATGATGCTGCTCGGTGGACCACCGAGCGCACCTTTCAATTCGCTGTCTGCATTGCCGAGATCAGTCAATCCGAAAAGTGCATCCGCTGCCGCACATCCCGATTCCTGAAGCAGCAAGTCTCGACGAATTGACCGGCACTTATCTGCTCTTGGACCCGTGATCCTCTGGACGTCCGGTCGTCCTTCGGCCGCCTCGTGAGCTGCGAGCCAATCTCCGATCATCGCGGCAAGCCAGATTCTCTTTGATGGATCGTCCCAGACTCGACAGAAGCTATCGATCATATCCCCTGAAGCGAGGACCTTTTCAACAATTCTCGGCGGGTACCGGTCGCTGCCTGGTTTCGGAATCATTGCTCCAGATGCGAGCAATTGGTTGATTGTGATTCCGATAGCGTGGACTGAACGGTGTAACTCTAACAGACGCTGTTCGGGGGGATCGGGGTCGCGAAGGGACTCGAGGTACTTCGTGTAGAAGTAGATATCAAAGTATTCCGCAGTCTCGTTCCAAAAGTCCACGTCGATATCTTCGCCAGTGACTTTGTGCGTCAAACAGCATCCCCGACCGTGAAAAAAATACTCCCAGTCTGGCATTCCAGGCACGGTTCCTGATCGTTTTAATCCGTCAGGATGGCCAAGGGCACCCATCGCTCCCAACGCTGCGACATCGCCTCTCAAATGATTCTGAATAATATTGCGAACCCAGTATTGCCGTTCACGGTGGCGACTCAACCCGATCAGCGTCCATGTCTCCCAAGGTATTGGCAGGGTGCCAGCATCTGGCAATTCTTGCACAAATGTCACGACGTCGAGGGGAACAATGCCCACTGCTTGCTCAAGAGCATCAAGCAGTCGAGTGATCTGCGCGTCCATGAATTCCCTAAAGAAACGCTGGTAGTTTCCGGCATCTGATTGGTCCGGCGACCACTCATCCGGCGCGGCTAGCCTCATCGAGTGAAGAGTGATTGCCGCCCGAAGGAATTGCCAGCCCGCGATAAATCCGCTCGATTCGCTCACGGTGAAGTGCCAACGGACGATCGAAGCGGCTGAGTTTCATTCCGTCGATATCGATAGACTTATCGGCGAGTTGATCAACCATTTTCGCATCCTGAGCAATCTCAAATCGAACCATCTGTCGCGCAATCCCGCGGAACATCAGGCAACCGCGATTCACCAGCGGCGACCATGGCAAACGAAAGGAAGGAAAGATCACCAATCGCGTCGTCTGCTCGTCCACGGGAACAAAGAACACGCAAATTCGACCGCGGACTCCAATCGGAACTTCCGATGAGGGCTCGGTCCAGAACTCGTCATATGTCGTCATCACTGGCGAAAACGTCGTCACCCACTCCCAATGGAATTCGGCATTGTCATGAATCCCGAACATGCGACGGACAGGTAATGGAACTCGTTTTTGCGGTCCGGCATTCTTGATCTGGACGGCATCATCCGTATGCGTCACAACCGACCTCACTTGATGCATGTCAGACAGGTCGTAACCAATATATTTGTGAACTGTCGCAGCGTGTTCCACCTCGGTGAAATTGTCGAGGACCAGTTCCAATGGCGCATTGAGGATCTGTTCCAGCGGACGGACAGGCGCGAATTCGGCAGCATTGACCGTGGGGAATAACGTGTCGGCACCTGCGAGGCGTCCCCAGATGTAGCCATGGGCTTCGCGAGTTTCATAGGTGGTCGCCTGAGTGTGCAGTTTTGGAGTTCCCGGACTCTGGCCGGCACCGTTCCGATCAAACGTCCAACCGTGATACGGACAGACGATGCATTCGCCCGCAACTTTCCCACAACTCAACTTCATCCGTCGGTGCGAACAACTGTCATCGAGCAGGCCGATAGCACCACTGGTCGTTCGAAAGACAACCAGTCCATGCCCAGCAATCAGAATCCGCATCGGAGTTCGTCTTAACGAGCGCGACGAGCACAGCGGATGCCAATGTTGCAACATTGGTTCCTCGTGATTCTGGAATTACCGTTGGGGTCGGGTCTTCGATTTTTCGATTTTGGCCAGAAGAGGCCGTGGACACAAGATGAGTTCTTAGCCTGGCCAAAATCGAAAAATCGTAGACCCGACCCCTGATTGTTAACTAACTGGCGAAGTTTTCAGTTTCCAATAAACCGGCTTTCTGCAGGCCGGTGTTAAATCCTTGAGAGGGTCGGCTTTTCCGTATCCAACTGACGCGACAACGCGTCGCTAACTAACTTGGAGCGGATGACAATTCCGTAAGTACTGAACAAGGTGATTAACCTCAGGCAACGAACTCCGTAGACTCAAATGGGTTTTACGAGGTTTGTTGAATGGCACGGCGATTGAATTTGCTGAATCGGTGATTTCTTTGCGCGGAGGATCATCATGCGGATTTTCAGACGGTTTGCTCCATTACAGGCAGACAAAAGTTTTCGTCGGCCATCAATGGCGATGGTGATCGCCATCCTCGGTATTGTGGCGTCGGCCTCTTCGGCAGATGCGTATTACGGGCAT
Organism: Planctomycetota bacterium; assembly: GCA_037146815.1. Taxonomy (GTDB): domain Bacteria; phylum Planctomycetota; class Planctomycetia; order Planctomycetales; family Planctomycetaceae; genus Schlesneria. The sequence goes on from JBAWWJ010000006.1 coordinate 69,606, forward strand.
CGCAGCTATCGTGTTCACCGCGGGTACAATCCCTATGGAAACCGGAATTCGGCCGCTCAGCGTGCGAATGCGGCGATGATTGCGGCCAAGGTTCGCGTTGCTGCTGCTCGGTCGAACCTGAACAGGTCGGTGCGTCAGGCTCACACGAAGGCCGAGAACACTTCTGCGGTCACGTCTGCCAAGTCCTCGCATGTTCAGGCTGTGCACGACTACGAAGCGGCTCGGGCCAAAGTGATTGCAGATTTGAAAGCGAAAAATCCCGAATTCCGTGACTTGTATCAGCAATGTCAGGTCCTGCGAGAGAAGATTGTGACGTTGACCAACGCGGGTGATCCTGCCGGAAACCTGGCATCCATCAAGGCTGAGCTGAAGTCGAAGTCTCATCAGGTCGGGCAACTCGCCAATGATGCCATCAACGCCGATCCAACAATCAAAGATATCGTCAGTCGACAGGCTGCAGCCCATTCGACCGAAGCCTCGTCCATGAAAGACGCACTGGAATCAGTCTCGCAAGATCCCGCAGTCCAGGCGGCGAGAAAACAACTGGCTCAGGCGTCGCAGCAGGCTCAATTGGCTGCCAGAAAGTATGGCAATACGGTGGCTTCTGCCAATTCAATGCCCTATGCGGGACGCCGGTCTTATCACAGGGGGCGCGTGGGATATGTCGCGTACGGTGGATACGGAAATCGCGGCAGTTCCTACCATCGGTCCTACCACCATCCGCATGCCGTTCACGCCTCAGTGGTCCACGTTCGCCCCAATTCTCGACGGCACCGCTAAGCCCTCGCATCTTTACTCGTCACGTTCGCTCTTCACCAACCTCATTGGAAAGACCTCGCATGATCCCATCTCGTTCTTTCGGCCTTGATTCATGGTCGGTTCGTGGTTGCGTACTGGCTGTCATCATCGTTGCGGCCTGCAGCATGTCCGGGTTTGGAACCGCCTTCGCGCAGAAAGAGAAGCCGACGCACACCAGCGAAGAACGGGCTCAAAGTCTCTCGGGGTTGAAACAGGCGTTCGGCGGATCTCTCGTGGACCTGTATTTCGAAATGGGCGAACTGGAATCTCAAAAGCCGGGACTGGCAGGGGTCAAGTTTGTGGATGTCGTCGATGTCACGGGCAAGGAGTTACTGAGGTTTGAACGATCCGGCGATTCCTGGCTGATCGACCCGGACACCGTCTTCGCCTACAAGCTTCACAAGTCGAAATGATCTGGTCGCGGGAATACAGGAACCGCTGATGAACGCTGATAGACGCTATTCGGTACTCGCCCACCGAGCGCCGGGCCTGTGACTGAGGCGTGTCACGCCATGAACCTCACGCCCGCTTCGCTCAAGACGCAAAGAAGCAAAGTTTTCAAGCATTCTATTAATCGCGTTTTCAACCTCTTCCACCCTTTGCGTCTCCGCGTCTTTGCGTGAGATCCATTCTGGGAACCGCTAATGAACGCTCATCAACGCTAATCAGAACTCATGAATAGAGGATGTGGGAAATGGCCCAAATCCACGAGAGCAGAAGACCGGGACTACAACGTTTTGAGCGGTGAGTTCGCAATGGGGATTCAGTGGTCCGTAGAATACGTGCCGCGTTATCGAGTCTCGACTCCTGATGGTTCAATGCGCAGGCATCGCTCAGTGGCGAGTCGCTTTGTGCATCCGGCGCGATAGGAACTCGTGGAGAGCGACTTCCAATGGCTGGTCTGTCCGCAACAGAACATGGTCCATGTGCATGTCGCGTGCACCGCTGCGGATCGCTTTCAGGAACGCTTCGAATTCACGCTGGTATGCGGCCTTCAACGAGCGAGGTTCCGTGTGCTGGTCTCCCAGGCCCTCGAGGCCTTTGAATAATGTCGGGTCGACGAATGGAAAGTCCTGCTCGGCAGGGTCGATCACGTGCAGAAGGACAACGTCGTGACGCCGATGTCGAAAGTGTTTCAGGCCCAGCATCAATGAGGCGGGGTCGTCGAAGAAGTCACTCAGGATCACGACCAGGCCCCGGCGTTTGATCCGCTCCGCCAGATCGTGCAGGATTGGTCCGATTGACGTTTCACCATGCGGTTGGGTTTCATCCAGGATGTGGCAAAGTTGACGCAATTGTGCGGGCGTGCTTGCCGGGCGCAGTACTGTTCCGACGGTCGCATCGAATGTCGCCAGTCCGGCGGCGTCCTGCTGATGGATGATCATGTAGGCCAGCGAGGCCGCGACGTGCTGTGCGTATTCGAACTTCGAAAATGTCGCTTTATTTGACCGGTACGACATTGATTCACTGCTGTCGACCAGCAGGTGACACGAAAAATTCGTCTCTTCGTCGTACTGCTTCAGGTAGATCCGGTCACTTTTGCCGTAGACCTTCCAGTCGACATACCGCAGGTCATCACCAGGAACGTACTCGCGATGCTCGGCAAATTCGACAGAGAAACCGTGGTACGGGGATTTGTGCAAACCCGAAACGTACCCTTCAACGATCATCCGAGCCTTCAGTTCCAGGCCCTTCAGTTTGTTGAGCGTGTTTGCGTCCAGCAGTTTCTTCAAAGGGTCCATGGTCCGTCGCCTGCTTTTCCACTCGCCTGCAAAGGCGAAGGTGAATATCTCATGTGTTTGCAAATCGCGATTTCACCAGCCCGCTCAATTGCTTGAATTCAGGAGCCTCTGCCGTCTCGGCCCATTCGAACAAGACCCCTTCCGCGGTTGTCAGGACAGCACCGGCGTTAGCCATCCGCTCCAGAGCGATCCGTTGGTCGATCTCCCCGCGTGACGCGACGGCATCAACAACGACATAGACCTGGTAGCCACTGGCGAGCAAATCGAAGACGGTCTGCAGGACACAGACGTGAGTCTCCATCCCGGCCACGACGATCTGAAACCGATCGTCTGCGGCTTCAGAGGCCGCAGACCACCCGAGACACTCGACTGCACTGAACCGCTTCTTGGATGGACGAACTTCGCTGAAATCTCGCAGTGCGACATCGGTCGGGCCCAACCCCTGCGGATACTGTTCCGTGATCGCGACCGGCACACCCAGGATTTTCGCTCCTTCTGCCAGGAAGCGGCACGAGTTGACGAGCGATCGCCGCGTTCCATCCTCAAGAGTCGCCACCAGCTTTTCCTGAACATCGATGATCAACAGGTGACTGGAGACGCGGTGCAGCAGTTCGGGGCTGCGTACAGACTCAGATGACATCAAATTCCTTTCTCAACCGACTCGGCTGAAGACGGCTTCTGGCTTCCTGACATTCAACTCAAAAGTGCCGGATGAAGCTTTGCCTTTCCTTCGGCACCGATCAATCGCTGGTCGAGTCCCTGGAAGCTGTATGTCAGCTTGAAGGGATCAATTCCGAGCAAGTGCAGAATCGTCGCCTGCAGGTCGCGGATGTCCATGGCGTTCTCGGTAATGTAGTAACCGATGTCGTCCGTTTGACCGTACGTCTGGCCCCCTTTGATCCCGCCCCCCGCCAGCATCATCGAGAAGGCGTAGGGATGATGATCGCGACCGATGTAAGGCTGGTTTGGAGCGTTGTTCTGCTGCATCGGTGTCCGGCCAAACTCACCGCCCCAGATAATCAGCGTTTCGTCAAACAATCCGCGTTGCTTCAAGTCCTTGATCAAAGCAGTCAATGCCCGATCGACTTGCTGCACTTTAATCGGCAGAATCGTCGGGATGTGCTCACCGGGACTCACTCCATGGTGGTCCCAGCCCCAGTCATACAACTGCACAAATCGAACCCCCGCTTCAACCAGGCGCCGTGCGAGCAGGCAGTTGTTGGCGAGTGCCGCGTCGGTCCCCTTGTAGAGGACACGTGGGTCAGCAGCCCCTTCCGATTCGGGAACAAACCCCGGTCGGGCTCCGTACATGTCCAGGATGTGCTGTGGTTCCTTCGAGATGTCCATTACCTCGGGGACTGCCATCTGCATTCGATAGGCGAGTTCATATTGAGCGATCCGAGTGATCGTTTCGGGATCGCCCAGCTTTTCAGCCTGGAATTCGTTCAATGTTTTCAGGGCATCCAGCGTCTCACGCCGCCCGTTTCGATCGAGACCCGCGGGGTTTGAAAGGAACAACACCGGGTCACCGGGCGAACGGCATTGAACACCCTGATAGATCGAGGGAAGAAAACCACTCCCCCAGACACTCTTGCCAGCATCCGGTGTCTTTCCACCGCTGGTGAGAACAACAAACCCAGGCAGGTCTTCGTTCTCGGAACCGAGACCGTACGTGGCCCAGGAACCGAGTGACGCGCCACCGAACAGATTGGTCCCTGTATGCAGAAAGAGTTGTGCGGGGGCGTGGTTGAACTGTTCGGTCTGCATCGACTTCACGATCGCGATGTCATCGACGACTTCGGGCAGAAACTTCCAGACTTCGCTCAGTTCGGCTCCCGACTTGCCATGCTTCGCGAAATTGAATGGCGTTCCCAGCATATTGGGGACACCCTGAATGAACGCGAACCGCTTTCCTTCGAGGTATTCCTTCGGACAGGGTTTGCCGTTGTACTTCTGCAGAGTCGGCTTGTAGTCGAAGAGATCGAGTTGCGTGGGACTGCCTGCCATGTGCAGATAGATGACATGTTTGGCTTTGGCGGGGAGAGGCGGCTTTTTAGGTGCCAGTGGATTCGCGGACCGGACAGATGGCCCGGCCACACCATCGCGTTGCAACAGACTCGCCAGTGCAACGGCTCCCAGGCCAACACCCGCCTGGCCAAAGAAATGGCGGCGGGTGACCGCCTTCAAATATTCCTGCTGTAGATTCATAGCCATACGTTTTCGTTGGTACCGCCGATTTCGAAAAAATCAGCGCCGGGATCAGATCACCGAAATCGTCTGGTATTCTGACAATTCCCTCGACCTGCTGCGAGGCCATCAGCCTTGCACCGTCAAGATGAGCAATATGCTTGGAACACAAAAAGAACCCCGGAATCATTGATTCCGGGGTTTTCTGTGTTTTTCCGCCAGGCGTTTGTGACCTGAGACAGTTGTCTTCAATCAGGTTGCTGAACCGGCGGACTCTGTCGATTTCGATTCAGCGATCGGTTCGGACGTTGGCGGCTCAAACTTGGGAGCAGTTGCCTCGACCTTTTCTTCCACAGGAGCGGGCCGGGTGGAGTTGCTGGATTCGGGTTTGGCATAGACCGCATCATCAATCGTGGATTCGATCCCCGACATCCCCTTTTTGAACTCGACGATTGCCTTACCAGCATCCCGAGCGACCTTTGGAAGATTCTTTCCAAAAAGCAACAGTGCAATCCCGCCAACGAGCAGCATCTCTACGGGACCGAGATTTCCAATAAATGCGATGGGAAGCATAATTCCTACCTCCAATGGGGACTGATGTTACTTGGCATCGGATTTTTTTGAGTCCAGATTGGCATCCGCATCATCTTCGCGGATACCCTTCTTGAATTCCGTCACACTTTGGCCGAGAGACCGCATCAGGGTTGGTAGCCGGCTGCCGCCAAACAGAAGCAGCGCGATGCCAAAAACCAGAGCCAATTCCCACGGACCGAGGAATGCGAGGGGAACCATGATTGTCTCCTAACCAGCGGGCAAGGTGTCTGCTGGAAAATCGGGCGGAATGACGGGCAGGATGCCTGGGCACGGCACGCGGCGTACGAAAGATTCCGGAAATAACGATTCGGAAGCCTGTCTCAACTCCGGCGTGTGTCCACTCGTGTCGCCCGCGAAGAGTGCAGGAAGGATGAGCGGTGAGTCAATTCTACCCTCCATCCCGGCACTGTCAATTCGGGCTGCCGATTTCGGACCCGGAGAGCGGTCAGGATTCAGCGATCAGCGGTCAGCAAATCGACGGTGCGAGGCCTGCGGATTTGCCGGTTTGTAACGCCTCGTTTGAGTCTTGCAGGCCCGGTAATGGCGGGAAATGAGGGTACCCTGTTCTTTCGTCCTTGTCTTCGGATCACCCGAGTCCCTTCGAACTTTCGAGACCGCTTCCCCCGATGGTATTCTGGTAAAACAAAATCCTCTGATTCTCTGTCACCGAAAAAACAATGGGCTGCGGCATGTCGATGCGATATCTGTCCCTGGTTGTGTTTCTGACCTCCTTCAGTCATCAGATCTCTGCGGCCGAGTACGAATATTCGGCGGTTGTTCCCAAGCGAAAACCTGCGATCGCCGCACAAGGGGTCAACGGGCAGAAACTCAATCAGGTCAAGATCGATGCCGATCCCTCAATTGACCTCGTTCAAGCCATCGACGTGACGATCACGTCCTGTGACCTGAAGTCGATCAAACTTTCCGGCTGCAAAAAGATCCGGATTTACAATTGCTGGATTCACGACAGCAAAGCGCCTGCCATTCATCTGGATGGCTGCGAAGATGTCGTGGTGCAGGGATGCAGGATCGAACGGGTGGCAACGGGAGTTTATGCACATCAATCCAGCGGCGTGCAGGTCATCGGGAACTATGTGGAAAACGTCATGGGACCGATGCCACGCGGGCAGATGGTACAATTCGACAAAGTCACCGGAAAGCAAAACGTGATCCGGGGCAACCAGGCTTCAAACTCAAGCGATCTAAGTCGTCCCGAGGACATGATCAGTATCTACGAATCGAGTGGCACCGAGGATTCGCCCATCCTGATTGAGGACAACTTTCTGTCTGGCGATCCCAAGGTTGGCAGTGACGGGAAGAGCAAAAGTGGCAGCGGGGTCATGCTGGGGGATGGCAAAGGGGGAAAGCACATCATCTGTCGCAAGAATGTGCTTCTGGCACCGGGTCAGGTGGGAATCGGTGTGGCGGGAGGGGGGACGATTACGATCACAGACAACACCATCATCGGTTCCAAGTCTGATGTTTCGAATGTCGGCCTTTATGTCTGGAATCAGTCGAAGCAGGACGGTGGTGAAGTGATCGTCCGTGGGAACAAGATTCACTGGGTGAACGCCGCCGGCGCCCCGAACCCATACTGGAATGGCGGTGGATTCACCAAGGTGACGGAAGAAGAA
>JBAWWJ010000007.1:0-74276 GCA_037146815.1 Planctomycetota bacterium
AACCAACCACATAAGCAGTTGACGCTGTTCGACTTATAGCCGGACAGTTGTGTCTGGAACAATGAAACTCAGGTGTAACTCCGCGTGGCGAAGGTGCAATAGAATCCATTCCTCATGACTCAATTTGCCAAATGCAGGATGACCATTCGACGGTAATTCTGATTGCAGCCGCTGGGACCAGACTCGCAGGTTTTTCATCGCTGTTTCTGTAGCGGGATCACTGCCTGGCATGAAATGAGCCATTTTTTTCGGTAGTGAAAATCCGGCGGGCATCCCTTTCGTCAGGAATCGTGGCTTGATCAGTGGGGCAATGAGCCAGCGTACAAACCAAGGTGCCTTGATTACAGGCCCTTCAAATCCAGCCTGGATCGATTTTCCCAAGTGGTCAATGTTCTGAGCGACAGACCAGTTTCCCAGCGTGCGACAGGGGACCGAGGCAATATGTTCGGCATCCTTGATGACGTCGTCAAAGCTGCTGAACCGCAACTTGCGCCGCGCTGTGACAGCCGAGGTTTTGATCAAGGGTTTTGTGGTACTGGAACTCATGCCGTTACTCCACTGTTTCTCAGGCACGCTTGCGCCCAGCGATCCTGCTCCGCCGAGAGCGGTACTGCCGGATTCCGGGTGTGATCGACCAATAACTCATACCGGAAAAGGTCGTAAATCGTCTCCCAGGCCTGCTGGAGATTTCTCACGCCTTGTGTCGGGAAAGCAGTTCTGCAATCTGCACAGCATTGGTAGCGGCTCCCTTGCGCAGGTTGTCGCTGACACACCAGAACGTCAGTCCATTCGGATGAGAAAGGTCGCGACGAATTCGTCCGATGAAGACTTCGTCACGGCCAGTGCACGTCATGGGCATCGGATATTCGCCGTTGGCCAGATCGTCCACCACGACGATCCCCGGGAAGGCTGCGAACAATTGGCGTGCCTCAGCCGGGGAGACTGGTCGTTCGGTTTCGACCCAGATGGTTTCGCTGTGGCAGTTCGCCACGGGGATCCGGATGCAGGATGCCGATATCTGGATAGACTGATCGCCGATGATCTTGCGAGTTTCGTAGACCATCTTCATTTCTTCGCTCGTGTAGCCTTCTTCCTTGGGGCCGCCAATTTGCGGGATGGCATTGAAGGCGATCGGATGCTTGAAGGCGGAATATTCGTAGTTCGTCCCCGCAAGATTCGCTCGCGTCCCTTCAATCAGATCCGTCGTTCCCTGCAAGCCCGCACCACTCACTGCCTGATAAGTGCTGACGATGACTCGCTTCACTTTTGCGGCATCATGCAGCGGCTTCAGGGCGATGACCATTTGCGTTGTCGAACAGTTCGGGCTGGAAATGATCCCGCGTCCCAACGCGAGCAATCTCAATGCATCTTGCGGATTGATTTCGGGGATGACCAGCGGAACTTCGGGGTTCATCCGGAAGTAGCCGGATTCATCGATCACCAGGCAGCCAGCTTCGACAGCGGCAGGGAAGTAGTCGCGAGCCGTTTCGTCGGGCGTGCTGCCAATGACCAGATCATGTCCACGGAACGATTCTTTCGTCAGTTCCTGAACGATGTAGTCGCGTCCCTGGAATGTGATCGTGGTCCCGGCGCTGCGCTTGGACGACAGGAACGTCCATGAACCGGCTTTATAGCCGCGCTCTTCGAGCTGCTGACACATGATCCGACCCACGGCCCCGGTGGCCCCGACGACTGCAACAGACTGAAACACGTCAACTTCCTTTGGAGAGAAACCGCTTCGCCAACCAGGCCAATGCCAGATCGGAACTCTCGCTGGTCAGCCGAAATTCGTTTTGAAAATCGACGGAACGAGGTTTTGCGCAGCAGGACCAGGCTGGTCCCATCTCCGGAATGGTAACGGACGGGGCATCCCCCGTTCAATCCGCTGATCGCTTCATCCGTGGAAAGGTGAAAATTCCTCTGCCGGATTTGACGCAAATGCTGACCTGCGAAGCTGAAGGATCGCCTGTTCAACGTCGTCGGCGACTTCCATGAAGACGTGGGATTCGCCTTCGTTTGAGCGATGCAATCGCAGAAAATACTCGCCAGCGATCCGTTCACGACGCTCGGACTGGTCCTGAACGACGACGGCTCGCAAATGTTCCCAGTCAAACTCGGTAAATGTTGACTTCCAGAGAGACAACTGATCATCGAAAGCTGCGAATATCAGCCGTGACACATCGGCTTGATTTTGTTCCAGCAATGGATTCGACTGCATGACGAAACTGGCAACGACATCAGCATCGAGTCGTCCGCAGGTAAAAACGTCATCCAGGAACTGTACGGTCGTAGCCAGCAATTCCGCCTGCCGGGCTGTTAATTCTTCCGTCAGTCCCAAGCTTCCGAGCTGTGTCAGTAACATCATTGCCTGCGTTCGAAGCTGGTCAATTAATGCTTCAGACTGCTCAGAAATTCCGTCAGCGTAACATTCCAACATCAGAAATACGGATAGCGGCACGCGTTCGATCGAATCGAGTGTTCGGACTGTTTCAGGGACAACTTGAGCGGACGTTCTGAAATCTCCGTTAGCCAACGTCAGTTTGTCCCCCTTCAGGACGACGACGGTGCCAAGTCGTCTGGCGTACGCACGACACGCCTGCTGATGGAGCGATCGATGGAGATGCGAGATTGATGTCAGCGGGTCACGGCAATCACATTTTCCGCGTTGCCATTCCATCAAGTCAAGAAGCGATCCGATTTCTTCGGTGGACAAGCCCGGGAATGAATCAACGGACGTAACCTGTGATGGCACAGAGGATAAGGGAATCATTGAACGGAGCTTTCAACAGTACGTTGAGTCGTGAAATGGAGGACGCGGTCAGCAGGGACCATGCGCATTTAAACCTAGGTCAGCAAGGAGGTTAGTCAAGACGTTCAGCGCCGACCCTACTGATTCATGGAACCTCGTTGCCGTCAAAGTCATCGCAGTCTACCGGAGTAGATTTTCCGGAATGCTGGGCATATCCGGACGCATGATTGCTCCGATCACGACCGTTGCAGACGGAGATACGTGCGCAATCGATTTGCGAGGTCGATAAGGAATTCGCGTTACAGAAGTCTCGCAACTGTTGTACTTGGAGAACTCGCGTGTTTCGCTGGATAGGTTGCTGCTTCCTGGTGCTCGGGATGTCAGCACTTGCCCGGGAGGATACTGCCCGAGCTCGTGCTGATCGAAAAGCACCAGATGATCCCACCTTTGGCCTGCAGGTTCAGATGGGAACGGATGGAAACATGCGCACGGACCGTGCGCCGCGTAGTAAGGCATCGTTTGCCAGCTTTTCCGATGAACAGGAAGAGGGGAAACGAGGTCGTGCGCAAAAGGTTGACTGGCAGGAACCGGTTCAAGAAGAAGTGATCGGGTCTCAAACATTTCAAACGGAAGACGAATACGAATGGCAAGTGATGCCAGCGGGCTTGATGTACAAGGCATATCTTGCGGGTGAAAAAGAATCGCGAATGAGCTCTGTCTTCTTCGGCAGCAAGGGACGCGATGGAACTGTCTGGGAAAACACCCTCGGTGGCCACGTCGGCTTGTTGAGATACGGGACCACTGACGCCATCAATCCACAGGGATGGCAATTCGACCTGGAAGGTGCGGCAATGCCGCGTGTCGATATGGGGCACAACGACGATCTGGAAGCATGCGACTTTCGAGCGGGCTTTCTGTCGACGTGGCGTAAGGGCGACAACGCATTCAAAGCGGGCTATTACCACCTGAGTTCACACGCGGGTGATGAATACATGATCCGCAACCCGACGTTTGTCCGCCTGAATTACGTACGTGATTCATTGATCGTCGGTTGGACGAGGAATCTGACTCGCGATACCCAGGCCTACGGCGAAGTTGCCTACGCATTCAACCATGAGGATGGTGCCGAACCGTTGGAATTGCAGTACGGATTGCAATACACGCCCATGGTCTTCGGTTTGCGTGGAGCACCGTTCGCTGCGATCAATGGACATACACGACAGGATTTTGGCTACGTGACCAGCGTGAATATCACTGCGGGCTGGCAATGGCGCGGGTATAGCAACCATTTGTGGCGTTTCGGCTTCCAATACTACAAGGGGCCAGCCTTGCAATGGGAATTTGCAGGCCAGAAGGATACTCTGACAGGCGCCGGGATGTGGATGGACTATTGACCCCGATCCGATCACGGTCGTTGAACCGCCGAGGCAGGCTCGGCGGGCACCGTGACGCCAGTCGGAGTTTTCTAAAATGTCATCGCAGGGGCCTTCACCCGGTTTGTTTTTTGACACGATCAACGCTTATCAGCGAACGCAAGCGTTAAAGACTGCCATTGAAATCGATCTGTTCTCCGCCGTCGCGGCAGGATCACGATCGGGCGCAGAATTGGCTGCGACGTGCGGTGTCAATGAACGAGGTGTTCGCATTCTTGCCGACTACCTGGTCATCGCAGGATTTCTGACAAAGTCCGTCGATCACTACGGACTGACACCGGATTCTGCAACATTTCTGACGCGATCCTCCCCCGCCTATCTCGGGGGGACTCTGCAGTTCCTCCTAACTCCCTCATTGACGGAATGCTTCACGCAATTGACAGCCGCCGTCAAACGTGGGGGAACTGCCATTTCCGATGACGGGACGGTCTCGCACGACAATCCGATCTGGGTCGATTTCGCCCGTGCGATGGGGCCGATGATGCACATTCCCGCACAACGTCTCGTCGGCCTGATCGGCGGAGAGAAATCACAGCCACTACGAGTGCTGGATATCGCCGCTGGTCACGGGCTGTTTGGAATCTCAGTCGCCCAGCATTATCCGAATGCACTCGTCACCGCTTTAGACTGGAAGAACGTACTTCAGGTTGCTCAGGAGAATGCCGAGCGAGCCGGGGTTGCTGATCGTTATTCCCAACTGCCAGGAAGTGCGTTTGATACTAATTGGGGTGGCCCCTACGATGTCGTGTTGATCACGAATTTCTTCCACCACTTTGATCTGGCGACGTGCGAACGGATCGCTCGAAAGGCTTACGAAGCACTCGTCCCAGGCGGACGTGCCGTGACGCTTGAGTTTATTCCTGACGAAGGCCGGGTAACACCTGTCGGCACGGCCGAATTCGCACTGACGATGCTTGCCACGACTGGTCATGGCGATGCTTATACGTTTGCCGAATACGAGCACGTATTTTCCAAGTCTGGTTTTGTACGCAGTAAATTTCATCCCCTGCCCCCGACGATGCAGCAGGCGGTGATTTCCTATCGCGGCGACTGACCTCGTCAACGGAACAGGTAGTTTGCTAATATCAGGCAGAGCTATCGAACACGTTTTCGAGGGGGACGCGGATGTCGAACCTGTCATGGATGACTTGCGCTATTGTTCTGCTGATGTCGATTTCGTCGTCGGCGGTGGAACCGAAAAACGTCGGGAATCTGGGCGATCCCGACCGTATTCAATTCATCGGAAATGACAACGTCGAATCGCGCGATCTGCGTTCAGCCTTGGGATTCGATCTGGATGTCCTGGTGGCGGGGCATCCAGACGCTCCCATGGACGAACTTCTTCAATTGCTGGAGACCCGATTGCGTGACGGCTATCGCCATTCCGGCTTTGCTGACGTCACGACGAGCGCCAAGTATGTTGAGCAGCGTAACGGCATTGTTGTGACGATCGACGAAGGACGACGCTATCTGGCCGGTGAGATTGAAATCGCGGGTGCCAAAAACATTCCGGTCGCACGACTGAAAAAGCTAATGGTCTCTTCTGTCCCGGAACAGACAACCGCACGGAACTCCAACGAAAAAACGCGGGACTTCGCCCCTCCAGCAGCGGTCAAGCCAATCTGGCAAAAGGGTAATCCAGCTTCCTTTTCTTCAGGGTTCTGGAAGGCGAAGCACGAACCGTTGCAGAAGTTGTTTCAATCTTTGGGATACCACGACGTTCAATTCAGTGTTGTCCCCATGCCCGAATCGAACGGGACGGCCACACTCATGGTAACGATCACGGATGAAGGGCCATGTGCGGTACTGGGAGAAATTGAAGTCATCGGTTTGACGAGGAATACTCCGGAAGAGGTCATTACCTATCTGGATCTTCCCAAACGGGCAGTCCTGGATTCTGACCTGAAAACACTGATCGAGCAAACGCTGCGCAGTGCCGCTCGCTTTCTGGAATCGAAAGTAGAATTCATTACTCCGCCGTTCGGCGATGCGGACTCAATCTTGAGAATTACAGTTTTCGAGTTTGCAGACGCGCCGTTGTTGACTAAGAAGTTCACGCGCGAGGAAGACGTTCTGATCAAGTTGGCGAGTTGGCTGAATAACTTTGAGTCGACCGACAACGATTTTGAATTGCAATTGCGAGGCCCGCCGCTCAAGGTCGAATCGGAAGACGACCCTCCCGCGGGAACGCTGCTCATTGATTTCAATCTGGTGATCTCGCACCGGAAGCAGGGATCCCTGATTCGCGTCAAACTGAAGGAACACCTCAAACGTGAACTCGTTGAATTGTGGGTCCAACTGACACCAGACTTGCTGTCAATGTATTCACCCCGCCACAGACTGCGGTTTGAAACGCGGAATATTCACCAGTGTGTGATGGGGGCGATGCATTGGACCGCACAGCGTCCGAGTTCCCGCGGTGAAATTTCGAAGTTCGCGTTTGGTACAGGAATTCGCTCGAATTCCGAAGGAACGCTTCCCCCTTTTGTTTTACAAATGACAGCCGACCCGGTTGCAGCCGTCCGAGAGGTCCAGAGGAACAAAGAAATCGTCCAAATTCAAGAAGGAGTTCTCACCATCAATGATCCGTCCCAGCGAGTCGTCATTGATGCGATGTCGGGCAGGTTAATGGAAGTTGAAATAAACGCTGGTCCACTGTCGCAACTGGTGATCAATTGCAAACCGGGCATCTATGATGAACTGTCGAAGCAGTTCGACGAGCAAATCAAAGGGTCTCGCCTGATTCGCGCCGAGGATGCTCCGATTTCAAATCTGTTATCGTTTCTGGCCACGATCATTCCAGAACCATCAGGCGAATCCCGGAATGCGGCTTTGACGACGCTGATCCATTCTGTCCTGAAACGGGGAGCACTTTCTGCTTTTGACCGTCTGCTGGTTAACATGTTCAATCATCGCGACGATGGATTTTCAATTCCCTACGAAGCGGACCCCAAAAAGAAATTGCCCCCGGCAGGCTGGACCGTGATGATTTTGCCGGTCGCCAGATCGCTCGTTCCCGATACTTCATGGGCCTGGACGATCAGTCGCGAATTCGTGTTTGTGCAAAATCGTCGAGGTCAATATTCCCAACGCGCTGTCGGTAATCTTCTGGAAAGTCCCGAGACCGGGCCGATCGCAAATCTGGCTGCTTCATTTCTGTTTGGGATGTTGAATCCCACCCTGAAGACGAAATTCGCAGAACGCGGGTTGACTCACCTGCAGCGAGAACATTTCCAGTACGATTACGAGCCCTTTTTGAAGAACGATTCGGCTCTGGGAAGAGTGCTGCTAGCGACATCACAGACGTTGCAGGAACTCCATGAGCCAGAAATCCAAACACTCATCGAAAATCTGCCGTTGGTCGATCAGGATCGAGTAGAACTGTCACGAGTCTTACGGATTTTCGCCGCACGCAAGTCTGCTTCTCCTGCGGATGCCATGAGAGAAGGACTGGACGCAGCGTGGGATTCGCTGATTGCGCCCCGGATGAAAGTTTTGCTGAATTCATTGGCAAAGTGAATACATTGGCAAAGTGAGAAACCTGCATGTCTGAACGCCCATCGTCAATGCCCCAAGGCAAAACTTCCAAACTGCCTCCCTGGCTGATCATCGCCATTTTTCTGGGACTCGTGGTGGTCTCGTGGTGGCAAACGTCATTTCCACCCGTTGCTCCGCGATCATCGACAGCAAAGCAGCAGGATTCACATCAGGCCGCAGAGGGTGACGACTCCCGTCAACCGATTCCGGTTCAGATCACGCCTGAACCCGACTCCGCCCCGTCAGCAACTCGGACTGTTCGCTCAACGGGAAAAAGCGAATCTGCGGGCGAGTCCTTACCCAAAAATATCCCGCAAAATGTAGACCAGCCAAAAACACGAATCGAGAATCAGAAGATTCGCGATCAGGATGGTCACATTGTTTTCAGCGGCACAATCGATTTGCAGCCAACGCTTGATCGGATCGCCAAAGGTGATCGCAATTCGCATCGCAATGACGGAACGGTCTTTCAAAATCGTGAACGACGACTTCCCGCAAGACCGTCTGGTTATTACAAGGAATACGTCCATCCGACACCAAAGCTGAGTGGCCCTGGACCGCAGCGAGTGATCGTCGGGGCCGATGGCGACGCTTGGTACACACCTGACCACTACAAGACATTCGTAAAGATCCGGGAGAAGTCGTCGCTATGAGTTGCCAGGACTTGAACGACTTCCAGTATTCGAACGGGTACTGGCCAATCGAGGAATCGTCACGCGTTATTCGAATTCCGGCGGGGATTGGGACCAAAAAACAGCTTCTGGCGATATTGGCACTGGGGTTGGACTTTCCCGGCTACTTCGGCTGGAACTGGGACGCCTTCGAAGAATGCCTGCGAGACCTGTCGTGGATCCCGGCCCCGGCGAAAATCGTTCTCATACATCACGATTTGCCTCTGGCGCACGACGTTTGCGAGGCCGCGACCTACCTGTCGATTTTAAGAGACGCGATAGGCAAACCGGGCACGACGCAATCCCCTGAACTGATTGTGGTATTCCCCTCACAATATCGCGAGTCGGTCGAGGCTGCCGTGGAGAATTGAGACCAGTCGGATTGCTGGAATTCCCCAAAACGAATAGTCTGCCAGAGAATTCCGTTCCTGTTGAAAGGCCCCAATGAGCACCGCCCCGTTTGTACGCCTGCACCCTGAAGACAATATCGCCGTTGCCGCTCGTAAAGTTCCCGAAGCAACTTCCTTTTCCTTTACCGGGACATCGGAACTTTCGACGGTAGAACCGATTGACATGGGGCACAAGGTGGCGCTCCGCTCGATCGATGCGGGTCAACCGATCAAGAAATTCGGGCAGACGATCGGATTCGCATCCGCACCAATTTCAGTAGGATCATGGGTCCATGTGCATAACGTTACTGCAGGTGAGTTGAGTCTCGACTACGCGTTCTGTTCCGAAATTCCAGCCCCTCCGACACCGATCGAGGGCCGGACATTCATGGGATACCGACGACCAGACGGGCGGGCGGCGACTCGTAATTACATCGGGATCATCAGCACGGTCAATTGCTCGGCCACCGCTTCAAAGTACGCGGCACAGAAGTTCGACACTGCACTGCTGGAGCAGTTTCCTAATGTCGACGGTGTTGTCCCTCTCGTTCATAAAGGGGGCTGCGCATTCCAGTTTGGGGGTGAAGACCATAAGCAACTGACACGAACTCTTTCAGGCTTCGCACGCCATCCCAATATTGCGGCGTACATCGTCCTGGGACTCGGTTGCGAGACAGCGCAGGCTTCCTTCTTGATGGAAAATGGCGGGTTGATCCAACTGGGTGGGTCTTCTCAACTTCCGACGAAAGCCCCGCTGGTGATGAATATTCAGGAGCAGGGTGGGGTCGCGAAAACGGTCAATCGCACCGTCGCTGCCATTCGTGAACTGCTACCAGAAGTGAACAAGGTTCAGCGAGTTCCCATTCCCGTCAGCGAAATCATGCTCGGTTTGGAATGCGGGGGTAGCGATGGAAACAGCGGTACCACCGCCAACCCGGCTCTTGGTTATTGCAGCGATCTGCTGGTTGCTCATGGTGGAACGGCGATCCTAAGCGAAGTGACTGAAATCTACGGTGGTGAGCATCTGCTGACTCGCCGTTCAGTCTCGCGAGACGTAGGTGAGGCGTTGCTGGAGCGAATTCGCTGGTGGATCGAGTACACCGCGAAGTTCGGCGAGCGGATCGACATCAATCCTTCCGTTGGCAACAAGAAGGGGGGATTGACGACCATTTACGAAAAATCCCTCGGAGCGATCGCCAAGGGGGGGACAACTGCGCTGCGTGCCGTCTACAAGTACGCCGAGCCAGTGACGGAAAAGGGCTTCGTCGTCATGGATACTCCCGGATACGATCCAGCATCCGTGACGGGAATGGTGGCCGGCGGCGCCAATGTCTGCTGCTTCACCACGGGTCGCGGAAGTTGTTTCGGTTGTAAGCCTGTCCCAACGATCAAGATTGCCACGAATTCGCCGATGTACAACCGGATGGTGGACGACATGGACATCAACGCTGGCCGAATTCTTGACGGTGCGACGATTGAAGAAGTCGGTCGCGAAATCTTCGACGAAGTCGTTGCCGTGGCAAGCGGAAAACAGACCAAAAGTGAAGCTCAAGGAATCGGCGACGAAGAATTCTGCCCTTGGACTTACGGCCCGATTACGTGATGCCATCAGGCAGGGAAAATGATGACAACGCCGATCGCCTACTTGAACGGTCGATTCGTTCCGATCGACGAAGCACAGCTCCATGTCTTCGATCTGGGTATCGTTGGTGGCACGTCGGTCACGGAAATGTTGCGGACATTTCGTCACACTCCGTTCCGACTTGATGATCATCTGGATCGGCTGGCTCTGTCGCTTCAGCGAGTTGGAATCGACCCGGGATTGGCCTGGAGCGAGTTGCGCGAGATTTCGGATCAGGTTGTTAGTTCCAACGCCCGCCTGATTCCTGAACATCACGATCTCGGCCTGATCCTGTTCGTCACTGCGGGGCTGAATCCGACATACGTCGGTCGTGGTGGAACGGACCAACCGACGGTTTGTGTCCACACGTTTCCATTGCCGTTCGAACTGTGGGCAGAGACTTACGATTCCGGATTACATCTGGTGACGGTTTCGACGCGAAGCATTCCTGACAATGTGATCGATCCACGGATCAAACATCGCAGCCGACTGCACTGGCATCTCGCAGGCCGCGAAGCGCGCCAGATCGATCGACACGCTATGGCGATTCTGACTGACGACACCGGCAATCTTACCGAGACGGCAACGGGAAACCTTTGCGTTGTCGAAGGAAATCGGATCATCACGCCACCAACACATGTCTTGGAAGGGGTGAGTCGTAACTACGCAGCTGAACTGGCAACAGAGCTGGGCTACGAGTTCATTTACGCAGCTGTCACTCCCGTTGATTTGTCTCGTGCAGCCGAAGCGTTCCTGACATCGACCCCGCACTGCCTGCTGCCAGTGACGCACTTCAATCGGCTGCCGATCGGAACTGGTCGACCAGGTCTGGCTTTTCAGCAATTCATTGCCGCTTGGGGTGAAAAAGTTGGCGTCAACATCATCCAACAAATGAAAACCGGTGCCGCAGAACGTGCATAGCGCTAATTGACCTGCTGGGGCGTCTCAGAGAAATCAGCCACCCGGTGTGAGCCCTTGGAAATTACTTCGCCTCATAGCCGTGCCACATCCAGACCAGTGTGTCGGCCAGTGTTTGTTCAAACACTTTTCCATCACAGTGCCTTGAGTTGCGACTGTAAATATAGCGGTAATCGTAGCCCTTGGCCTTCAGAGCTGCGGCAGTCCGTTCATTGGCCATCACCCAGTTGTGATAGGTTTCTTCCGGATCTTTCGCGCGAATGTCGAATTCCGACACGTGCGTGAAAATCCGGAGCGGCTTTTTGTCGCTGGTTTCGATCAATTTCTTGCCTGAGTGATATTCCCAGGCGCCGAGGGGATACTCTTTTTCTTCGGGAGCATCGTCGTCCTGCTGGTCCACGAACGTGCCGGAATAGGTAATCAGTCGACGAAACAGATCGGGACGAAACCATCCCATCGTCAGCGCTGCAGCACCGCCAGAACTGCACCCCATCGTCGCTTTTCCCCACGGATCGTCCGTGAAAGCAATTTTCGGATAGGCAGCCTTGATCTCTGCGTTTGTGAGCACCGCCGGCAGAACTTCATCATTGATGAATCGGGCGAACCGGTCGGACATCGTGTCATATTCGAGGCCTCGCTGACTTCCCTTACCATCATCGCCCCCATTCTCCACGGCGATGACAATAAAAGCGGGCAGCTTACGGTCCGGGTTCTTTGAAATTGTGAGGTTATCCAAGGCATTACGTACAAGTTTCAAATGACTCGGCCCATCAAACGTCACGAGGATCGGCGCTTTCGTACCATCCTGATAGGCCGCTGGAATGTAAACAAAGATTTTCCGCTGTTTGCGGACGGGCTTCTTTGGATCGAGTGTCGAATCGTCTCCACGAAAGATCTTGCTGTCCGCCAGTTTCATCGAGAATTCGAACGATTTCCCTTTTGGGTTTCCCTTGTCCGTCAGATCAGGATCGATCTTGTAGTCTGGACCGATGGTGAAATTACCATTTCCTGCTGTGACGGGCTTCTCTTCACTGAAAACGGGGCTGGTAGCAACGGCAACAGCCAACAGACTATAGACGACTCGAGCGAAAATCTGCGAATGCGGCATGGCTGGGTTCTCAGTGGAGGTGGCTGACATTTCGACTTCAGGAAGGGATGATTTCTCGCCTGTCCGGTGAAGAAATGTGATAATGTCGACAGACTGGAAACAGGTTGTCCGAGAGGCAATAAGAGCAGGGCCGACTTCGCTCCAGCTCTGCTCGTTTTTTTGCCCATGTTCGATGCCATGGCATCGCATCACAAAATACGGCGTTACAGAATACCAGACGATTTGACGTTGATCCCTTTCAGCATCATCTTCAATTCTTCCACGTTGGGGCTGATTTCGAAGGCTTCAGCACGGCTGACGAATTCCTTCGTGATGAAGTGATACAGGCTGTCGTTGAACTGCTGCATCCCTTCCGATTTGCCGATTCGAATGGCCGCCGGCAGCTTTTCGTCTGTGTGCTCCAGAATCAGCTTCCGGATCACACCGTTGAAAATCATGATTTCGCAAATCGGAACTCGCTTGGGCTTGTCCAGGATCGTTGGCAGCAGCTTCTGGGCAACGATGGCTTTCATGTTGAAGCCCATCGAAGATCGCAATGCGTTGTGCATACTCTGTGGAAACAAGTCGAGAATACGACCGATCGTTGACGGGGCCGACGAAGCATGGATCGTTCCGTAAACAAGGTGGCCCGTTTCAGCGGCGTGCATCGCTGTTTCGAACGTTTCGCGGTCACGCATTTCGCCCACCAGCATGATGTCGGGGTCTTGACGGACAGCATGCTTCATGGCCGTATGGAAGTCCGACACATCCGGCCCGATTTCTCTCTGGTTGATCAGCGATTTGTCGGTCACATACACGAATTCGACGGGATCTTCGATTGTGAGAATGTGCTTTGAGAAGGTGTGATTGATCCAGTCGAGCATCGAAGCGATCGTCGTCGATTTTCCCGAACCGGTCACGCCTGCCAGCAGCACCATCCCCTGATCGTACTTGCAAAGGTCTTCCATAATCGGGGGCAGATACAGCCCTTCGAAGTTGGGAATGCTGCGTTCGATTTTACGCGAAACCATCCCCATCTTGCCGGTTTGAATGAACAGGTTCACGCGGAATCGCCAGAGTTCTCCCTTGTGCTCGACGACGTGCGCATAGTCTGCACCACCTGTCAGAAAGAATATTTCGGTGTTGCGCTCGTCCATCATCGGCATGCACCACTCCTTCATCTGCTCTTCCGTGATGGGTGGCATGTCGAGATCTTTAAGTGCACCTTTCACACGCAGGATGGCAGGTTTGTTGACTTGCAGGTGCAAGTCGGAACCGCCGATTTCAATCATTGCCCGGAAAAGTTTGTTGATCGGCAAGTCGTTCCGAAAGGCTGTTCCCAGCCGAATGGTGGACTTGGCCATTGATGTCGGTGTGCTGCCTCCGCCGCCCATATCTCACCCCTGCAAGTGCAAAACGAGAAAACTGAAATCCAAAGTCATCGGACAGATTTGATGGTCGATGAGTGCTGGAGAAATGATACCGATCTCAACCCCATCGCCGCCAGAGTTCCGCATTGTGCCGGATTGCAATCGGCGCAGTGATTTGGAGCGAACCACGACTATCTGGCACATCGTTGCCATTAATCCGACTTCACGGAAGAGCCCGAAATCTTCGACGTCACCATCTTTATCTCTGGGAAATTCAGTCCGATCGCTCTTTCCGAACGTTTAACTGGTCGAAATCTCCTGGAACACAATCCAGTGCCATGAATTGAATTCATGGAACTTTGAGTCCCGTGCACGCGTCAGACCTTCGAACATCGTCCAGTCAATCAGGAGCCCATCAGGAGTTCGACAAATGTCACATTCGCTACTGAAATTCGTTATCGCAGTTTCGGTCTTGGCCCTGTCGCTGAACAGTCTCATCGCCGCAGAGCCAAAAGAACTGTCGTGGTTTTCGCTGGGTGGAGAGGTCTATCAGGAACGCGACCGGTTCGACGCCGAAAAGCAGGTTCTTTCGTTTGATAAGCAACCTCGCTGGTTCCTTGGATTCCCCAAAGCCGTCTCCAAGGACGAGTTTGAAGCCTGGCTGAAGAATCAGGCTGGCAAGCTGCAACTTGAACCATCCAGCGAACCTTCGTACCAGATCCCGAATCCTCCGCCGTACGCCAAGCGAGTTGTGGAACTGCCAACGGCGCATCACGGCTCCAGTTTGAAATTTGCGATTGAGTCCGAGCAAGAGCCCGGGGAATTGGTATTCATACTGACGCTGACAGCAGGAAACCGCTCAATTCGCCGAGAAATAGAACACCGAAACACGAACGTCGTTCCGTTCCTGTTCGCATTACAGGCTGACGGTAAGGTGATTTCCGAAGAACTCGACGGAACTCGTAAAGAGGGTGGTACGAACAAACTGATTGAACTGGTTCCTGCCAAAACCAGCCAGACATGGCGATTCCGGGTCGCCCGGAAATCGCTTGACTCGCTGGTTCCTGAGACAACGCAGCAGTTGGAAATCACGGCAGCATTCTCGGAACGTCAGCACGAGGGATATGCAGGCAACGATCAATCCGGCTCCCTTGAAGTTTGGAATCTCAAGAACCTTCCACCCCAGATACTGGTCCGCAGCAATCTTGTCCGATTGCAGCGAAGTGGTGACGGATGGAAGAACGCCGAATAGCAGGCCACTTGCTGCGATCACAAAATTGGGACGCTAACGGCGCGACAATTCCAAGAACCGTCTGTCTTCGTTTCGGGGTTCGGGTTGAGTGTTTAAGGGCTTGGACTTACCCACAAGTCGATCAGCAGCGATCATGTCATCCCCCAGCGATGTCGCGATCGTCGGCCTCGTATGGGCTGAAGGGCCCACCAGCACAAAGCACAGGGCTTCCAGCCCTGTGACTGCGGACAGAACAGGGAGAGCGACCTGAAAGGTCGCAAGAAATTCAGTCATAGCGGATCAACTCTGACCAGTGACTTTTTACGACTTTTCAGGTCGCAAATCTTGCGTTGTTTCCCGCCCACAGGCCGGGAACCCCTGTGCTTCGTTCTTTTGTGCTTTCAGCCCAGAAGGAATGACACATTCCGATAATTCGAAGTGCCAATGACGTCGGAAGATGTTGGCAAACGACATTCTTCTTGGGCTGTTCGGCGCCGGTCTCCTGACCCCGCCGAAACGCCCGACCGAAGGTCTCCTCTTCCCATGCGACATGAACTGCACGCCTAGAAATCACCGACAATTTCACCGCCAGACCGGGTGCTCAGTGATCGCCAAACATTGATGTCGATGTTCTCGCTGATCGTGCGGACAGTCCCGTCTGCCAGCAGTGAATTCACGCACCCGGTGTGATAGCTGCGTGATGTAATCGCAGCATAGCTCGGGGTTGCGGGCAACGTCCCTTCCTGCCAGCTGTTGTAATCGCATTGGTCATAAGTCGTCCCGCCCACGACGCAGGTCACCTTGGAATTCGGTGTCAGAACCGTGGTGAATCCCGAGTGGTGTACCTGCCCGTTGGCCCATTCGGTGTGTTCGGTGTCCTTGGCGTTGCCTCCCGTCGCAGTCATCAATGCTGAAACGGCAGCGGCATTGGCGGGGATCGCCGTGGATGGGGGCGGGACATTGCGATGGTAGGGGCTCCATGCTTTGACTTCTGAAGCAAACAAGGTCGTGCTTGTTCCATCCGTGATGGATGCAAACGTGTTGCTGGCATTGGGGGAAAATATGCCATTTCCACCAACCCCAGTCGACGGGTCCCAGGCGAACCACGTGCCGTAATTGACTCCATAGGTGGTCGGGCAAAGTCGTGGTGATGTGTCGACGCGTGTTGTCCCCGCTTTGGCATCGCTGGGGCAGACATAAGTTGGGATGCGCAGGCCATCAATCGCCATCTGACCACTCCATCCCTTGGACAGATCGACGGAGTTGAACAGATTTGCCTGATCGAGGAACGGCAGAATCCGTCCGTGAACTGACCAGGAACTGCTGGCGACTCCCGCCAGCAGCGTGGCACTCGGTGGAAACTGACGATACGAGTCGGAATAGTTGTGGATCGCCAGGCCGATCTGCTTGAGATTGTTCTTGCACTGCGTTCGGCGAGCCGCTTCACGAGCCTGTTGCACAGCGGGCAACAGCAGTGCAATCAACACGGCAATGATCGCAATCACCACCAGCAACTCGATGAGTGTAAATCCGCATTGCCGACGGTGATGTACCTGTCGGCGGATTGTCGAGGGAATGTGTGGGGACATATACTCTTTCTCAATTGTCAGACGGGACCACGAACCGTAACGTGTCTGGTGAGTTTTAATTGGCAATTGTCGTGCCGAAGGGAAATCTCCTCTGACCGGAGATGATTTCGTGTCAAGTTCGTAACAATGGTAATGAAAGCGTCGAATTCGACGACACGCCCTGTCGGTTTGCGCGACATGTCGAGAATTCCATTGCGATTCGGGAAGGATTTACGATGACAGGTCGCATGGGGCGAAGGGAGTTCGCCCAACAACTCACAGTTGGCGCAGGGGGACTCGCGGCGGCATTGGCTACCAACCAGGCACTGGGGGCTGAAACACCCCCGGCCCCAAAGCTCCCCGAAGAACCGGCAGCGAAAGTTGAACCTCCCGCCCCGCCTCCGGAGGTGCTGCTGCTCACCTATCTGGTACGAACATACCCCAGCGACAATTATGACGATGTCGCGATCCAGGGGATCTTCCGAGATCTTCGTGGGGATCTTGCTCGAGGAAAGCTGTTGTCGGAATTCCCGCTGAAGAATTCCGATGAACCTGCATTTATTTTCAGCCCTTATCGTGGCACGGACGGTACCCCGGTCGAAGGTTGAAAAGAGATGGCAGACGATTCCTTTGCATTCGCAACAATTCGTGAACTCGGCGCGCAGTTGCGTACCAAAGCGACTTCTTCAGTCAAGTTGACGAAGTATTTCCTCGACCGGCTGGAAAAAATTGGTAGCCATTACAACGCGGTGGTGCGTATTACAGGCAGCCTCGCGTTGGAACAGGCACGTCAGGCTGACATTGATCTGGCCCAGGGGAATGATCGAGGCCCTCTGCACGGGATTCCATACGGGGTGAAGGACTTGCTGGCGACAAAGGGGATTCCGACTTCCTGGGGGGCCCCTCCCCTGAAGGATCAGTTGATCGATGAGGATGCCACCGTCATTATTCGTCTGCGAGATGCCGGAGCAGTACTCTGTGCCAAGCTTTCGATGGTCGAACTGGCAGGGGGATTCGGCTACAAGCAGGCGGACTCCAGTCTGACCGGGCCAGGC
This sequence comes from Planctomycetota bacterium, assembly GCA_037146815.1. Lineage (GTDB taxonomy): Bacteria > Planctomycetota > Planctomycetia > Planctomycetales > Planctomycetaceae > Schlesneria. The sequence goes on from JBAWWJ010000007.1 coordinate 17,630, forward strand.
CTGAATGCCTGGGATAAAACCTGTTGGGCGGGGGGATCGTCTTCGGGCCCCGGATCGGCCGTGGGGGCTGGTCTGGTTCCGTTTGCCATCGGGTCTGAAACCTGGGGGTCGATTATGACTCCCGCCGGCTACAACGGAATTTCCGGGATGCGACCGACATACGGACGTGTCAGTCGACATGGAGCGATGGCCCTCAGTTGGACGATGGACAAACTCGGTCCCATGTGCCGAACGGCCGACGATTGTGGACTTATTCTGGACGCCATGGCTGGCCCCGATCCCCTCGATCCGACCAGCCTGGCATCCACATGGAAATATGGCGGCGCGAAACTCGACGGCGCCGCAATCAAGGAACGCCGCTTCAAGTTTGCTACGCTGGATGTTGAACTGGACAAGCTAGCGCCTGAAGTTCGCACCAACTATGAAAATTCGCTGGAAGTGCTGCGGCAGTTTGGCGCCCTGACCCCGATCAAGCTGCCGGATCTTCCTTATGGTGTTGTCGCAGGGACGATTATTTCCTGCGAAATGGGTGCGGCGTTTGGTGACTTCATGACCAGCGGTGATGTCTGGGAACTGGCGGCCCCCGAAGATCGCTGGGGTGGCTTCTCGAACCTGCTGATTCCCGCTCGCGACTACATTAATGCATTACGGATTCGCGGAAAGATTCAGCGTGAAATCGATGCCGCACTGAAGGATTTTGACGCTGTTGTCACACCAACACTTAACACAGAAGCAGGGCCGGTAAGTCAAAAATTCGCAGAATGGTCACGTGGGTTTGTCAGCACGGATCTGAGTGGGGCCGCGAATGCCATCGGTTTGCCGGGGATTACAGTACCAAACGGTTTCGGCGGTCGAGGACTTCCCACGGGTTTGGAATTTACCGGTCGAGTTCTGGGAGAAAACGTGATCCTTGCGGCGGCAAATGCGTATCAGCTTCGGACAGAATGGCACAGGAAGTTTCCGAAGGTGACCTGACGGGTTCGGAAATGAATCTGGTTGATTGCTCTCGTCAGGTACACACTGCCGTTTGCGTTGCTCAACAAGGTTGGCTGGGTCACGCCATTTGTCACGATGTTCGTTGCCTATCCAACGCTCGCATTGGATCAAATGGGAATCGAACTTCAGTCACCGGTTTCTCCACGAAAGCTGGGACATCTTCCGCTCGACGAAATCACACTAACCATCGAAAAACAACTGTTGGAACTCGTGCGACTCACCGCAGAATCCAGGAAAGACTAGAAACGCTTGAGGCAGCCGATCGAACCTTCGATCCACGTTCGCGCATATTTCGGCGGCGCTTCACTGGTCGTTTCGTCGTAGATCTCGAACCAGTGGCGTCGATCGCGAGCATCAACACACGTTGTTCAAATTGCTCATGCGTTCCAAAATCGTTTGCAATCGGAAAATGACAGAACCAGCCTCCGAAAATGTTCGTTGCTTCAAATAGATCCATTCGAGCCAGGTCCAGCCACTCAGCAGGACCCCGCTATGGTTGAGAACTTCGATCAGGCGCAGTTCACTGAAGCTCAATGGGCGGTGGCGCTGGTATTCATTCAGAGCCTGATCCCAGCAGAGTCGATCGTCGCCGAACAGGCTACCGATCAGTCGGGAAAGATCGCAGGCAACGCTTTCCGTACGAGTCGCAGACGGGTCGATCAGGCCTGTCAGATCATTGCCGGTAAACAGCAGGTGGTCGTGCCAGATGTCTCTCAGACAAGGATGCAGGCGAACTTTGAGATCGCATACTGAGCGAAGCTCTTCGGCGATTCGGTTTCTGCCCCTGCGAACGCACGCAACGATGCGGCCGGTCAGTTCGCGAATCTGCGGATTCAAAACTGTATTGACTGACTTTTCGATTCTGCCGAGCAATGGTTCATTAATGCGATCCAGAATCTGCAACCGTTCGCCGACCGCAGGCGACGGGGCGTCGTGACGCGAGGAAAACCAATCCGCAGATGTCGCTGCGGGAATATGTCGTTCGGCCGAGTGATGCCAACTCGCGAGGGCCATCATCGTGGCTCGCAGACGTTCGTCCGTCGAATTCGAGTGGAAATCGGCGAAACCGGGTAGCCAGGGTTCCAGTTGCCAGTCGTCACTCGACTCATGCGGCAACGTTGTTCCGTCGGCTGTCATCAGCGGGACTGCGACGAATGTTAAGCCGTCCTGGCACAGGTGCGTCAACAATCGGTGCAGGCCGAGGATTCGCACAGGAGGAAGTTGTGAGCGAGGCCAGCGGCGTAAAGCGAAATTCCCCCGATCGGTGACGACTCGCCAGATTCCGGCTCCGCTGAATCCACCGCGATTTCCCAGTGATTCGACGCGAGTTGGGATGATTCGCGGTGCAAAGCGATCAAGGACGCGTTGACAAACCGCCTCTTCCACTGGGGATTTGTTGTTTTCAACCATCACGCGGCCTTCTGAAAAGGAGTCACCCTCAAATCCACATGGAAAGCAGGAAGGCCAAATGGCCGTTCAAAGTCGCCTTCATCGCTCCTGCGTGAAGGACGCCGTTAGCATGGCTGGCGAAATACTTACGTCAATCGGAACTACTAGACAGGAACGAAATTCGACGGACTCATCCGCCTGTTCCCACAATACCGATGAAGGTTACCCGCCTCTCATTTCGGTGCAACATGGGGGCTTGTCGCAACAATTGTGGCTTCTCTGCAACAATCTTTGGAAACGGATGTTGACGACTTGCCACCATGACGTATGTTTCACAAACCCTCAGTGAATCAAGTCTCCCAGCACCGTGCGATCCATTCCCCAACTCTGGTTCGCACAGTTCGTTGTGTCCTGGTTGTCCGGTCGGGCGAGTAGTCCTCGTTCCGTCGGTCGACGACTGGGTCGGTCCAGATGCTGGTTTTCGAGATTGTTCTAACACAAAGCTAAACGCCATGCCTCAAGCTGCTAACCAAGGCTCCCTGCTCGTTGTCGATGATGATCGTCCACTTTTGGAAGCCATGGCCGACTATCTGCGAAGTCTGGGACACCGGACCGAGACGGCCACAAGTTGCGATGATGCCATTGCACGTATGAAAGAGTACCCGTTCGACGTCGTGATCTGCGATGTCAACCTGCCCGATAAAGACGGCTTTCAATTGCTCGACTGGGCAGTCCAGGCCGTTCCCGACACTCAGGTCATTCTACTGACAGGATTTGGGACGATTGACAGTGCGGTCGACGCCATCCGCCTGGGGGCCTTCGATTACCTCACCAAGCCGATCATCGATGATGAACTGAACTTCTCGATCCGCCGAGCCCTGGGCCAGCGACAGATCGTTTCGGAAAACAAGAACCTCCGCGCACAACTCAGCCAACGCTTCGGTCTCGGCAATATCGTCGGACACGATTATCGCATGCTGAAGATGTTCGATCTGATTGAAAGCGTCGCCGACACCCGGACGACCGTCCTGATCCTCGGAGAATCCGGGACAGGGAAGACGATGACCGCTCGAGCAATTCATCAGATGAGTAACCGTGCTGATAAGCCATTCGTCGAAGTGGCTTGCGGAGCTCTGCCCGATTCGCTGCTGGAAAGTGAACTGTTCGGGCACGTTGCAGGCTCGTTCACCGGAGCCACACACGATAAACAAGGGAAATTCCTGCAGGCCAACGGCGGAACAATTTTCCTGGACGAAATCGGTACCGCTTCTCCCAGTCTGCAGGTCAAGTTGCTGCGTGTCCTGCAAGACCGCGAATTCGAACCGGTCGGTGGGAATAAGACTCACAAGGTCGACATCCGCATGATCCTCGCCACGAATCTGGACCTGGAAGAAGCGGTCCGCAAGGGGGAGTTCCGACAGGACCTGTATTACCGCATCAACGTTGTCACCCTGACGCAGCCGCCACGGCGGGAACGCATGAGCGATATTCCGTTGCTCGCCGATCATTACCTGAAAGAATTCATCGAACAGACAGGCAAGCACGTCACCGGTTTCAGCCATCAGGCGATCGAACTGATGCAGCGTTATCGCTGGCCGGGTAACGTTCGTGAACTGGTCAATGTCATCGAGCGAGCGGTCGTTCTCTCCAAGGCACCCGTCATCGGACCAAACGACCTTCCCGAAGCCTTGCGACGTGATGATCCTTTGTCGGATTTTGGCGGTCGATTGAGTCAGGTCAATGGCAACAACCTGAAGTCGGCCCTCGCGACACCAGAACGCCAGTTGATCCTTGATGCTCTGGAATCACATGGCTGGAACCGTCAGGAAACGGCCGATGCCCTCGGCATCAATCGAACGACCCTGTACAAGAAAATGAAGAAGTATGGGATCAGCTTCGAACAACAAGTGATGTCGTAACGAAATAGAATGAAGGCGATCACCTTTTGGGCTTGCCCCGAAGGGATGCGTCAACAAATGGCGATCTTTTCGCCGCACGATGGTACTCTGTTTGTGTGTCAAAGTGGCGGCAAATTTGCCTCGACCCACGGACTGTTAGCTGAACAGCGAATCTCTGGAGTGACGAAGTGACAACATATCTGGTGACAGGCGGAGCGGGATTTATTGGTTCTCATATTGCGACTCGCCTGGTTCAGGACGGACACACCGTGCGAATCTTCGACAATTTGAGTACGGGAAATCTCGGCAACCTGAATCACATTCGTAACGAAGTCGATTTCCGTGAGGGGGATCTGTGTGACCTCGCCGCAGTAGAAGCGGCTGTCGCCGGCGCGGAAGTGATATTCCACCAGGCGGCTCTGGCTTCAGTTCCGCGCAGTGTGGAAACGCCACTCGAAACACACGCGGCCTGTGCCACAGGGACGATCAATATTCTCGATTCCGCTCGGCGACTGGGTGTGCGACGCGTCGTTTATGCAGCATCGAGCAGTGCGTACGGCAATCAAAAGACGATGCCCAAGCACGAAGGCCAGGTTCCCGAAGTGCTGTCACCTTATGCCGCGGCCAAGCTGGCGGGGGAACTGTACTGCGAAGCATTTGCGTCGACATATGGACTCGAAACCGTTCGACTGCGGTACTTCAACGTGTTCGGACCTCGTCAGGACCCCAACAGCCAGTACTCGGCAGTCATCCCACGATTTATTGCTGCACTCCTCAAAGGTGATCAGCCGACGATTTATGGTGATGGCAGCCAGTCTCGCGATTTCACATTTATCGACAACGTGGTCCAGGCGAATCTGCTGGCAGCGACGGCTCCGAATGTCAGCGGACGCGTCTACAACTGTGCCTGCGGAGATTCCCTCGACCTGGTGACTTTGCTGCGTCAGATCTGCGAGTCGCTCGACGTTCCATTTGCTCCCTATTTCGCACCTCCACGAGTCGGCGATATTCAGCATTCGTGGGCAGATATTTCGGCCGCGACGCGGGACCTCGGTTACACCCCGCAAGTCACGGTCAATGAAGGTTTGCGACGCACTGTCGCCTGGTATGTCGAGCAGCATCAGCGAGCGACTCAACAGGCAGCAGGTCAGAAATTTGTTCCTTTGGCACCGACGGCCGGTTGATCGGCAAGAACAGGCGGCATCAGGCCGCGTCAATCGCGACGGGCCCGTTCATCAAAAGAGATTCCGGTGAAACACGAACTCGAATTCCACGCCGATGCACTCCCCGGTCACGTCAATCCTGACGAGGAAGCGGAACGTCTGCCAATCAACTACATCGTCCTGGCCCTCCGCTACAAGTGGTGGTTGCTGTGCGGATTCCTGGCCGGTGCGGTTCTTGGACACCTTGCCTACTTGAAGGCAGGGCCGGAATACGAAGCCGTTGCCCAAATCCTGGTGTCGCGCAAGTACACTCCGCCCGTTCGCGAAAACGAACGAATGCTCCATGAAACAGGGAAACCAAGTGAGCATCTGGCGCTCATCGTCAGTCCAATGATCGCGGAAAAGGCGATTGAAATTGGCAAGCTGAACGAACTGGTGACGTTTGCCGGCGAAGCGAACATGGTCGACGCAGTTCTTGACGGTTTGAAGGTCAAACGCGTAGCCGGACAGGATCGTTCTCACTTTAACGTGCTTGAAATTCGTTACCCAAGTCGCCGACCGGCAGATGCCTGCAAGGTCGTGCAGGCATTTGTGGCAGCGTACGGGGAATACCTGGAAGAACAGGGCCGCGAACATTCGACCGAGGTCTTGGCTCTCGCTCAGAAAGCTACGGGCGATCTGCTGGCCAAGATGCATCAGAAAGAATCGGAGTATGGCGTATTCCTGCAGACCGTACCGGAAGAATTTCGTTCAGCTCTCGGCCCGAAGATTCAGTCGGCGCAAACAACCAACCTGGCTCCCGAAGACGTAATTCATGCGTTGGGGGAGGAACGCAATAAGAACCGCATTCGCCTGGCAGAATTGCAGTCTCGTTTGAAGAGCTTGCAGAATTCTCTCGCGGCCGGTGATCCGCGCGACGCGATTGAGCAGGAAGTTCGCCGTTTCATGAATTCGGATGGTCGAACCGAACGAAATGCCAAGAGTACGGAAATCAGCATTTACCAGTCTCAGCTGATGCCGCTCTTGATCCGCGAACAGGATCTGTCGCGCGACTTTGGACGTGACCATCCCGACCTGGTCGCGGTTCGACAAAACATCAACAAGATTGTGGAGACGTTTCGAAAGTTGGGAGTCCAGCTTCCCGAAGGTGTCGACATCCCTGCTGTCGAACGGAAGGCGCCGATCGATTACATCGCCGTCTACATCGATTCACTCCGTCGCCAGATGAACGAACTGGGGTTGAAAGACAAGGAACTGGAGACTCTGATCAAACTGGAAGGTAGCCGATCCCGTGAATTCGCGGGTTTTCGTGCCACCGACCAGAACCTGCGAGCCGAGTTGACTCAGTTGCGTGATCTGTGGCAAAAGCGACTGGATCGCGAAGGGGAAGTCGTCATCGAAAAGGACACGAATGGTTATGCGATGAAGACCCTGGCCCCCGTCAAGGATGCTCTGGTCATAAAACGGATGATGAAGTTTTATGCGGGTGGTGCGTTCGTGGGTGTCTTCCTGATCGCCTTGGTTTGCCTGTTGCGAGAACTGCGAGATATGACATTGAAGGATACGAAGGATGTCCGATTGACACTGCGTCAGCCGGTTCTGGGAAGCGTGATCGCGTTCGAGACACCTGTGGATACTCCAACCCGTTCGCATCAACCTCACCCGGCACTGCGATACCTGCTGGCGTCACATTCGATTGAGGCTGAGAATTATCGAGCAATTCGAACAGCACTGCTGGTTTCGGCTCAGCAGCATGCTGCTCGGACAATCCTCGTCAGCAGTCCGGAACCCGGAGACGGCAAGACGACGATGGTCTGTAACCTGGCCATCGCACTGGCTCAGTCAGGTAAGCGAGTCCTGCTGGTCGATGCCGACTTGCGCCGGCCAAATGTCCACACGCTGTTCCGCATGTCGCCCGAGATCGGCCTGACGGAAGTCCTGGCGGGTGAGATCGAAGCGTTGAATGCAATTCGTCCGACGATTATTGACGGTCTCAGCGTGATCACGGCGGGACAGATTCCTGCCAATCCCGCCGAACTGTTGTCATCGCCACGATTGCATCGAACGCTGCGAGATTTGCGCGACGAGTACGATTTCGTCTTCGTCGACGCTCCACCGATGCTGGCGGTCAGCGACCCCTGCATCCTGGCTCAACATACGGATGGTTTGCTGATCGTGACTCGAATCAACAGGAACACGCGTTCGGCCGTGATTCGCGTTCGGCAAATGATCCAGGACCAGGGAATCCGCGTTCTGGGAGCCGTCGCGAATGGAGCAGTCATCGGACAGGACCGAGCCTACGCAGAATACGGCGACTATTTGTCGAGCAGTCGACCGTCAGAAGGGACGAACCGATCGATGGTTGAGGCGACTGCGGAGTCGAATTCGTCAAATTATTGATTCGTTGGTCAAATCGCAGGAGGGTTTTTTCACCGGTTGAATCTGGACATACGTTTGTTGCTCGAGACCGACAACGGTTTATTTCACAATCGATTCCGAATTCCAATATTCAAAATCTGTCATTTCAGAATCCCGCGATGCCTCTCCAGAATCACATGAATTTCAACTGGGAAGACGAAAGGCTCGCCGATAGAATTCCGGCATGATTCCGCTGCCGATTCGTATTGATGTCGAGACTCTTCCCGCTTTGCTGGTGGGGGCGTTTCTGCTTTGCGCTGCGACGGTTCAAATCCTTCGGCAGTGGTGGGCTCATCGTCAATTGGATCTGAATCCCAAGATGGACGAAGCTGCTTACACTCACATGGATCGTCAGATCCGTTCCCGGCTGATCGTGGGGGTGCTGCTGTTTGCGCTGGGAATCGCGATCCCGCTGGGTGATCAACTGGATTTCTTCTTTCGTGCACACCCGAGTCTGTTTTTCGTATACTGGATCGCCGTTCTGCTCGTCGTATTCGGCATGGTAATTCTGGCACTGACAGATGCCGCAATGACCGTCGCCTATGCCCGCGTGTCGCAGTTGCGATTGCGGAAAGAACGCCAGCAGATTGAGGACGAAATCCGGCGATATCGCGCCAGTAAAAACGGGTCTGCCGACCGCGAAGTGGAATCATGACGTCGAGAATTTTTCGAATTGCCAAGCTTCGTTTATCCCTTCTGATCCTCTGCGGCGTCACGGTGTTGAGTGGGTGCCCTGCAGACTCGACGCCAAAGCCGACGCAGACTGTGAAGCCATTTCGAGGCCAGGAAGTCGAACTGGTTATGCCTGCGTCGTTGAAGCTTCCGGCCCTGTGGGAAGTGACTCTCAACGAGTGGATGGATGAAACGGGAGCAACGATTCGCTGGAGCGAGTATTCAGGAACCGAAGCGGAGTCACTGGAGTCGAAACTGGCAAACCCCCCGGAATCCGGCGGCCGGATCATTTTGTTCCCCCTGCAAAAACTCGCCGAAATTGACCGGCACCTGTCACCGATCGAAGGGAACGGTTTTGACACGAAGGACATTTTCAAGGGGTTGCGTGAGCATGTTGTGAAGCGGAATCGTGCCCCGGCTGCGATTCCGATTTCGGCTCCGGTTCTTAACTGTTACTACCGGACCGATCTGCTCAAGAAAGCAGGACGGAAGCCACCTGAAACGTGGAAAGAGTATCAGGAATTGATCGACACTCTCGACCAGTGGGCTCCCGGCCTGACGGCCGTTGAGCCGCTCGCAGCAGATCACCGCGCGACATTGTTTTTCGCTCGATCACTCGCCTTTACCAAGCACCCCGAAAACTTTTCGGTTTGGTTTGATCTGGATGCTGGCAAACCGACCTTGGATACCGCGGGATTTGTTGAGGCAACGGAGGTGGCCCTGCGAGCGTGGAAGAAGATGCCTGCGAATATTGCGGAACTCTCGCCTGCCGATTGCCGGGAACAGATACTTCAAGGCCACGCGGCATTGGCGATTGGGATTGAACCAACTGCGAATTCTAAATCGACAGGGGATTCACGTCCGGCGATGGAAGTTGGTGTCTGTCGATTGCCTGGATCGACCAGGGTTTACAATCGAAATTCAAAACGATGGGATCCCTTGCCTGCTGTCCATGCGCCTGGGATCTGTGGCTCGGACGGTTTAGTCATCGGCGTCAGCCTTCTCAAAGAGTCTCGCGACGCAGCCGCATGGCATTTACTGTCAAATCTGATGGGCGAATCGTTCGAATCGAATTGGGCAGCCTTGCCCAAATCCCCTTGTCGGGAATCACAGACCTCGACCGCCACAAGCTGGTACGATACCGGCCTGACCGTCGAAGAGACGAGTCGGTCGGTCGATGCCATTGCTCAGACATTGCGTGACGGTCAACTGGTTGCCGACTTACCGATTCCCGAAGCGAATGAGTTTCGAAAAGTGACGTCGTCTGTTGTTGGAAAACTGCTGGCGGGTGAAATTGATCCCGCACAGACGTGCCAGCAATTGCAGTCCGAATTCGAACAGATCGTCACTCGGATTGGCTCCGAAAAGCTGCGAACCGACTACCGCCGAGGCCTCGGTTTGCCGATTCTGGAAGACTTGGGATCATCGAAGTAGTGCGGAATTCGTTCTTGCTGCAGTGGGCTGATTTCGTCTACTGATCATGGCAACGTACGATCCAGATTTTCACTCAGAAAGTCTGCGATGTCTTTGCAGGTCATCATGTCCGGTTTCCAAACTGGCGGGCCAAGTCAAATCTCGCAAAAGATAACGGCAACACGCGGATTGGTTGACTTTGCAATTCTACTCCAACGGAGTCATGTTCCATAGCTGCGACAGCCAAATCGAGACAGGATACAACACGCATTCCGATCTGACCTTGCAGCCCAACATTCATTGATTGATCAAGAATGGATTTCTCACAGAGTCGCAGAGACACGGAGGGAAGAGAGCAGATCTCGCATCATAAGTTGTGCGCGAAGCGGCATCTCGTCTCTGTGCCTCCGTGAGAACCCGAAACAAACAAGTCAGCACCGAGTACGATGCTCGTCAGGTGCTGACTTCACTCAAGTCACTCGGCTCGTTTTACAAACAGCTTTTGTTTGAACGTCCTGGCCAGAGTTAATTCGATGCGGCCTGTTTCTTCGGTCTCTTTTGCGACCGACGAGAAATCGCTCGACGTACCGTAGAGTATATGGCACACTCCAGCCCTGCCCAAGTAAACAAATCAACGGAGACGATGGTATGCCTGCCCGTGAAACTGTTTTACAGGATGCGTTACTCCTGTCGCCAGGCGACCGTGCATTACTCGTAGACCCACTCGAAGTAACCCTGGGTCACGGCGAATTCGCCACACCGGACCTCGCCGCCGCATGGTCGGTGGAAATTGATCGTCGTCTGGCTGCCTATGATCGCGGTGAAACAAAAGCCGTTGATTTTGATAAATCGCTGGAGCATCTTCGCCAAGCCATTGATGAGCACCGAATCCAACGGACCTCACCGTGAACTTTCGGGTCTTGCAGGAGGCCATCATGATCGCTCATTGCGGGCCACCGTGCGAACACGTTTACAAACGCCGCTGTTCATAGAACCGGCTGAGGGCTCGGACGCGATGGACCTGGAAGCTGGTGGCGGCACCGATCGTCAGCAACGTGATTGACGCAAGGATCGGGTAATGCCAGGGATCACGCAGGCTCGGGGTGTAGATGATCAACAGCAAAAATGCCATTTCTGAAATCCCCGTTGACCACCAGACGAGTTGCTCCTGAAACCACAGGCCGGAGGCAACGATCAACAGTGCATAGACAATCACCAGCGTTCCATTACTGCTATCTGCGTGCAGAAACAACGCAGTCAGGATCGAGGCATCCGTCAGCATTGATCCCACTCGGGAAATTGTTGCCAGGTTTTCCCGATTCAATAACTGCTGCCAGATGATCGACAAGAGCATCCAAAGTCCCAGCAACGAAATCACCCGTAGATGATACGCGAGGTCGGTTCCGTTGGTCAGATAGTACAGGTTGATAATCAGGATACAGGCGGCCAGAACAGCGACACGACAGGCCAGGCCAGGTTGTCGACGCACCCAGCGCTGAGTCGCCTGCAACAGTCCTCCAGCCTGGGCTTCCACGGGTTCCTGCCGCAGGAATCTCGCGAGATCATCGGCCAATTCTGCAGCGGTGGAGTATCTCCGTTTCGGATCCTTCTCCAGACATTTGAAGCAAATCAGTTCCAGCTCGCGAGGGATCGTGGCAACGAGGTTTCGCAGGAGAGTTGGTTCCCCTTCCAGAACCTGGACGAGTGTGTCGAGAGGATTGTCTTCACGAAACGGTGGGCGACCGGATAGCATTTCATACAGCATGGCCCCCAGGCTGTAGATGTCGCTGCGTGCCGTCACGAGAGAATTACGGCCCGATGCCTGTTCCGGTGACATGTAGCTGGGTGTCCCCAGGATCGCGCCTGTTCGAGTTCCTCCCCCATCCGTATCAAAGACCTTGGCCAGGCCAAAGTCTGTGACCATCGGTTCACCTTCGGCATCAATCAGGATGTTGGAAGGCTTTAAGTCGCGATGGATCAGCCCTTGAGAATGCAGGTGATCGACCGCTTTTGCGATGGAAATCATCCAGCGGGCAGCACGTTCCGGGACCAGAGGGCGATGTGCGATGACTTCTGCGAGGTTTTGACCTTCGACAAAATCCATGGCAAAGAAGTGCCGACCATGCTCCTGGCCGACGTCGAAAATGCCAACGATATTGCGGTGTCGCAACCGTGCCGCTGCGCGCGCTTCGGCTTGAAACCGCTTGATCTCATCGGACGATGCCCATTCGCTCGCCAGGATCATCTTCAGTGCGACGACTCGATTCAGATCACGTTGGCGAGCCTTATAGACAACACCCATTCCGCCGCGGCCGATTTCCCCTAGCAAGTCGTACTTGCCGAATTCACCAATCCCGGTTGATGCGGATCCAGATACTGACGAGAGACCATGAACGATCGTGGCCGCAAACTCGGGGGCGACTGGTTTCGATATCATCGCAACGGGGCTGGGGGCAAACACGTTCAGCGAATGCAGGCAGGCGATCCAGGGATTGAGTTCTGGATGTTCCTGCAAAAGCTGGTCGCGCCGCACAGTATCATCGCCCTGAATTGCGAGCAGCAATTCATCGAGAAGTTCGGGGTCAACGACATTTGCGGATGGATCACTCATTCTGCCGGACTCCTTCGGTGGAGCGATGATAGCGGATCTCTCGCATAACTGTCAGGGAATGGTATGCTGGCGTTTGGGCAATCGGCTTTTTCAATGTAGGGTGGGACCAGCTCGCTTCGAGCGCCGGCCCACCATCAGGAAGCGTCGAGAATTGATGGTGGGCCGGCGCGGCGAAGCGCCACTGGTCTACATCCTGCCCAGCTTCAAACAGGCATGGCGATCGCTTATTTCAAGCGACGGTGAGTCGGACTGGCCAAGTTGAAAAACGCAGATAGTTTGTAGCGAGTTAGAAAACGAGAAGAGGAGACCTTCGGTCGTCGGTTTCGGCGGGGTCGGGAGACCCGCGCCGATCACCCATTCTTTTCATATCCGCGCGACCAGCGCTGAACTTGCTTAGGGCGTTCCGATGAAAGACAGTATTCAGTGGATGCTGAGGCTGGTGATGCCACGATCGGTGGAAGCGATCGTTGTATCTCTACTGGTACTGTTACTGCTGTCTGTCGGAATCCCATCGATTCTCGTGCGACGCGAGCAGGTGCGAAAGCTTCAGATGGACGAACGTCTCAAGAACGTAGGCCTGGGCCTTCACGCCTATCACGATACATTTCGGAGTTTTCCTGTGAACCCGAACTCGCGGCAGCAGGTTGCCACTCGATCAAAGACCTCGGCCCCAAAGTCCGTTCGCAAGATTCAACCGAAGCCCGCACCCGCGACGGATGCGATTTCGCCTCTTTAGACCTGCGTGAGTAACATGTGGCGCACCAACAGGTTGCGATTTCCCGATGCTCATTGACAAAGGTCGCATAAACAGCGTACGATGAGTTGTTGGATTATGCGGAATTCGGGCCAGTTTCCGCTGCTCGGCAAGGTAGAGTTGCGTTGTCACGTTGAACCGGATTGTCATTGAGCGGAATCGACATGCGCCCAACAGGTTTTCAATATCCCCGATCGATCGGCCTGCTTTTCATTGCAGTGCTGGCGATCGCAGGGGTTCGGACTGCTGCAGCCCAGGAACGGCAGATCAGCTTCGTCAATGACGTCGTTCCGATCCTCACCAAAGCTGGCTGCAATGTTGGTGTTTGCCACGCCAAGGCGGGTGGGGGCCAGAACGGGTTTCAGCTCTCTCTGCTTGGGTATGAGATTCAGGAAGACTTCGAGCACCTCGTCAAAGAAGGGCGAGGACGGCGGTTGTTCGCTGCGGTACCTGATCGCAGCCTTCTATTGCTGAAAGCTTCGGGCCAGGTTCCGCATGGTGGGGGAGTCCGCCTCAGTCACACCTCGGAAAGTTACGCATTGCTGCGGGATTGGATCCGCCAGGGTGCGAACAATGACGGTGAAAACATTGCCAGATTCGTTGATTTCGAGATCCAGCCGGATCGGAAATCTCTGAAGCGGCAGCAGGAACAGCAACTGAAAGTAATCGCTCGGTATTCCGATGGTTCACAGCGCGACGTGACAGTGCAGGCACTATACGAGTCGAATGACAAGGCGATGGCTGAAGTCAGCGACAACGGTCTGGTGAAAGTTCAGGATATCACAGGCAAGGTCGCGATCATGGTTCGCTACCAAGGTCGAATCTCTGTTTTCAATGCGGCGATTCCCTTGGGGGCTCCGGTGGAACAGGTTCCTCCTTCCCGAAATTTTGTTGACGACGCGGTGTTTGCAAACCTGAAAGAATTGGGCGTTCCACCGTCATCGATTTGTGATGATCCGACGTTCTTGAGACGTGTGACACTCGATATCGGCGGTCGATTGCCAACGGCGGAAGAAACAACGGCTTTCCTCGCCAGTAGCGCACCCGACAAACGCGATCGGGTTATCGACGATTTGCTGAAGAGTCCTGATTATGCGGACTTCTTTGCCAGCAAATGGACTAACTTGTTGAAGAATCGCCGCGACGATACCAGTGATATCGTCTCCAACTTCGCGTTTCATGCATGGATTCGTGACAGCCTGCTGGCGAACAAGCCTTACGATCAGTTTGTCCGCGAATTACTTGCTGCGACCGGGACCGTCATCGATAACCCGCCGGTTGCGTGGTACAAGCGCGTCAAGGAGCCGAAGGACCAGATTGAAGATGTTGCCCAGTTGTTCCTGGGGGTGCGGATGCAATGTGCCCAATGTCATCATCATCCGTTCGAGCGATGGAGTCAGAATGATTACTATTCACTGGCCGCTTTCTTCAGTCAGGTGGGCCGCAAGCCATCGTCGACTCGTGGTGAAGACCTGATCTTCCACAAGCGCGGGATCGCCGCTGCCACGAATATCAAAACCGGGATCGCCCTGAAGCCTGCAGCCTTGAGTGACGCAATTCCCGAGATCGCAGCCGATGTTGATCCTCGTCTGAAGCTGGCAGACTGGATGGGATCGGCCACGAATCCGTTCTTCGCCAAGTCACTGGTCAATCGGTACTGGAAGCACTTCTTTCAGCGAGGACTGATCGAGCCCGAAGATGATATTCGCGATTCCAATCCGCCGACCAATCCCGAATTGCTCGCGGCGCTCGAAAAACATTTCATCACGAGCGGATTCGATCTGAAGGATCTGGTTCGTGTAATCACGCGATCGAACGCGTATCAGCTCAGTTCAACGCCAAATCAGCATAACATTGTCGATAAGCAGAACTACTCGCGCTACTATCCACGACGACTGCAGGCCGAGGTCTTGCTGGACGCGATCGACTACCTGGCCACGACCCAGACCGACTTCGCCAACCTTCCTCCGGGAACTCGAGCAGTCGCTCTTCCAGACAACAGCTACAATCGCTCGACCCCATTCCTTCGCGTCTTCGGACGGCCGGAAGGGGAAAGTGTCTGTGAATGCGAGCGGGTTCAGTCTTCCAGCCTGGCCCAGAGTCTGCATCTGATTAATGCGGGTGATATTAAGGCGAAATTGAGTCATGGGACGGGCCGGGCCGAACGGCTGGCAAAGGAAGACCGGCCGGCAGAAGCCAAGATTCGTGAACTCTATCTGGTCGCATTTTCCCGGGAACCAAGGGCCGATGAACTCAAAACGGCACTTAGTTACCTCACCGAACAACGCCTGGACCTTGAGGGTAGGCCGGTCGATGCCCAACGGGCAACGCGAGAGAATTTTCAGGACCTCATCTGGGCTCTGATCAATGCAAAAGAATTCCTGTTCAACCATTAGGCATATGATGACAACATCGAATTGTAAGAACGATAGATCAGCGATTTACCAGCGTGTGCATCCAGCGATCCGTTGCGGAGTGGTTGTCTGCGGCCTGATTCTGGCGGCACTGACGACGGACGCGAATGCTCAGTCCGTCTGCCTGCCCGCACCTCGACTGCTGACAACGATGCCGATGGGTGGGAAGGTCGGGACTCAATTTGAGATCACCATCAGCGGTGAACACCTCGACGAACTTGGTGAACTCGCGTTTTCTGATCGCCGCATTACGGCCGTTCAGAAACTGGATGCCGCCGGCCAGCCTGAAGCAAACAAGTACGTGATTACGATTCCGGCCGATTGTCCTGTCGGTCTCTATGAAGCTCGCGTGATGACGCGACTGGGAATATCTTCCTCACGCGTTTTCTCCGTCGGTTCGCTGGCAGAAATCGTCCGGACGAAACCCAATACGACGCTGGCAACGGCGATGGAAATTGACGTGAATTCCATCAGCAATGCAGTCATGACGAATCGAGCGGTGGACCATTACGTCTTCAGTGCGAAGAAGGGACAACGGTTGATTGTCGACTGTGCTACGCGCGGTATCGATTCGAAACTTGATGCCGTTGTCATTGTCGCAGATGCTGCCGGGCGTGATCTCCTTGTCGAACGCCGCGGTGGTGTCCTCGACTTTGCAGTCCAAGAAGATGGTCGCTACGTCATCAAGGTCCATGAACTGACGTTCAAAGGTGGCATGGAGTACTTTTATCGACTGGGTGTCTGGGAACTTCCAGCAGGAGCCCCGATTGTTCGGCAGCCTTCGACGAAGACGGTGAATTCCTTTTCGTGGCCGCCTCAGGGACTGGCAGTTCAAGCGGAACTTGCAGAAGTCGAGCCAAACAACATTGCTGGGAAAGCTCAAAAGATTACTCTGCCCTGTGACATCGCAGGAAGTTTCTTCCCCGCTGCCGATATCGATTTGTTTGAATTCGAAGCTAAAAAGGGCGAAGAATGGTGGGTCGAAGTCGCGTCGGAACGCTTTGGCTTACCCACTGATCCTGCCGTGCTGGTTCAACAGGTTGTCAGGACACCTGAAGGCGAAAAGTTGACGGACGTCGCGGAATTCAGTGACATTCCCAGCCCCGTGAAAGTCTCCAGCAACGGATATGCCTACGATGGTCCTCCGTACAACGCCGGGACATCCGATGTGCTTGGAAAGCTGGTCATCAAAGAGGATGGTCTCTATCGATTGCAATTGACGGATCTTTTCGGTGGGACTCGCAGCAATCCGCGCAACATCTATCGACTGGTGATTCGCAAGGCGGCTCCCGACTTCGCGCTGGTTTCGTGGGCACTCCACATGGAGTTGCGAAACGGTGATCGCAATGCGTTGTCGAAGCCAATTTCACTCCGTGGAGGGGCAACGATGGCACTGGAAGTGATTGCCATGCGCCGCGACGGTTTCGATGGAGACATCGACCTCGTCATGGAAGGTCTGCCAGACGGAGTTTCGGCACAGGGGTTAAAAATTCCGGCCGGTCAGTCGCGTGGCCTGATGCTGGTTTCCGCCCACCAGAATGCGCCACGGGCGATCGGAAGTGCGAACTTCCTGGGAAAAGCCGTCATCAATGGGGCGGCGGTTGTTCGCCCCTGCCGACTGGCGTCGATGTCCTGGCCGATTCCAGACGCGTGGAACGAAGTTCCGGTTCCTCGACTGATGGCTGATGTCCCGGTTTCGGTGAGTGGATTGGAATTTACCCCGTTGTCAGTCGCTCCTGCATCGAAGGAGATGCTGCAAGTCACCGCGGGCGAGAAGCTGACCATTCCACTGGCGATTACACGGCGGAGCGAGTTTTCCGGTGCAACTATGGAACTGCGTACGATTGGAGCGGGGCTTGATCGGAACCCCGGATTCAGCCTGCCGTTGACCGCTGATTCGTCGCAGGCGGTGCTGGATCTGGCAGCGTTGAAGACACCTCCGGGCGACTACCTGATTGCGTTCTATGGGGGAGCGGTTGCCAAGTACCGCCATCGGCCTGATGCGATCATTACGGCTGAGGAAGCGAAAAAGAAAGCCGAGCAAGATGCGGCGGCAATTGAGGCGGAACTTAAACAACTCGTGGAAGCCGCAAAGTCAGCGACATCGGAAAAGAAGCCCGAAGCGGATAAAGCTGTGGAAATGGCGACCGCACGCCAGAAAGTTGCCGCAGCGGCTGTGGTGACCGCTGCCGATAAAGTGAAGAAGGCAACGGAAACTGCTCAGCCTCGAGACATCGTCGATATTGTCGTATCAGAACCCATCGCGATTCGCGTTAATCCAGCGGAGAAGAAATGAGCCATCCTCACAACACACCTGCCCAACACTGTCGCGGTCCATTCGATCTGGGGACCAGCCGCCGTGCATTCCTGCGGACCGGTCTGGCAGGGTTTGCAACGCTCAGTCTGCCGGGAATTCTGCGCCTGCGGGCTCAACAGGGATTGCAAGCAGGCGAAACGACCCGAAGCGCTGAAAAAACCGCTGTCATCATGGTCTGGCAGCCAGGCGGACTGTCTCACATCGATTCCTACGATCCGAAGCCGAATGCGGGAAGCGAATACCGTGGTCCGTTCGGAATCATTCCGACCAAGGTTCCTGGACTGAACTTCACCGAGTTACTGCCTCGTCAGGCAGCGATTGCCGACAAGTTCACCGTACTGCGGTCCATGCGACAAGGCGCGGGAGGACATCCGGCTGGTTCCATGCAGTTGCTTTCGGGTGATCCAGACACGCGTGACAAACCAAAACCTCGTTATCCCGACTGGATGACAGTCACGAATTATCTGCGGTCGCAGGCCGGACCGCGACAATCGCCGATTCCACCATATGTCGGCATTAACCCTCCGCTGGAATATAACGGCCCAGCTTACCTGGGAGACGCGTACTCGCCATTTGTTGTTTCCGGTGATCCCAATCTGCCGTCGTTTACCGTCCCCAATATCGGTCTGTCGGATGCAAACGAAGTCCGTCGACTCGGACGTCGGTCAACCCTGCGCCAGAACCTGGACACCTTGGAACGAGCATTCGACCAACAGGGAGAACTCGCCGCTCTCGATGAATTCGAAACGCAGGCGATGACATTGCTGACGAACCCGCGGACGAAGGAAGCCTTTGACCTGAGCCGCGAAGATCCCAGGGTGCGTGATCGCTATGGTCGGAATGCCTGGGGCCAGCAATTGCTGATGGCTCGCCGACTGGTCGAAGCGGGGGTCGAAGTGATGACCACCAGCCTCAGCGGGCCATTATGTGGTCGAGTTCAGAACTGGGACGACCATGCGGTCAATCATCACGTCTTCGACGCCATGAAGTTCCGTGCTCAGGCATATGATCAGGCGGTCACCGCTTTGATTGAAGACATCTACGAACGAGGCCTCGACAAGCGAGTCATGGTCGTGGTGACCGGTGAATTTGGTCGCACCCCGAAGATCAGTTATGCGGCGAGTACAGGAGAAGGCAACGCCAGTGCCCCGGCCGGAACAATGCAGCCTGGTCGAGATCACTGGCCGCGGGCATTTTCCAATATCTGGGCCGGTGGCGGAATCGAGACCGGCCGGTTTATCGGTGCGACAGACAAGCGAGGCGAAGATTCGACCGAGCGAATCTGTAACGCGGGAGATTTCCTGGCAACGATTTATCATCACCTGGGGATCGATGCGGCCAGGACACTGATCAAGGATTTCAATGGTCGGCCGACTCCCGTTGTGGATCACGGCAAACCGATCCCTGAATTGATCGGGTAGCCGACGTCGCGGTGAGCCAAAGCGGCGATTTGGGAAGAACTAAGTGGAGGCCCCTTGAGTCGCTAGCACTACACCTTCCAAGAGGCCGTTGAACTGCCACCGACCGTCCGAGGCACCCACCATGTTTCAATGTCTTTCAGGATCGATCCAACTCGTGGGTCTCGCACGAATCTCAATGTGCATTTTGACCGCAGTCGTCAGCACCGGCTGCTCAACGACCGCAGCGCCTTCACTCGCAGCTGGGCCGGGCTTCGGGATGCCGACTTCTGGCGCTTCCACGGACACGTTGCTGCGCATCGGTGACCCTTTTCCTAAGCTGCAGTCGGTTGACCTCGATGGAAACGCCGTAACATTGGATAAACAGTTGCTCGGTGGCCGTTACACTCTTATCGTTTTCTGGTCGACATGGTGTGGTTTCTGCTTGGCGGAACTGCCCCATGAAGTCGAACTTGCCAAAAAATATGAACGGTTTGGGCTACGGGTAATCGGCGTCAACGCGGATGAGACCAGTGCCATCGCCAAGGCATCCGCAAGAAAATACGACATTCCGTGGCTCAACCTATTCGAAGGCCCCGATCTAACGATCTCAAACGAACTGGGCATCAAGCAATGGCCAGCGCTGCTTCTGTTGGATTCGGGTGGGAAGGTCGTTATCACATCCCAAGAACTTCGCTCGATTTCCGTCGAGACATTGCCAGACGGTTCGGACCGGAAGATCGACGGTCTTGAATGGGCCCTGCGAGAACTGCTGGAAGACAAATGAGCCGAAAGTTGCATAACCAATAAGGCTTTGACTTCGCGTGTCCGGAGATTCCGCGCAGAACATTCGCGCGGGGTGATTGTTGAGCGAACATTGGATGAACGCCGCGTCACGCCGAAGTTCAAGGCTTGTGTTCAAGAAGCCCGGTGGATGCTCAGGGAACCGCGGTGTCGTTGAGAATGAACGCGATTTCGCAAGTTGCCATTCCTATGGGAAAAGCATTTTTCTGGTCGAGCGTTTTCTTGTCGAATGCGTCCGCCAGTTGGCAGGGTGGCCCTGACGTCGCTTTGGACGTCTGGGTTTACGAGAGGCGAAATTGCAATATTGCTGCCCCAAGTTCCTCTTGTGAACCCAGACGCTGAAGCAGCGTCTGGGCCACCCCGCGACTGACAAGCGGGGCGAAGATTCGACCGAGCGAATCTGTAACGCGGGAGATTTTCTGGCAACGATTTATCACCACCTGGGGATCGACGCAGCAAGGACACTCATCAAGGATTTCAATGGTCGCCCGACTCCCGTCGTGGATCACGGCAAGCCGATCCCTGAATTGATGGGGTAGCCGACGTCTTGGTGTGAGTGGAGAACAAGAACTGTGACCTTCAGGCTTTTGTACTGCGCCACCAGCCACACCAATCACATGGTACACAAGCCCGCCTCCACCGAACTGAACTCGGTGGAGTTTGTGGGTTGAGCGTGATCAGGTACCGGAGCATTCAGCTTGGGGGGCATACGCCAGACTGGTCATTACCAGGTCTCGACGACGCAACCCTGATTGGTGAATGCCTTTCGTCCTGGATCAAAACAGGAGGGTGCCGATTTCAGGATTCGCACAGAGACGACTTCGTTGTCGATCATGCCTTCAATTGCCAGATGTGACCCCAGTTGATCGTCTTCGTTGACAGTACGAGATTGCCAATTGATATCATCGATTCGGGTGAACAGGTTTGCCGCGGCAAGGACATCGACGCGAAATCGAGGCGCCGTTGTTCGTCCGTCATCAGGGCCACCGACGATTTCGGTGAGGGATGGAAAAATCGTCACTTCCCAGCCCGTGGGACAAAGGTGGTAATGGCAACCAAGCGGGGGCATTGGTTCTAGTGGTTCCAGGCACGCCGAAACGTTGTTCGCAAGGACAGAAATCCATTCGGGAGGGGTGGCCATCTTCAAGTCTTCCTTTGATCTTGGTGGGGCAAATTATTTAGCGTGACAAACCTGGGGGGACCGTAAATCGGCCGATTGGGGGTTCGCAAGAAACTGAACATTCCAACGTCAGCAGCCTGCGAAAAATGGCATGAAACCTCTTCTCACGGGAAATTAACGGCAATTGCGGTGCCAGTCTGCCCCGCGTTGCGGTATCGCAACGTTCACATTCCAAGAGAATAGATCGCTTGCTCAATTCAAACCGCACAGGCGAGTTAACCGGTTCGACCGGCAACTCATTCGGCCGGCAATTCAAAATCGATGTGGCATGAATCCGCTATACGCGAGCGAGTATAACGCGAGTAACTATCCTAATCATTACAATCCCAATCCGAATGCTGGTCACCTGTGATACTGTCGGAAAGTCGAAGTGGTCCCGCCGTCTGCTCATGGAATCGAATGCTCCGCATTCTGAACAGCTCCGGCGCCGGCTTTACGATTTGCAAAGAGAATGAATCGCGAAGTTTGAATGCGTGATCTGGTGGATGTTCAGGTCTTGTTTTGCGGAGAGTTCCGTGGACCGTCAGGAACGCCGTTGTTTTCGCACGAAAGCGATCAGGCCGGTATAACGGAAATCAGGATCGATGTAGTTCTGGATGACATAAAAGGCAAAATAGTAGGCACGACAAAAGCCCCAGATTGCGACCATCAGAAGAACAATCGTTTTGAAGCTGGGATGCTCTGCAATCAGGACTGCCGAAGCAAGCAGGCCCGTGACCAGCATCAACGCTCCCTTGAAGTACAGCAATCGAGGACTCTTGATGTCGGTCATCGTGTTGACTTTCTTGCTGAAAGCTGACCGCTGAATGCTGACTTACTTCCGTCCTGGTACCAGTCGCCTGAGATCCAGCGGCGCAAATCGACTCGGCTTGACCTCAGGGTCGACGACTCGAGGAGATTCGGCGACTTCATTTGCGAGGGGAGAAGTCGTGATCTTGAGTTCGTCCAGCAGGAACTCACCGAGTCCATGCATTTCCGCCGTCACGGTCAATTGTTGACTGCTCGGAACGACTCGCCAGAATTCGAATCGCTGCCATTCACCAGCGTTCGTGATTCGGATCCCACCGGCCTTACCCATCAGGCTGTCGTAGATCAATGCTCCATCGAGACTGCGAATGATCGGTTGAGGGGTCTTGACCCAGCCCGAAATCTTGATCAATTGCCCCGCGTTGACCGACAGCGGGGGAGAGGTGATCGCCAGTGGGGCGAAGGCAAATTGAAACGTTGGGGGATCTGCGATCGTTGATTCGGCAGCCAGCCTGAGAGAAAACCGGCCCTTTTTGGCGATCGGGTGCAGGTCTGCAATGGTTTTGACATCCGCGACCGGTGTTTGTTCATTGCGCCAGCCCCCTGCAATCACCGTATCGAGATCTTCAAAGTCACCAGACGGGAGCCTGTTGACGTCGCTCGACTTGCCAGCCTTCTCCATGGCTCGAATCAGGCGCCAATGGGCTGGAAGGGTCTGGAAGCAAAGTGTAAACGGACTGGTGACAGGACTGACTTGCTTCGCGACCGCGTGGTCCCAGTGGGCTCGCTGCAGGATGCGCGTCAGTTGCATGACCGTCCCCGCATATTGTCTGGCCGTGTGATACTCCTGCTGCTTGAGCCTCGCTTCCGCCATTTCATATTGCAGTTTTGCCTGACCCAGTAACTGGCGACTGTCAGGCTGGCCGACTCCCAGTTGCTGAAGCTGCTGGTCGATCTTGCGAACGCGTTCCAGTTTCAATCGAGCGAGTTCCAGCATGACGGTGGCGCTGCGTTCTTCCGTCAAAGCGATCCGCTGGTTGATTTCATCGACGATTGAAGGATCAGACGTCACCAGGATTGCCGCTGTCTGATCGAACTTGGGAATGACGATTCGAATCCCGCCCGCAATGGTTTCGCGATTCAGATTCTGCACCCGTCCCGTCGTGCTGATCTGCCAGGCCGTTGCGGTATAACCTCCGCCCGGAACGACGATCGTTGCAGAGCTGGATGCCAATTGTCCTGGGACGAATTGCGAGTTTTCTTCGAGCCACATGGGCAACACGAGTAGTCCGAATTCCGTTCGAATCATGGCCGCGGAAAGTTCGCGTTCGTGGCGACGATCGGCCTCGCTCCCCTTTATCGGTTTGGAAGGTGATCTCCCTGGTTTCGTTGGTGGTTCAACGGTAAACGGAATCAGTTGAGTTGCCGCCCCCGTTGCGAGCCAGGGCTCCAGCAGGCCGAGTTCCAAGTTGAGCTGGGTCAACATCAAGTGCCGCTCGCGGGCTCCGGGGCCATCGCTATCCAGTGCAGACGTGGTCCAGTACCCGATCCCGCGGCATCCGGCGGCGAGGGCAGCGTAAACCTGAAGTCGCAACTGTTCTGGTTCGAGAACAGGTGTTTCATCCGCGATTTGTTTGAGATCCATCAGTTCTGAAGCGGGTTCAGTCTGAATCCATGAGAAGCAGAAAGTCCCCGGCCAGGCTCGATCGCGCCGGCGAATGATCTCGTCACGAAAGTCTGCCAGGGACACGCCACTATTCAGGACGTGGCGGCTGAGTCCGACAATGTCGAGGTGCCTGGATGCGATCCGCTCGTCGTCGGCGACATCGGCAGCCAGCGGGCGTTTGAATGAGCGGTCGGCGTCGCGAACCTGATTGGCCCAGCTTGCCATGCGCGGCCTGGTCTCAGCCGTCATTCGAACACCCATCATCCAGAACAGGATCGACGTCGTGTTGGGAGCAAACGGCAACAGGCTGGCATCGTCGGAATCCAGCGGAGCTCCGTCTGCATCCTTGGCGAATGGTGGCGTTGTCGTTAACCAGATCCCACGATCGCGAAACTGTCCGGTATTGGCCATGGATTCAACGTCTGAAACCCAGATCGCGTTGTATCCGGCATCCGCAATCAATTCAGGGCGTTCCTGCCGATGCTGGATGATTCGAGGAAAGAACGGTTTGCTGTTCACTCGCAGCTTGTGCATCCGAAATTCGACGGGAACTGTCGGCGATTTGGTGGAAGCTGAGCCCAGCCGCATTTCTGGATCAACACCACTGATCGTTTCGATCGCGCCCTTGCCACCGACTTCATAATCGACGGGGACGACAGGCCCCAATTCAAAATCGTCAATCTGCAATTCGGTGGTACCTTTTCCGAGCTGGGCACCGATCACGATGCGATCGACATACATCGTCGCCGGATCAAGGGCGGCTTTTAGCTTCCACCGCAATTTTCTCAATTCATCATTGACCGCTTTGTCCGCCGTTCGGCAGGTCAGTTGCTGCCACTTTCCAACATCTTCGTACTTATCGCCCATGACGACGAACGACAACGGTGCGCCTGTCGCTGGATCAGCGATGCCGTGAAACGCGATTCGAATGGCGAGCGTCGCTCCCGGGCGATCAGCGCGATACCAGACGGAGGCCGTTAATTCATCAAGGACTCGGACTGCGGGGACTTCGTGCTCCAAACGCATCGGAGTGTTATCGACGGCTGCCTGCACGCGAACGAACTCGCACTGCCCGCGCCTGGCTTGTTCGCGACGTCGCACCTGAGCTTCCAGTACGGCCTCATTCTGACGGCACCGAACTTGCCAGGTCGGTTCCGGACCGTCGAAATCGAGCTCGAACTGGCGTGCGAAGGCATTTTGCAGAAGCACGACACTGCACAGCCCGAAAAGGGCCAACAGTCGAGTTGTCCGCGTCCTTGCGGCTCCTACCCCACGCATCTTGCGCCTTTGCACTCCACTTGCCCCAATCGCTACAACAGGAATGGGGAGATCTGAAATTTATCGAAATTCTGATTGAAATTAAATTCTGATTGAAGTCGGTTGGTCGTATCGCGTTGACAAAAATCAACACGTCGGCGAACTCGGAAAATTGTGCTAACCTCCTGATTCTAATGGACTTTGCATTTTGCAGCTAGACGAACTGGTTGTTCGCCTGGCGAATTCCAACAAGGCTCAAATTCCTTGAATTTCATCGCAAATCGTTGAAAATTCAGGTTTTAAAGCTACCTATTGCAATGCGCTACCGCCCAGTTGAGAATCTCCTTTGTTGGCTTAGAGTGGGCTACAGGAGAACTGCGCGTGATACGAAATGCTCGATTTCCGGAAAATGACGAAGACGAGATTCCAGCGGAACTCGCTGAACTCGGGAAGCGCATTGAAGCGTTGTCGGGCTCAGATCGAAGTGACTTACTGCTGGCACATCAGCGCGTGGTTGATTCCGTCCGTCGGCGTCGCAGGATCCTCTCACTCGTTCAGGAAGCACTCTCACAACTACGCCTGGACATCAAATATTTGATGTTTGATCTGGAAGTGACCCGCCAGGAACGCGACGAACTCAAGCAACAACTCGAAGACCGGTAGCTGAGATGAGCCGACTTACGCTGCTGACAATTGTGGTTCTGGGTTCATTTTCCGGCACATTGGCAGCGGCGGAACAGTTTCAGGCGGGAGCTGCCACCAGCAACATTACACCGTCGATCGGTGCCGAAATTATCGGGGGCTTCGTCCCGTATCCTTCGAAACATATCCACGACCAGTTGCACGCACGCTGTCTGGTTCTGGATGACGGTACAACGAAGCTGGCTCTTGTGGTGTGCGATCTGCTCGGAATTCATCGCGCCGTCAGTGACGAAGCCCGCCGACTGATTACGGAGAAAACTGGCATCCCGCGCGACAACGTGATGATCAGTGCGACGCATACGCATTCTGCAACCAGCGCACTCGGTCAGGATCGGTTGCGGCCAGATCAGTCTGTCGATGAATACCAGCAGTTTGTCGCCCGTCGGATCTGCGACGGAGTGATCTGTGCCGTTAACAATCGGCGTCCGGCTCAATTCGCGCACGGTTCGGTCGATGTGTCTGAGCACGTTTTTAACCGTCGCTGGCAGATGCGTCCTGGAACAGTCCCGGTGAATCCGTTCGGTGGAACAGATCTGGTCAAAATGAACCCGCCCGCCGGAAGTCCAAACCTGGTGGAACCCGCTGGACCAATCGATCCGGCCGTGTCGTTTCTTTCGGTTCAAACGCTCGATGGTCGGCCGATTTCGATCCTTTCTGCGTACTCGCTGCACTACGTCGGTGGAGTTGGTGCGGCGGATATCTCTTCCGACTACTACGGAGTCTATTGCGAATCGCTGGAGAAGCTGATGCTTACCGGTGTGAAGTCCGAAGGAGATCAGTTGCCCATCGTGGCGATGATGGCCAACGGCACCAGTGGGGATATCAACAACATCAACTTCAAGACCCCGCGACCCGGCAAGAAGCCGTACGAGCAGATCAAGTATGTCGCGGAAGACCTTGCACGCCAGGTGAACTCGACGCTGCCGAAACTACAGTATCAGCGTGAGATTACTCTGAAGGCACGCTATCGGGAGCCAACAATTGCCTGGCGGAAAGTCACTCCAGAGCAGAAGAAGTGGGCCGAGGAGACAATCGCCGCAGGACGCAAAAGTGACGCGGATCTGTCGTTCATCTATGCTCAAAGAACGCTCAAACTGGCCGATTATCCTGAAACAACGACGATCCCTGTACAGGTCCTGCGGATTGGGAATGTTTGCATTGGAACCATGCCGTGTGAAGTCTTCTGCGAGATCGGCCTGGAATTCAAGAGTCGCAGTCCGATTCAGCCCGCGTTCATGATTGAACTGGCGCATGGTTACTTCGGTTACCTGCCGACGCCACGCCAGATGCAATTGGGTGGCTATGAAACCTGGATTGGAACCAATCGACTGGAACCTGAAGCCTCCACCAAACTCATGACGCAACTGCTTGAGATGGCCGAGGAACTGAAGTAGTAACAGTCCATTGCAAGATTACGTGCAAACACCGTAACGCACGGACGAATCGTCCGTGCTACGGTATCAATGCAATAGCGATGTGCTGGACTAGCGCGTCGTTCGGGCCGTGGCTCGACGTGGACGAACCTTGGCTTCGATGGTCGGACCCGTCAAAGGCTTGGCTCGCTTCGTCCGAGGCTTTGTTGAGAGCATCTTTGGCTTGCGGATTTTCTCAGAGGGCCGGGTGACCGGTGAATCAATCCGGCGCAGGACGGCCATCAGGCGAACAACATCGCCGCGAGTGATCACTCCGACCAGTCGTCCCTTGTTCACAACGGGAAATCGGCTGTAACGACCGTCGCGAAACAGTCGAGCCACTTCTGCGGCGTCGGAATCGGGTGAGAAGACCGGAATACTCCGACTCATCAGTTGTTCGACTGTCGAATCGCTTGCTTCACCGCTCAGTTCAGCTTTGAGCAATTCGAAATCAGGGACGACACCGAGCAACCGCCCGATCTTGTCCGTAACGTAAAGTTCGGTCACTTCGTGCCGAGACAGGATTTCGACCGCTGCATCGGCCGAGCATCCGGGTGAAACCATGACCGGACGTTGTGTCATCAAGTCGCCAACGGTAAGACGCATGTTTGCCACTCCTAGGCTAGTTTGTCTGCTGTGGCGAGGGTTGCCACAGTCGTTCTCCCTAAGCCTACGATGCGTTTTGGCAACGTGCGGCGAAAAATCATCATCTTTTTCGCAGATTTCCTGTCAGGAATTGATGACAAGGATTGCCGGAACACCCACAGTCGTTCCCTTCACTAAAACCGGTACAACCGGCCAGTCCGAAGATACCGTTAATACCTCAGTTCCGCGTTCTCCGACCAGAATAGTGTCCCCCATCAGTACAGGTCCCACCGAGGGATGCCAGAAGATCGGAGTTCCAGACATCAACCGGAATTCGCTGTTCGGCATAACCGGAACAGAACCAAATTCGTATTCTACGATTTCTGCCTGATCGGCCATTCTCCACTCGGATTCCTTACCGGTCTTTTCGTACAGGCGGTGAACCCGATTCCAGACTTCAAACATCTCCCACTCAGGCTGCGAGAAGTAAATACCTGTGGCTTCAATCAATGCTGCAGGCTCAAACGCCTTCAGCAACGCTTCCGCGGGATCCCCGAGAGCGACTGTTCGGGCGGCCCCGACGTACATCCCCTGATAGCGTCCCACTGCTGAGATCGTGCAGTAGTGATGGACAGGAGAATCGTCAAAACTCCAACGCCGAAATCGTGATCCACGTCCATCGCCCAAGACTTGAATCCGCTCGGGCTGGACTCCATGTTTGAAGAGTCGGTGTGAAACTTCCCCGGCAATCTCGGCCTCAGTTCTCCCTTTCACCATCGCTCGAGCCGTTGCCTCGATCGCATGCGTCAATCGCTTGCCGACATCGCGAATTCGGACTTTGTCGTATTCGGAGAGAGGCAACCGCAATCCCAGCATTCGCTGCCCAATATCGGTTGTCCCCGGAAATCCGGTATCGCTTGCCACCCGGCGGCCTCGACACAGGTCCGACAACATGACGGTACGCAGTTCTGTCCAGGGCCGTTCCTTCAATTGAAAGCCCATGTTGCAGACTTCAGATTCAAAGAACTGCGCGGTATCGACATTACTGCAGGCGATGACTCGAGCTTCCGGTGTGACGAACAACGCTCCGGTGGCTCCCGTCGCCCCACCACGCTGGTTGCTTCCACCTGCTGTGAACCACGTGAAATTGGACGGTTGCTGCAACAAAAGAGCTGCGAAGTCCTCTTGACGCATAAACTCCGCCAGACGCTGATGGCGATTTGCGATTTCGCCGAGTCGCTCGGTATCTACCGCAGCGAATTCGGCCGACGAACGTGGATCTGACAGGTCAACCATCATGGTGCTCATGCGAGATCTCGATCTGGGCGGCAGGATGTGAAACCGCATCATCGGGAATAACAGTCGAAAGGAACGGCAGTTTGAATCATATCATTTCAAACCGACACGGGCAGTCGTGTCCAAACCTGTTTTGTCTTTTTTGCTTCGGCGGGGCAGTCGTGACGAACGATATTTTTTGCCGGATCTGCCAGAATCTTGCATCACAGAGTTCGAGAACATGCAGGAGACATGCAGATGAGTTCACTGCCGATCTGGATGAATGAGCATACCGATTTGTCACGCCGGTTTTTTCTCGGGCTTGGCGTCGCAGCGACTTCGGTGCTTACCAATCTGTCCAAGTCCACAGCGGCTGAACAGGCAAACCCGGAACTCGATGCCGCCATTGCCAAGCTGGAATATCTGACGAAACCCGAGTCGTTTGGAACCGTTGAACGCGGTACTCCACTTCCCTACACGCATCCGGTTGAAAAACTGCGCGAGGTCGGGATGACTCGCGAGACGTGGAAGCTGGAAGTAATCGCTGACCTCGAAGCCCCTGCAAAAATTGGTTTCCCGATGTCGCGAGAAGCGGGAACGGCACTCGACTGGGACGGCTTGATGAAACTCGCTGAACGGCATTCGATCAAGTTTCTCAAGATCATGACCTGTAACAACGGCGGCAGTCCCCTCGGTATGGGACTCTGGGAAGGGATACCGCTCCGCACGATCCTGTGGCTCACCAAGCCCGATAGCGATCTGCGTCGAGTCTTTTACTACGGATACCACAATGACGATCCGAAGCAGCGATTTCAGAGTTCGCTGCCGGTCGGTCGAGTCCTCGAAGATCCCCCCGGCGAGCATCCTGTGATCGTCTGTTACAAACTCAACGGTGAGTTTCTGTCTGGCAAACGAGGTGGACCCGTACGAATGGTCGTTCCCGAGGCATACGGATTCAAGTCGGTAAAATGGCTGCAAAAGATCGTTCTGACGAACGCTCCATATGCCAATGATACCTATGCGAATGGCAACAACGATGTGGACAGTTGGATGAAAACGTTTGCCAGATTCGTTTCTCACCCGGCAACCATCAAAGCGGGGCAAACCGTCCCTGTCACAGGACTGGCTCAAGTTGGGATTTCAGGGCTCAAAAAGGTTCAATACTTTTTGCAGCCTGCTGACAAGAGTCATCCTGCCGACGACCAGTATTTCACCTCAGCAAATTGGCAGGACGCAACAATTCTCGCACCACCGAAAGCGTGGGGAGGTGGCATCGCGGACGGCAAACTGCCAACGGGCGTATTGGGCTTTGATGCTGAATCTCGTCAGCCAGATCGATGGCCGATGAGCTATGCGCTCGCCCATTGGGCGGTGCTGATCCCCGCTGTGACGTCAGGCAAATACCACCTGCGGTGCAGAACGATCGATTCGAACAATGTGGCCCAGCCGATGCCGCGCCCGTTTGCCAAATCGGGCCGCAACT
The DNA here is from genome assembly GCA_037146815.1 of Planctomycetota bacterium. Taxonomy (GTDB): domain Bacteria; phylum Planctomycetota; class Planctomycetia; order Planctomycetales; family Planctomycetaceae; genus Schlesneria. Next base: position 48,183 of record JBAWWJ010000007.1, read on the forward strand.
CCATTCAGCAAGTCGATCTGAATGTGGAATAAGCGACTGCCCTGTTTCGGGGAATGGGGTGCCGGGGAGTTGATTGAGCCCTTGGAGCCCAGATTTCATTCGACAGATGAAATGTGGGTAACTCCAAGCGATCCAACCCCGGTCACCCAACATTAAACGCCAAAAACGAAGACCTTACGGGGTCTCTCTCCGAATAACTGGGTGCCAACGTCTACGCAATCCAGCGATCAATGACTTTCCCGGCAACATCTGTCAAACGGAAGTCACGTCCCTGGTTGCGATGCGTGAGCTTCAAGTGATCCAAACCAAAAAGTTTCAACAAGGTCGCGTGAAAATCGTTGACGTGGACCGGGTCCTTGGCGACGCCCCAGCCGATATCGTCCGACTCTCCATAGACCTGTCCTCCCTTGATTCCACCTCCGGCCATCCACAGCGAGAAGGAATACGGATGGTGGTCACGGCCCGTGTTGGGGTCGCGGCTGGGACGATTTTCACCCAGCGGTGTCCGTCCGAATTCCGCTCCCCAGACAACCAGGGTGCTTTCAAGCAATCCGCGCTGCTTGAGATCCTTCAGCAATGCGGCGATCGGCTGGTCGACGACCCAGGAGTTATACCGCAGGTCAGCATCCAGACTGCTGTGCTGATCCCATGCTTCGTAGATGATATTCACAAACCGTACCCCCCGTTCGACCATTCGGCGAGCGAGCAGACAATTGCGAGAGAACGACAGGTGTGCGTTATCAACGTTACCACGTCCGGTCGCCTGCGGATGCTGAGCCCGATTCGTCCCATAGGCGTCAAGTGTTGTCGATGTCTCGCCTCCCAGGTCGATCAACTCTGGTGCAGCCGATTGCATGCGGAACGCCAGTTCGTAGCTGGCAATCCGACTGGCGATCTCGGGATCATGCATTTCACCCAGTCGGCCTTCATTGAGTGACTTGAGTGCATCTAAACCTCGCCGTTGCATTTCCGGCGGCAAGCCATCGGGATTGGTGAGGTTCAAGACTGGCTCACCTTTGTTTCTAAAGAGGACCCCTGAATAGTGAGACGGCAGAAAACCGCTCGACCAGAGTGATGTGCCACCACTCGAACCCCGACCGCTGGTTAAAACAACATAGCCCGGCAGGTTCTGCGATTCGTTCCCCAGACCGTAAGTCAGCCAGCTTCCCATGGTCGGAAGGCCAAACGTTGCACGACCGCAAGAGAGCAACAATTGCCCCGGATGATGATTGAACTGTTCCGAGAACATCGATCGGACCATCAAAATGTCGTCGGCACAGGTTGCGATATTGGGCAGAAAGTCCGAAAAGTCCATACCGCATTCGCCGTGCTTTGACCATTTACGAGGCGAACCGAGCAGCACCGCCGTTTCCTTCTTGATGAAGGCGAACCGGACCTTTTCCAACATCTCTTTCGGAAGGGGCTTTCCGTCCAGTTCATTCAGTTTCGGCTTTGGGTCGAACAGGTCCAGATGCGAAGGGGCACCCGCCTGAAACAGGAAAATGCAACTCTTGGCTTTGGGAGCGAAGTGAGGTGGCTTGATCGCGAGTGGATTTGGCGCAGCAGGGTTGGAACCTGCAATCGCGGTCCGTGGCGAGATCACGCCATCGCCCGTCAACATTCCTCCGAGAGCCGCCAGGCCGAGGCCGCTGGCGGTCGATGTCAGAAAGTTGCGTCGCGTTTGCGCGAGGTAGAATTCGTGGGGCGTCATGGGTACTTCCGAATTCAAAATCAGGTCTAAGGACGGGGAACGTGATACAAACAGGCTGTCATTCTCGCGTGATAAACTCGTCGAGGTTGATCAGGATTCTCGCCGTCGCGATCCATGCGGCGTTCTCATCAGCCGACACGACCGGTGCCGCATCAGCAGCAACGAGTTGTTTCGCCTGATCCGGATGCGTGCGATACCAGTCTCGAGCGGACTTGAGCAGTTCCGCCAGTGCGGTCAGTTCAGCATCACGAGGTGGGCGAGCCACGCTAAGACGAATGGCAGCAGAAAGTCGGGCACGGTCATCGGACGCCACTGTCGTCAGCAGTCGTCTGGCGAACGCTCGCGATGTCTCTGCAAACGTCTCGTTATTCAGTGAGGTCAGGGCCTGTAACGGAGTATTCGATGTCCGTCGTTCGATACAGGTCAGATTGGCGTCCGGGCAGTCGAACATCGTCAAATTCGGATGCGGAGCCGTTCTTTTGAAAAAGGTATACATTCCGCGGCGGTAACGGTCTTCCCCCTTGGAGGGATCCCAGCGGAAGTTCCCCGCGTAACTCAATTCGGCGATCCCGGGAGGAAGTGGCGGGAAAACACTGGGGCCCCCGATTTTCGTTGATAACAATCCGGCAACGTCCAAACTGACGTCTCGAACGATCTCACCCTCAACTCGAAGTCGGTTCTGCCGCGCCAGCCACTGATTTTGAGGGTCAACATCATGCAAGTCTTCGCGGTGCTGCGAAGACTGACGGTAGGTTGCCGACATGACGATCCGCTTGATCAGTGACTTGCGAGACCACGGTGTACCGGCCGCGTAGCGTCCCGTTCCCGAGGAAACCGATCCCGCAGGCTTCGGGCCGATGAACTCGGCTGCGAGCCAGTCGAGCAGTTCTGGATGTGTTGGAGGATCACCGCGAACGCCAAAGTCATTGGACGTACGGACAATCCCCGCGCCAAACAGCAGTCGCCAGACGTGATTCACTGTCACTCGCGGGGGCAACGGGTTGTCAGCGGAAACAAGCCAGTGTGCCAGATCCAGACGATCGGCCATTTGAGTCGTTTCACGTGCCTTGAATGGGGGCAGCGTTTCAAAAGCCGCTGGCTGCACTTCCAGATCTTTAAGTGGTTCGAGGAATTCCCCGCGTTTCAAAACAAACGTTGTTCGAGGATTCTGAGTGCGTTGTCCGATCACGCGGACAGAGATTTCGGGTTTCGGCGGTTCCTTCTTCTTGAGGTCGTCCAACTTGGCCAGTAATTCCTTGGTTGGGCTTTGCAGGCTGCTGAAGTAGTCGAGCAATTGCTGTCGCTGTGTTTCGTTACGCTGATCCGGGGCGATGACCATGATTTTGGCGATGTTATCAGGCAGACTCGTTCCGGGCTCAATTCCCGATTGCAGCGAGACTTTGAAACGGCCGATCGTGTGCTGAGTTCCATGCTGCTGACTGAGACGCACCCGAACGTAGACAGGTCCGGTCGACTTGAGAGGTTCCTTCAAGCCGAAGACCGTCCAGTGTGGTTTGCCAAAATGAGGTGCAATCGCCCAACCGGTATCGTCCTTTCCGTCAATGACGTCTTTTGCTGCCCACGGCTTGTCTCCCTGTTCGAAGTCCGCTTTGGCACCACTGAACTCCAGACGCCGGGCATCCGTGAAATCTGCGGAAGCAGAAACTTCAAGTGTCATCTCGGACAACACAAAATTGCCATGTGCCACTCGACCCGGTCCATTAGCAGGAAGCGAAGGATCGGGCAGAACATCCAGTCGAAGAGAGTTAATCTCCGGCGCGGACAGGCGGCCTGTCACGGTGTAGACGACTCGATCCGGGTTGCTACCTCCCACCAGAGTCGAACCATCCTTCTGCTGCTGAAATGTCGCTTCGGAGTCACTGGTGACTCGCAATTCTTCAAGGAGATGCGGCTTGATGGGGCTGGCGGCAGCGACGGCTTGTTCCATCCGCATCTTCTCTTCCCACGCAGCAAAAGCTGGTGCCTGCTTTGATTGTTCGGCTCGCAAATCAGCCAGGGCGGCGGCGATCTGGGCATCAAATGCGGCCTTAACGGGGCCATACGCTGCGACCTCTTCGGGCGTCTTGGGGACGACAATCGATTGTTCATCGCCGTTATTGAAGACGGCGAAGAGCTGGTAATATTCACGCTGAGAAATGGCGTCATACTTGTGCGAATGGCAGCGGGCACATCCCACGGTCAATCCCAGCCAGACGGCTCCGGTCGTTTCGGTCCGGTCAAAGCAGGCTTCGTTCCGGAACTGCTCCTGGTCTGTGCCTCCCTCGGTATTCGTCAGTGTCTGACGATGAAATGCGGTTGCCAATCGCTGATCCGACGTGGCATTGGGAAGCAGGTCTCCCGCCAGTTGCTCGACCGTGAACTGGTCGAAGGGAAGATCTGCATTAATGGCATTGATCACCCAGTCACGCCAGCGGTAAGCATCGGGACGCGGATTATCTTTCTCATAGCCATCAGAGTCGGCATAGCGCGCCATATCGAGCCAGTGTCGGCCCCATCTTTCACCAAAATGGGGTGAGTCGAGCAGACGATCGACGAGTTCTTCGTAGGCAGTCGGACGTGTGTCATTGACGAAGGCATCGACTTCGGGGACAGGCGGCAGCAACCCGAGAAGATCGAGATAAAGTCGGCGAATCAGAGTGTATCGATCCGCTGTCGGAGAAGGCGCGATCCCTCGTTGTTCCAGATTCGCGAGTACAAAATGATCGATCGGATTGAGTCCCCAGTCGGCTCGTTTTGTTGTCGGTGGAGATGCTCGCCGGAGCGGTTGGTAAGCCCAGTGCGTGTTCTTCACCGCCACGCCATTTTCTTCCTGTGGCCAGACGCAGCCTTGATCGATCCAGGCTCGCAGAATACCGACCGCAGCGGCGGACAAGCGGTCTCCTTCGGGGGGCATCACATTCTTCGGGTCAGTCGCAGCGACATAATGGATCAGACGGCTGTCGGCACTTTTTCCGACGACGACGGCCTTGCCGAGGTCGCCGCCGCGTAGCAGTCCTTCGCGCGAGTCGAGTCGCAAACCCGACTCGTGTTTTAAATCGCCGTGACACGACAAGCAGTGTTGCTTGAAGATCGGTTTCACGTCTTTCGTGTAATCGATCTTCTTGTCAGCAGGGGCAGGAAGTTCCCCACGGACGGGAGCACCGATTCCAAAAGTGACCAGAACCATCAGTGTGGCAACACGAATTTGCATGATCAAAACGCCTTGTCTGGCTATCGACCTGTCGGAAACCTTCGCCTGTAAGATAGCAATTCAAGCCCCTGATGTCCGCTGTTCGGCCATTTGAAATTCAAGCCAGGTGAATCCGCGATTGGTGGTCAGGAGGTAAATTCAAAGCCCGCTTGATGGCATGACAACAGGCTCTGGGGTGTCAAAACCAGCGAAAGCATTCTGGGGCATGATCACGGAGCGATCACGTAAAGTAGCCGCGGAAGAGATTTGGAACACTGATCGCCGCTGATTCACGCTGATCCCGAACGCGAGGAAGCGAGCCCCCCCGGCATGCTTGAACCAGTATGCCGTCAAAGCCATTTCATCCTCTGTCTGATTAGTGGAAATCAGCGGAGATCAGTGTTTCGCATGTTGATGTTGAAAACGTACTCCGACGAATGACCGACATCGCCACCTTCTGGCTCGCCTTTGATCCGCTACCCCAGCGAGTTTCTGTTGAGTTTCCGTAGAGCTTGGCGGACGCGACAAAGTTGGATACCGTGCATCACCGCACCGTATGGTTTTCAATGACGTTATTCCGTTGGAGTCGCTCCATGTTGAAGTCTCTGATTCCTGCAACCCTGGTCTTGCTGGCGGCATGTTCTCTGAGTTTGTCTGCCGAGTTTCCAGATTTTAAGTCACTCTCTTCGCGGCCAGAACTTCCAGATCCGCTGGTGATGCTGGATGGGACTCGAATCACCACCGCTGCGGACTGGAATGCCCGACGCAAGCCCGAACTGCAGGCGTTGTTTCAGCACTACATGTACGGATACCTTCCTCCCAAGCCCGGGAAATGGGTTGTCGAGGAAGTCCTGTTTACAGATCCAACGTTTCTGGATGGTAAGGCGACGCTCAGTGAAAGCCGACTGGCATTCTTCGGCCCGGATTTGAAGCACCGTCTGCACGTCCTGCTCGTAATCCCTAACAAGCGATCTGGCCCGGCTCCCGTCTTCGTCGGCATGAATTTCTGCGGGAATCATGCTCTCGCCAACCATCCGAAAATCCATATTCCCGAGTCGTGGGTCTACAAATCCTGCGCTGGCTCAGAAAATGAACGGGCGACGGAAAAGGGGCGCGGAACTCAGTCCGATGCCTGGAATCTCGATCTGATCATTGATCGCGGTTATGCCCTCGCCAATTTCTATAGCGGGGACATTGATCCCGATACAGCCGACTTCAGTGATGGGATCGAACCCGCCTTCTACAAACCGGGCCAGACGTCGCCCGGTCCCAGTGATGCAGGAGCAATTTCGGCATGGGCCTGGGGCTATCATCGTGTGATTGATTTCCTGGTTGAAAAGCATTCCAGCGCGATCGACGTCAAGCGGATTGCTGCCGTCGGACATTCACGTAATGGAAAGACGACGCTCCTGGCCGCCGCCATGGACGAGCGAATTGCTTTGGCAATTCCGCACCAGGCGGGATGCGGCGGGACGGCTCCAAGCCGAGTCGCCATTGACCGCAAGGATGTGGAAACAATCCGGCGGATCAACACGGTCTTTCCACATTGGTTCTGCGACAACTTCGTGCTGTTTAACGAGACCCCCGACAAGCTGCCATTCGATCAGCACTGCCTGCTGGCGCTGTGTGCTCCGCGGCCCGTGCTGTTCAGCAATGCAGTCGAAGATCAATGGGCGAATCCCGATGGCCAGTTTGAAATGCTGAAAGCAGCCGCGCCGGTCTATGCTTTGTTAGGCACCCCTGGGTTGGATGCCAAGGAACGCCCAGCGTCGCGAGTTTTGCTCGATAGCAAGCTCGGATATTTCATTCGGCCCGGCAAGCACTCGATGGATCGCGAAGACTGGGGAATCTTCCTCGACTACGCTGACAAGCACTTTGGAAAGCCGAAATGATGAAATGATCAATCATCGCCGACGATCATTCTCAGGTAGCTTTCGTACCGCGTCGGCGAAATCATATCGTGCTTCAGGGCCATGCGGACGGCGCAGCCATCCTCATACATATGCAGGCAGTCCGGGAACTTGCAGCGGGGAACGAACGGCAGGAATTCGACGAAGAACCCTTCCACTTCGACCGGTTGGACGTCCCACAGTTCCAGTTGCCGGATGCCGGGTGTGTCGACAACCCAGCCCCCGGAATTCAATTCGCGAAGTTCAGAAAACCGCGTGGTGTGTCGCCCTTTCTGGGTGACATGACTGACGTCACCCACGCGCAAGGCCAGGCCGGGTTGAAGATGATTGAGCAGTGAGGACTTTCCGACGCCGCTTTGACCGGTGAACACCGTCTGGTGTTCTTTCAGTTGCCGACGCAAGCGTGACATTCCCAGCCCTGTCACCACACTGGTGGGAATCACAGGATAGCCCATTCGAGCGTATTGGCCGATCAGCGGCTGCAGGTCGGCCAAGTCTACGAGGTCACACTTGTTGACCACAATCAACGGAGCAACTTCACCCTTGGCGGCACTCACGATAAACCGGTCGATCAGGGCCGGTTTGAGTGGCGGGTCGTTCGCGGAAGCAATGATGGCGACCTGTGAGATGTTAGCAACCAGAATGTGCTGCTTGTACTTTTGCCCACGTGCCAGCACACCTTGGCGAGGCTCCACGCGCTCGATCACCCCTTGATCGCTGTCTGTCGTACGAAACAGGACGTGATCCCCGGCCACAACGGCGTTACGCGCTTCGCGAGCGACCGTACAGACGACACGTCGCACCGTACATTCAAACCGTCGCCCCGCCTCTGGCTGGCCAGCGTCTGCCTGAACAGTGCATTGAGTGGACCCGATCGCCGACAGCACACGACCACGTCGGCATTGGGTTTCGTCGACATCAATGACGATATTCTCGCCTTCAAGATGAGCACCGACGATGGTTCGTTTGCGCGTCAGATCCCCTTTGCCGGAAACTCGTTGACCTCGATCCAGGCCATCCACATCGAGCCCTTCAGACTCGACAGCGCGGGTGATGTCATTCCGCCGCGCGGTGTTATTGCGATTCTTGCGAAAGTCGACTCGCAGTTTGTTCTTGGCCTGTTTTTTCGGCACGTCGGCAATGTTCCTTTGAGCAGCGTTCGTCTGTTCATGCATCCGCCGAATGTGCAAACGCATCCGGATTTTGAATTGTGCGATCCTGGTGAACCGGCTGTAAGTCAGCTCTTTGGTCGCGTGAATTCAATCAATCGATCACAGAGTTGTGCCGCACGTCCTTGATCAATCGCGGCGGACGCCAGCACAACCCCTTCTTCGATTGTGGAGGCTCTGTTCGCTGCCAGCAAGCCCGCCCCGGCATTTGCCACGACGATATCGCGTGCGGGACCATGCTCACCCGCCAGGACTCGACGAATCACCGCTGCGCTTTCTGCGGCGTTGGTGACTTTCAAATCTTCGACGCGGCAGGTTGGCAAACCCATGGTGGCCACCGTCCAGATGTGTTTCTGCACACCGCTGGCCGAGACTTCGAAGACAGTCGTCTCACCCCACAGGCTGACTTCATCCAGTTCATCGTTGCCACAAACCACCAAAGCGCGGTTCGCTTGCAGTTGATGCAGCGCATTGGCCAATTTCTCGGCAGCGGCAGTCCGGCTGGCTCCCACGATTTGAAACGCGGCGCGAGCGGGATTGGTCAGTGGACCGAGCATATTGAAGATGGTGCGGAACCCAAGCTGTTTTCGCACCGGGGCCGCATACTTCATTGCCTGGTGAAGCAACGGTGCAAAACAGAACCCGATCCCCACCGTGTCGACAGAGTCGGCGACCTGAGCAGGGGACAACTGCAAGTTAACACCCAGAGCTTCCAGAACATCAGCGGAACCACTGCTGCTGGAGACACTGCGATTGCCGTGTTTGGCAACGGGTTGCCCCGCCGCCGCGGCCACCAGTGCAGCCGCGGTGCTGATGTTAAACGTGTGTAACGCATCACCACCAGTACCGCAGGTGTCGAGCAGATTTTCCGTCTGGCACGGAATCAACGTCGCCCGTTCCCGCATGGCCTGAGCGGCCCCAACCAGTTCTTCAACAGTCTCGCCGCGACAGCGGAGCGCCGTCAGCAACGACGCGATTTCGACTTCCGTCGATCGGCCATCCATGATCGCCCCGACAGCGGCCCGCATCGAGTCGACATCAAGATCACGCCCCTCCAGCAATTCCGAAATAGCCTTCCGCAATTCCTCGATCATGTCGGCGTGATCCCTCGTTTAATTCGTGGCACATTGGGAAGGCTGCTTTGCCACATGTCTGTTATTCCGCATCTGCCCCAGGTGTTGGTTCCGGCAGAAAGAAGCTCAGACTGACGCCGCAAACGTAGACGAACAGGGCAACTCCTGCGGCTGTATAAGCGAACTTCATCGGAGGTGAACCGCCTGGGGTGATATCCAGGCCCGCGATCGTTGCTGTTACCCAGGCAAACGACGTTCCCAGCATGCGACCACCAATGTTTGCTGCGAAGCTTTCACCCGTCCCACGCAGGTGAACTGGATAAACTTGAGGCAGATAATTTCCCCAGAAGCTGAACTGAGCGACGGTAAACAGTCCGGCAATCAAGACACCGAGTGACATTGTGGTCACCGGCAGCTTACCCAGCAGAAGCCAATCCAGATTGATCACGAAGAACGTCCGGTTCTCAACAGTCAGAAACAACGCAAAAATCGCTGGCATCAGCAGCAGGCCAGGTACCTGGAAGACTCGCAACAGCTTTTGACGGCTGGCAATTCGCACTGCCAGAACAGCCAGCAGAAACCGTCCGAGCAGACCGCCGATTTCCTGCATTTTCGTGTACTGAGAAGCGACCTTCCCTTCGATCTCGCGAGTCTTGCCCATCTTCTTTTTCTTGGCCGCAACTTCGTCCTTGGGAAGTTCCAGCTTTTCGATTTCAGCAGCAACGGTTGCTTTCACGTCAGCCAGACCGGGAACAATCTGTGGCAGTTGCTGAATCGCACCAAAAGCAGCTCCATAGCTGCAGGCAAACATCAAAGCCGTGACAATTGTGGTCTTACGCAGTTGCGGCGAGAAAAGCTCTGCAATGCTGGGCCGACGTAGCGTCCCGGCAATTCGCTTCTGTTCCCAGGCTGGTGATTCGGGAAGGAATGGACGAATCAGGATCAGGGGAATCGCCGGGAGCAAACCGGACATGAGCGTATAACGCCATGCAGCATGCTGATTTTCAGGAGCGATTCCACCCAGTCCTGCCATGAATCCTGGGACCACAATCGAGAACCAGGTACTTCCGTATGTGCTGGAAAGTTCAAACGCAATTGCGACCAGCAATCCACCGATCGACGAAAACGCCTGGGTGTAACCCAGTACGTTTTCACGTTGATGCGGGTTCGGAAAGAGTTCTGCCAACCAGGCAACCGCCGCCACGAATTCGATGCAGACCCCAATGAACGTGGTGCAACGCAGGAACAGCAGCATCCAGATGTTTGTCGAATAACCTGCCGCAAATGCCGAGAACGCGTACAGCAGGATGCTCCAGGTCAGAACCCGACGGCGGCCAAGACGATCCGTTAGATAACCCCCCAGCAACCCGAAGAAACCACCGGCAAACGCGGGAATGTAGAACAGCCGACCGACCCACATCTGAAATTCGGGAGTCCCCGGCTGAAAACCTGTCAGTTCCAGCAACGCCGGACGCAGGATCAGTGGGAGCATCAGCAATTCATAAATGTCGAAGGCGAAACCAATCGAGGCAATGACGCAAATCAGCCATTGTGTCGACGTCAGGCCTTTCGCTTCAGCAGGGGACGGCAGCGACATGCAGAACTCCAGGAGCGTTTTCGAGGAAGGATTCAGGCAGGTGAGATTCAAAAATCAGCGGAAAGCAGTGTAAGCAGCGTTCCGATGGGGAGCAACCATCAACCCATTCCGAGGGATGGCCAGACTCGAACGGCTGCTATGATGTCACTTTCGGAACCGGATCCCGGCAAATTCACGGATTCGATTCGAAATCGCGGGTTCGACCGGCAGGCGTTCCATGGAACTGGCACCGTAGAATCCCACAATCCCTTCAGTATGATCGAGAATGTATTGGGCGTCTTCCGGTTCCGCGATCGGTCCGCCGTGGCAAAGGACCAGAATGTCCGGTTTGATTCGTTTGGCGGCGTCGTGCATCGACTGACATCGGCGGGCAGACTCTTCGAGCGTCACGGCTGTGGAGGCCCCGATCATCCCTTTCGTCGTGAGTCCCATATGCGGAATCAGGATGTCGGCGCCAGCAGCCGCCATTGCGGCGGCTTCGTCATCGTTGAAACAATACGGGGTCGTCAGCAGGCCGAGTTCCACGGCCATGCGAATCATGTCGACTTCCAGCCCGTAGCCCATCCCCGTTTCTTCCAGATTGACCCGGAAATTTCCGTCGAACAGTCCAACGGTCGGGAAGTTCTGCACTCCGGAAAATCCCACACTTTGAACCTCTTTCAGAAACAAAGGCATCAGGCGAAACGGGTCCGTTCCGCAAACTCCTGCCAGCACCGGGGTCTTTGTTGCGACCGGTAAAACTTCGCGAGCCATATCCATCACGATGGCGTTGGCATCGCCGTAGGGCATCATCCCTGCCAGCGAGCCTCGGCCTGCCATTCGAAACCGCCCGGAATTGTAAATGACAATCAGATCAATTCCACCTGCTTCTTCCAGCTTGGCGGATAGCCCCGTTCCCGCCCCGCCGCCGATGATCGGCTGGCCTGCGGCAACTTTGGCCCGCAGTCGATTCAGAATGTCATCGCGTCGAAATGGACTCATGCTGCGACTTTCAAGAGACAAGTTGAATTTCTGGTTCGCTCAGCTTCGTTCGTCTTTGATGTCGCTGCTGTTGAATCGGACATCGACAAGAGTCGTCACGCCCCGTTCCGACTGCGGGTTATATCCCTTGCGAAACTGAAATCGCCAGACGAGCGAACCAGACAACGATCGAGCGTCCTCTTCAGAGGGGATAAAAGTTTCCACATTTTCACCGGGGCTCAACTCGCGATTCAGGTTCTGACCAGCGATTCGAAATTCGCTGTGAATTGGCATGTCAAAGAAAAAGAACCGCGTGGCCTTGGGATCCTTGCGATTCGCTTCCAGTGACAAAAAACCGTTCGCCTGGATGATGCGGCCCATGTCGATCGAGCGCCGTGTGAACAGGACCCAGGGGTCGAGCGGGATGAATGTCTGGTCACGTGAAACATTCTCAAACTTCACCCAAAGTTTCAGCACCGGTTCCGAAGGATCGCGGGCCATTCCTGCCTGCCCCGTGTAGTGTTCAAATTTCAACGGGCCGCGAGTCACCTTGACCGGTGTCACTCGAACACTGCCGAAACGCTGAGAATCTCCGAGCGAAAGGACATGTCCCGAAGGGAGATTGTTACTGGCAGGATTGAACTGCCAACTGATATCGCCATTCTTGTTGGTAGGCGGCCGCATGTCCGGCAGACTTTCCAAGGCACTGATCCTGCCGAAAACCAGCATATAGACCAGCACAATCGTCACGGCACTGGCATAACTTCCCACCACGATCAGAAGGATCGTCAGGAATTTCAGGCGTGCCGCAATTTCGTTCTCAGCGAACTCCGCCGCATCCTGAGCCACCGTACGCGATGGAATCGGTTCTTGTGACGTAGGTGCGGCTGCCACCGGGGCCGCTGCCGTAACTGGTGCAACTGGAGCGGCACCAAATGTCACGGTACTGGCCATGTTCGTTGGTGCAGCGCCGAAAACAGGTGCCGCGGGTGCGGCACCGAAGACGGCCGGGGTTGAAGCTGGTGCAGGTGCAGCTCCAAAAACGGGCGTTGCAGGTGCGGCGCCAAAAACCGGAGCCACCGGGGCAGCACTAAACACAGCCGGTGCCGCCTCAAACGCAGGCGGTGTTGGAACCGGTGGCATCACCGTCGTGGCGTCGGTGGAACCCGCGTCCGCGGCGAATGTTCCGAAAACCAGTGGCTGCGACGCAGAGACATCAAATTGGATTGCTGGTACGGGTGTCGCTGACGTAATTTCGGGTGCTGGAACTGCGGCAAATGTGACGGTCGGTTCCAAGGCTGCTGCCGACGCCGCCGATTCATCACGCTCCATCAGCGGCGAGGTAAACAACGGCTGCGGTGGCGTTGACGGCTGTTGCTCAATCGTTGTTTCCGACTGTGCCGCAGCCTGTTCGGCATCACTGGAAAGAAACAGGTTTGGAGCACTGTGCCAGCCGATCTGGCCTGGATTTGCACTGAAATCGTCAGCGCTGGCGAAAAAAACGCTGGGATCTTCCGGGGTTGCCGGGATCGGGCTGGTCTGTGCACCCGCCGATTGCGGAATCATCGCCGGTTGCTCGACAGCCGGTGCCGGATGAGAAACCGCAACCACAGGTAGGACTTGGGCGGGGACTGGTTCCGGCGTCGGAGGTACAGCCGCAGATGCGAGTTCCGGAGCCGGCGCTGGAATCGAGAGGTGAGTCCCGCAGTGAGGGCACGCGACAACTACTCCTAACGTTTCCACGAGCAGCCGACCCTGGCATTGCCCACAACTGACTTCCGTCGCCATACACGCACCTGTCTGACAAAAAGAATCACTTCGGCCCGGTCAACTCTCAAAAACGGCGTTGAACTCAGGCACTCCCACTCAGGCTCGAGCCAATTCCGTCCATGCGATTGTGACGGGACTTCCGTGCCGTTGCAAACCGTCAGACTCCCCCCATTTCATAACTCCCAGAACCGGGCACCCTCCCCGGGACTCAATTTCGGCTGCGTTCGATTCGGCCAGCGAGTAATCGTCGCCCGGATGGCTCTGGTTCAAGACAACCCCGGCAATCATCAATCCACGGTGTTTTGCTGCTTCTATCGTGAGCAGAGTATGATTAATCGTTCCCAATCCGCAGCGAGCGACGATCACCAGCGGGAACCCGATTTCTCTGGCCAAATCTGCGATAAATTCGCCCGAAGAAACGGGGGCAAGAAGGCCTCCCGCTCCCTCGACAAGCAGCAGATCGACATGGCCATTCCACCAGCGAGCCCCCTCAATGGCTTTTCTGAAATCGACTTCACGTCCTTCCAGACGAGCTGCCAACGGTGGAGCCAGCGGGGCCAGAAACCGTTGCGGCGAGATCTTGTCGTCGGGCCAGGTTTCGTCCAAAGCCCCACGCAACCGCTCGATATCGTCCCAGCGAACCGTTTTGCCTGGTTCCTGAATTGCACCCGAGCAGACAGGTTTGTACGCACCCGCTTTTGTCCCGCTGGCTGACAATTCACGGAGAATCCGAACGGCGACATGAGTCTTGCCAACGGCAGTATCGGTACCGGTCACGAACAAGCCTTGAGTAACGACGTCCGAATTCAACGCAAACGATCCTGAAGCAATGACGGAAAAATGGGGCTCGTTCAAAACGAGTATCCCGAGGAATCACGCGAAGCGGAACAACAGCCGGAATCGGACAAGTCCCCTAAAACTACGTAGCCAGAACCTGCGGCGAATTGACCGTCGATTTCTGGGGCTCTACACTGACAGTCGCTCGACACGGCGTCAATCCCCGTGCGAAGCTATTGCATCAACGCCGTACGGCGTGCATTTTCGCTTGCTGATCGACATCTGGAGGAATCCTATGCGACCGATTTTGTCGCCCACGCGCTGGTTACCACGTGCTCGTTCCTTTGCAGGCAGTCTTTTGCCATTGACGGCACTGCTGGCCTGTTCGCTGGCAGCGAATTCGGCCTGGGCTCAGGCTCCCGCCAAGCCGTCGAGTCACGACACGTCTGTCGTGACAAAAGATGGCGTCGAAATCAAGATAACGTACTTCAAATCAACGGCGGGACAAGACGCTCCCGTGGTCGTGCTGCTTCCCAGCAAGAGTGGAAATCGCCTGGCCTGGAAATCGTTTGCTGAGCAGCTTCAGAAAGTAGAATTTGCCGTCATCACGGTCGATCTACGTAACCACGGGGAAAGCAACCTCGGGGGCAAGAAGCACGAAGGCCCTTTCAAAGCAAAAGACTACGTCGGAATGATGCTCGATCTGGATGCGGTCAAGAAATTCATCTTCGAGGAACACCAGAACAAGCAGTTGAACATGAACAAGCTGGGAATTGTTGCTGCGGATACCAGCGCACCAGTGGCTGTCGTCTTTACAGAAGTCGACTGGAGTAAGCTTCCCTACGACGACGCCCCGACCCCGGCCCAGTCAACGCCACGCGGTCAGGATGTCCGGGCGCTGGCACTGCTGTCACCGGAAGAAAACGCCGCAGGCCTTCCCACAAACAAAGCCTATGCCATGATCCGCGGAATGAAGGGCCCTGTTCTGATTGCTGCTGGAGCCAAGAACGCGACGGACGCAGCCGCCGCCAAAAAGATCCATGACATCCTCGCCCCCAAAAAAGAGGGTTTCGACATGATGTATCTGGAACTTTATGACACCAAGCTTCGCGGAACCGACCTGATCGGCAAGCAACTCAAGACAGAACAGCACCTGTTTAACTTCCTCGTCAAGCACGTCAAGGACCTCAAGAGCGATTGGCGTGACAGAAAAAGCAAGCTCAACTAGGCAGGGTTGTGTGAACGAGGGGGCGTTTTGACTCCAAGAGGCGAACGGCGGCGGGCGAACCGCGCCAGAACCGAAAGTGGCTGATCGTTGCCAGGACGAACAGCGTCCCGATACTGATTCCCAACCCGAGCCAGAAACTGAACGGTCGATAGACCCACGTCACCGTATGTTTCCCCGGCGGAACTTCAATTTCACGAAACGCGCCAGACGTGACAGACTCAGCGTGCCGATCATCAATTTCTGCCTGCCATCCCGGATAGTTCAAGTCTCGCAGAATCAGCTGACCTCCGTCCGAATCCACTACCATGGAAATCCAGTTCGCTGCTGATTGAACGGGAACAATTACGGAGGTCCCGGATCCGTTCGTCGAAATCATCGACGCTCGACCTTTGCACTTGTTGAGTTTGTACAGGAACAGCGGTTCTGATCGCCCCATGGCCGTATTCAACATCGGGTCGTGACCTTCCCAGATCAAAGTCACCTGCCACGACGAATGGTCCAGCCGGGTTTCGCTGAGGATGTGCGTCACGCCGGATTCCTTTAACCAATTCAGCAATTCCGGATTGGCAGTGTTTGGACGTGCCGCGACATCCCCTTTGGGCATACCCTGGCCGGCAAACTTCGGATCGGCGTATTCAGAAGGGGCAATACCAAGATAAACGGGCAGGCACGAGACCCCCAGAAGATTTCCCAGATTCTGCATTGGCGCATACAGCCGCGGCGACTCTGCTTGCTCCAGCAACAACTTGCGGATGGGACTCTGGTCTCGCAGAGTGATCGCAGGTCGAGGAACGATAGTGGCATAAGTCACCATTCGCGAAACCAGCCACAGGTCACCGACCGTTGACCAGAGGACGCAGCCAATCAAGGCGATTCGACCAATCCCCGACCGACCTTCGACCAGTTTGCCAAACCCTCGACCTGCCAGAATCGCCACAGCAAACGTCGTCACAATTCCGTAACGTCCAGGGCCGCGGAAGAAATTGAAACCAGGAATGTGCCGGGCGATCGGTAACAACCATCCTGTCGCGTAAATCACCGCAAGGGTCCCGGCAACAGCCCAGAAACGGGCTTCCGCTCGACGCGACGAAAACAATGCGAGCCGATCATCGGAAACCGGCATATCGCCAATGGACTTGGAAATGACAACCCTGGTACGGGCAAGGCTACCGAGCAGCCACCAGCAGGCAAGACCCAGCGGAATCAGCCCACAATACAAATGAGCTTCGACCTTGTTCGTGGAAACTGTCGTCAGCCCGCCGGCCCGTGACTTCATCAATGCCTGATCGAGATCATGATGTGGGCCAAACCAGTGCCATGGAGCACCAAACTCGGTCAGCGTACGGATTCCTTCCTCACCCTCAATCTCTGCCGGGCTGTACCAGCACCAGGGCATACAGATCTGCGAAAGATACAGCGGCGGAAGATGCCCGTACGAGGGGTCATGATCGGCTCCGACAGAAGCTCGGCTGCTGCGAGCCTTCAACTCCCACGCGGGAATCAATTGAACAGCCCCGATCAGAAATCCCGCCACAATCGCGGCAGACAAGGCTGACAGCAGTTGAATCTTGTCGCGCGAGACCATGCTTCCAGGTTTCACGCCCGGACTCGGCAGGCAGAAGACGCGCCATGTTCCGTACGCCACCACGACCAACTGCGTGATAAACGCCAGATGAAAGTGACCGGGAAGAAGTTGCAGGCCAAGTACCAGACTCAACCCGATGGCATAACGCCACCAGCGAGTCTGCAGGAACGATTCCACACACCACAATGCCACGGGGAACCAGGCCCCGGTGACAATTGCCCATTCCAGACAGGCGCGGGGAGGAAACCAGCCATAGGTAAACACAATGGCAGATAATATCGCTCCGCTGGTTCGCATTCCGATCCGTTGGCAGTACAGCCAGACTCCGCCAAAACAGAGGAAATAGTGCAACAGATGCTGCAGGTTGTAGGCGGTATTTGGCTCAAGAAAGAAGTACGCCACCAGATAGGGAGGATAAGCCGCGCCGGTCTGGCTTTCCCCAAGGACCGGATAGCCAAATCCCGTCAGATTATTCCAGAGTGGAAATTCACCGGCGTGCAGTCGGTCCGCGAGATACGCCTTTTGAGGGAAGAAATACGAATAAAGGTCGCCACCGACGAATCCGGATCCAAACCAGAGTGGTCCCCAGAACATCAGCGTTAAAAGCGTGGAACATCCCAGAACAATTGAGCTCGTTCGCAGGTAACTCGTTGAGCGATTATCCAATCTCGTTTTCCCGGGTCTCGAATTGACGTGCTGGTAACGGCGTCCGAATGAATAGCCTCCGTGGCATCATGTCGCCTGTGATGACGATGAAGCAACCGAAAATCGAAAGTTACGACCGCGCCAGTCGTGAATTTGGTGTGTCCTTCGGTCGGTCGTCTCGGCGAGGTTGGGAGACGTTGGGAAACTGGCGCCTGTTACGCCGAACTCGTTCGACCTTTCATCGCGAAATTGGTAACAGTCCGCGATAGATCTGCAGGGCTTCATTGTATTCGTCGATTGTGTCGGCATTTAGGACTCCCTTGGGGCGGGCGAGTTCCTTTTCGATGCGATCGACGAAATGTTCCACTTCGAACTTCTTGGGGATTGCTGGCTTGCCGGGGATTTCTACGAAGACCGGGGCGGTATGCGCGAATCGGACTCGCTTGTCTGCGTGCGATTCAAAGCACCGTACGACCATCCAGCCAGATCGCTCAAACGAGACTGTCTGATCGATCGTGACCGAATAGACGCCGTCGCGTGGCTTCAATTCCTCGTGAGAGATGGACCAGACAACATCACCGTCACGCAGGATTTCGACGCGGCCCAGTCGTGCAGCAGATTCGATGACTCCGCTCACCTTGACCGTGGCGGTGTTCTCGGTGACCCGAAAGGTTTCGCCGGCACCTGCCCCGTTAAATGACAGTCGCATCATCGGGCCTGTTGTCACGAAACTGCGTCCTGCCAGCAGGTTATTCCGCCACTTCTCGTAGGTGAACTCGCCCGGGACATGCACATAGACGCGGCCGAATCCGAATGGGACTGGATGTACCCCGGCCCCCGTTCCTGCCGACGGCATCATGCGAAAGCCGCAATTCAAGTAGGCGTAATAGCTCTTCAGGCCGAATTCGATCCACCCCCATTCGGTAAATCCTTTGTCGGTCATTTCGAGGTTCATCGTTTTCGGAGCGGCATCCACAGTCCACGCCGAAAAGCCAAACGGGGTGCGCCAGCAATGATTGTTCGACAGTTCAAACAGATCGACTTTCATCAGTGGCACGATCATCGGTGACCAGGCCCATGAATGCTTTTCCAGATCCAGAAACGCCCCTTCCGCATGGGCTCGTTCTGCAATTCGTCTGACAGGGGGAACCCCTTGATCAATCACCGACTTCTGACCACAGATCAGGACCGCTCCGAGTGTGTGCGACTTTCCGCCGACGGTGAAAATCTCGTATTCGGTATTCAGCGGATAAATTCCGTGTGTCGCGTCGACAGGAATCCATGCGGGCTTGGGAGCAGGTTCTTTCACGCGGTTTCCGCTGACAGGACTGGTTTCTGCTGCTGTCACCCAATGTGACAGGGGCATCGCAACATTCAAGTCTTCCGCCATCACCAGGTTCGGCATCTCAGACAGCGGACGATGCGCGTGGACATCGCCCGAATACCAGCCGTGACTGACGATATTCGTCCAGCGCCGGATCTCGATCAGGATCGGCGCCGGAAGATTGGGAATCTCAATCACCTTTTCGATGGGCTGGTATTCCTTTCCTCGTTCGACAAGGAATGTGTACCTCCCCGGCGGCAGGTCTACGACGAACGGATGAGCTGAGAGAGTCACATGCTGTTCGATGCTGCTCGTCCCGACCTGTCGCTTGTATTCGATGGCAGAGCCGGTCGCATCATCGGACTTGGGAAAGTACCATTTCCCGTCCGCTCCCTGAATGTAAATCCTGGCTGCTACTGGTTTTCCTGTGCCCGAGTCAACAATGGTTCCCCGAACTTTGACATCCTGGGCAAATCCACCGGATGCAAACAGGGCGATGATCATGAACGAACGGATCGAAACGTGCATGGGGATCCTCACAAAGGATGAGCGAGTGCTTTGATGAGTCACGGGGAAAGGTCGTATAGTACATCCACGGTCAGGGATTTTCGATTTATGGCGAGAAACTCTGTAACAGCGGCGGAGCACAACAAATCGCGTCGCAGAAAGCCGTCGATTTGTGATCTGTACGGCCTTGTCGAGGACTCCAACCCCATATGTTTTGAAACATAAAGTCAAAGAAATAGTCGAGGTGAGTGCTTTTCAGAAACCCCGGGAGATTTCGGTCTTACGGCCCAAGTGGGCCAGCAGTTCACCCAGCCAGGGCCCTTCGGCCCTGGGAAACGATGTGAAAACAGGATCTGAGGCCTGAAGGGCCGAACATTCCTTTGGTCTTTAGACTCATCGAAAGGAACGACCGGCCCTTTGGGCCGCAAACCATGGCTGAACCTACCGAAAATTGCATTGTGTAGATACCTATGCTCCAAGACCGTGGCACCCATGGCACTATGAACCCCAGTCCGAACGAAGAGTCATTCCCCACCAAATGAAGACCGCATTCCTCAATAACCGCGCCAGGACAATTGTCGCACGATGACCAGTTCAGATGCACCAGACCTCAGTCGATTCGTCGTTGGACTCGATCTGGGAACAACTAATTCCGCAATGGCGTATGTGGATTCCAGCGAGACTCCCCGGCAGATCCATACGTTCTCAGTCCCTCAAGTGGTCGCCCCTGGCCAGATCGAAGTACGCGACACGCTTCCCTCGTTTCATTACCAGCCTGCTGCAGGGGAATTTCCAGTCGGCTCGATTCAAATGCCATGGCAGAAATCGGACAGGGGATATTTCGTCGGACATTTTGCGAGAGATCATGGAACTCAGGTTCCTGGCCGGATGATCGGATCTGCCAAATCATGGCTCTGTCATAACGGCGTCGATCGGACAGCCGACCTGCTCCCCTGGCAGGGGGCTGAAGACGTCGAACGATTGTCACCAGTCACCGTCAGTGCACGATATCTGCAACAGTACCGTGAAGCCTGGGATGCGAAATTTCCTGAGCACCCGCTGGCCGATCAGGATTTCGTACTGACACTTCCGGCATCCTTCGATGAAGTGGCTCGCGAACTCACGGTCAAAGCCGCTCGACAAGCCGGTCTGAATCGAGTGGTCCTGATCGAAGAACCGCAGGCGGCGTTCTATGCCTGGATTGATAAGCATGCTCAGACATGGGATCAGCAGGTCTCGCCCGGGCAAAAGATTCTTGTCTGCGATGTGGGAGGGGGAACAACCGACTTCACTCTGATTCGAGTCCGCAAGGGGAGTGATGGGATTGTTCTATTCCATCGTGTCGCGGTTGGTGATCACCTGATCCTTGGGGGTGACAACTTCGACCTGGCACTGGCTCATTTTCTGGAGCGTCGCCTGAAAGGTGATGGACGACTGGAGCCACGGCAATGGAGTGTTCTGGTGCGCAGTTGCCGCCAATTAAAAGAAGTCCTGATGGGTGCTGACGCCCCGGAAAAATGGACTCTGACACTGCCGGGGAGTGGCTCGCGATTGATCGGTGGTGGATTGCAGGTCTCAGTGACACGGGACGAGATTCAATCGATATTGATCGACGGTTTCTTTCCAGACGTGCCGCTCGACGCAAAGCCGATTACCTCGCAATCCGGCTTTCAGGAGTTTGGTCTGCCGTATGCCCCAGATGCCGCGATTACGAAGTATCTCGCTCAGTTTCTGACGGCACATCGATTCGTGGCGATGGAGGATCAAGCGGAATCGGCGTCAACGTCGATCGACCCGGCGCGACCAGATATCGTTCTGTTTAACGGAGGCGTGTTCGCATCACCATTACTTCAACAGCGTCTGGTCGCCGCACTGGAGAAATGGTTTCGACAGGGGGATCCAACGTGGACTCCGGTTGTCCTGGAAAACGAACGCCTCGACTTGGCCGTGGCACGAGGTGCCGCTTACTACGGAATGGTCAGGCGAGGTGAAGGGGTCCGAATTTCCGCGGGGCTGGCGCGGACCTACTACATCGGGGTCGATGCTCCGTCTGAAGCCACGCATCGCGCCTTGTGCCTGCTTCCTGCGGGGATTGAACCGGGTCACGAAATCGATCTGACACAGCAGCAGTTTCAATTGCTGGTGTCCCAGCCGATCGAGTTCCCGCTGTACGTCTCCAGCACGCGATTGACCGACAAGCCAGGTGAGTTGGTCGACGTTGATCCTGAACAGATCAAGTCCCTGCCGCCAATCCGGACTGTCCTCAAAACAGGCAAATCGAAAGAGGCGGCGACGGTCTCGGTCATCCTGAAGGCCAAGCTGACAGAAATCGGGACACTCGATCTGTGGTGTACAGAAGTTGACGGCAAACGATCCTGGAAACTGCTGTTCGATGTCCGCTCAGCGACTCATACGGATATCGCCGCTCACGAAGCGATCGCCGAACGTCAAGGGGTCTTCGATGACGCGGTTCGCGAGTCTGCACGAGTCGTGATCGAACAGACGTTTACACCACGCCAGGGAGACCCGGCATCGCTGATGAAGCGACTGACCGAGACGTTGGGAATGAATCGCGACGAATGGCCGACGACCCTGCTGCGTCAGCTTTGGGAATCGCTGATTGAAATCGAACCGGGGCGCCGATTGAGTGCTCAGCACGAAGCCCGCTGGCTGAACCTGGCGGGTTTCTCGCTGCGACCCGGCTACGGATTGGCGGTTGATGACTGGCGCGTGGCAGAGACCTGGAAGCTGCTTCATGGGAAGCAGGCCTTTCCAACACCCGCCTCTCGGGCGGAGTCGTTGATTCTCTGGCGCAGAATCGCAGGTGGACTGACGGCCGGTCAGCAACTGGCCCTGGCCAATCCACTCACCGGATCCGTTCGACAGGGACTCCGTCAATCAGGCGGTGGCAAAGGGAGTGACTTTGGCAGCAACCCCCATGAATCGGCTGAGATCCTGCGACTTCTCGGAGCCTGTGAACTGTTGCCGCTATCGCTCAAGCACGAGATCGGTGACTTGTTGCTGGACATCCTGCGACGTGATCGATTTGCGCAACTGCATTCGGCCGCATACTGGGCTCTGGGTCGCGTTGGTGCACGACGTCTGGTCTATGGTCCGCTCAACGGGGTGGTCGCTCCCGACATTGTGACCCGTTGGCTGATCGGCCTGATGCAGACGCCCACCACCGAATCATTGGCGGCATTTGCCGTGATGCAACTCAGTCGCAAGACCGGTGATCGCTATCGCGATATCGACGGCAGTACTGTCCACAGTGTCGAAGCCTGGATGGACAAGGTTTCGGCCCCCAAGCGATATCGCCAACTGGTTCGAGAAGTCGGAACGCTGGAATCCGAAGACCAGTCGCTGATCTTTGGAGAATCGCTACCCAAAGGCTTGCGGATCTTGTAGACAAATCTGGATGTTTTTGAGGACGCGCGTCCATGACTGTCGACAGAGGTACCTGCAAGAATCTCTTAGCAGATCTTCCCGGAGATCTGCCGACCGAGATTTTCTCCACGCTGCTTGATTCGGCCAACGTGCGACTCGAACGCATCGTCTCGCAGGGGCATGCCTCTCCCGAAGGCTTCTGGTATGACCAGAACGAGCACGAATGGGTCATCGTCCTGAAGGGTGCGGCGCGTCTTCGGTTCGAAGATGACGTCATCGAGTTAAAGCCGGGCGACTTCGTAAATATTCCAGCTCATCGTCGGCATCGGGTCGAATGGACAACACCGGTTGAGCCGACGATCTGGCTGGCAGTATTTTATGCCGAATAATTTGTTGCATGCATGACAGACATTTCTAAAATGGAAAGACGGTTCGTTCGGACTGTTTTTTCGTTCCTGAAGAGCTTCTTCCTTGACCCAACACGGAGTAGATAGATGTCTGCAACGCTGTTTGATCGTGATTCAATGGCGGCTTGGTATGCGCATCAACATCTTCAGACGGATCCAGGAATCGTGGCTGTTTACTACCTGCCCACGAATGCGGATGACCGGGAAATCCGATTCGTTGAAATCAACGAACTCATCGGCGATCGAAACGATGACTCACTTGAACCAATAGATTTTGGAATTGATACAGGGACGGACAACGCGCACAAACTGTTTGTCTTGGATGTCACTCCCGCGCAATGGAAACGATTTCAAGTGCGCGACCTCGATCTTCCGGGCAATTGGTCCCTCGAAGATGCAATTTCATACCGATCATGAACAGTTACCAGAAAGTGTGGTGGCAACAGGCGATATCGGATCATGAAGCATTCGTGTTGATTCGTGGCATGGGAGTTGCGCAGTGCCACTCACTGCATTACCTGCAGATGGTGACAGAAAAGATCGCGAAGGCTTACTTCTGGAGATCCGGGTCTGCACCACCTCAAAGTCATGCGAGTTTTGTGCGATTTCTGCGATTTCTGGGCCAAATTCGTCAGGAAGATCGCGATCGAATTGCAAATCTGTTCACCTTCAATCGCTTTGCTGACTTTCAATCGTGGATTCGGGCAACTCTCCCAATCGCCTATGAACTTGAGCGTCTTGCACCCGCACTTGCTAATGACGGTCCTAATTCCGAATACCCTTGGCCACATGCCAAGCCTCAATTCGCACCTACCAACCACATGTTTGCCATTTGGCCATCGTTGACGTCGGGGCAGGGCCGTGACCTCATGAGAATCATCCGAATCGCCGTCGAGCGATTTCCCGAGTATGCTGACACATAGTTACTCGGACGGATTTGGCCTGAACCTCGATTCTTCAATTTTGGTCAGCCGTCCGGCGTATCGAGGCAGTACTTCAGCCGTTCCACAAGTTCGCACGGCACGCGAGACAACCATGTTTCATCGACGAGTCCAACTCGCATGAGATCACGAATGTGAGTCCGGTCGTGATCGCGGTTTGAGGTGAGTTTCATGCGGACCAGAGCATCCAGATTCAAGATAAAATAATTGGGGCCGCGTTCTCGCTCTTCGACATCGGGGGCAGGTAACAGATATTCTGGACGGACTTTTTGTCCTGCAAGTACCACGTGGATCGCATCGCCAGACTTGCCCTCAGGTCCATCGTGAAATGCAACAATTCCAAGCGTGGTGCGTTTTTGGAAACCCGATGCCACCAGCGCCGCTTCCGCAAGATCGAGATCTGTTGGCCTCAACAGGATATCAACATCTTTCGTAAAGCGAGTCATCGATTCGTCAATTCGGGACACCCAGTTTGCGACCGCGTTTCCACCGATGACTGCATACGGAATTCCAGCGGCATTAAGGCCTGCGGTCGCCCGGTTAAGCCGCTCGGTGATTTTGTCCACGGTGCGGAATACCCTTTCTAAATCGAAAGGCCCGAGTTTTGGAGATGCGGCAGTCATCAAATGTCCCGGCAATTCTGTTATTCAGTACGGCCCGAAACCAGGCACTCATCTTTTGCAATCACGAGTCGCGACTAGCGATTTTACCAGACGGAGTCCGAAGCTTGCCACGGCAATCTCTCAGAAGCCCCGTGGAGTGGTCCGTGCAGCCGCATTGTTAGGCGGTGATCGATTCACCAGTTGAACCCGTGCCGAATCGATTTAACAAAGTCAGGGCATTCAAACATTACTTCTGAAGCCTCACTCGGAACAACAAAGGCTTGCTGGATGAAGTCTGGAGGAATGAAGATGTATACAGGGCCCACCGGCCATTCCATGACGGGAGCAAACCCGTCTTGGTCCGTGACCCCGCCTCCTTTTTGGCAACAGACTTTCCCCATCGCCGCCTCTTCGGTTGCACCAAAGTAGATTGGCACTCCCTGAGGTGGCTCGCCGGTCCAATGATCCACAACGCGCACCCTGATCTCACCGTCCGAGCACGAAGCACCGAAATCTGAGAATTCAGGATCGTTCATGAAGCAGCCTGCCACTCGACGGATTCTCCGCCGCATAACGATAAGTATAAGCTGCCGGGGCCGCCTGCAAGACCTTAATGCCGCGTGAAACCAGGATGGCGGCCCCGGTCAGCTTCATCCGTTGGTTCGCTGCTGCCCCGGCCAGTTGAACTCGTCGTAAGTCCACCACTTCTTGTCCCGGACGGCCGTATTCGCCGAGAGCAGTTGGTCGATGGCTTCTTGCAATGCCGCGATTCTTGCGGACGTATCAACCGTCCACAACAACCAGCGACGGATTCTCGGTTGATGGGGTTCGATGAAACACAGAAACCCATCATCAGGATACTCGTCGTAGTTCCCGCATCCAATCCACAGACTGAACGCGTCATTTTTGACGGGCACCACCCAGCCCCAGTCTTCCGCGAACGGGTCCAGCAGCTCGAACCCTTTTTGCTTCAGACCACTGACAAGGAACTCTGCCACGCGTTTACCGTATCGCCCGGGATTGATTTCATCCTCCTCGCCGTCGTATGGAGGAAATGCGTCAGTGCGAAATTCGACGTGCGTCTTCATCAGTTTTTGCAGCGAACACATAGTCGACCGAAGAAATACGGTAAAACATCACCGAAGTTTTACGGTATATCAGGGGATTGTCAACGTTGATGGGTCATGCACGGCAATCAGTTGCGACGAATCGCGGCCAGCGAATTCATGTAATCCGCCGCTCGCTACTGCATTATTCTAGACCTCAAGTAAGCGAACCTGTTTAGCGGAGTTCGGAAAGAACGTGAAAAAA